>NZ_JANLCM010000002.1:0-329168 GCF_024979235.1 Herbiconiux aconitum
CGCCGAAGTGCTCGCCACGTTCCCCCGCGGAACCCAAGGCATCACACCCCTCCGCTGAACAAGGCCGCCGCATGTCCGAAGCGAAATACATTCCCCTGGTCGCACTGGGAGGTGCGCTCGGAACTCTGGCGCGTTACGGGCTCTCGACGGTCATTCCCAATGCCGGGGCGTTGCCGGTCAATGTGGTCGTCATCAACCTGAGCGGCGCCTTGCTGCTGGGGTGGCTGCTCGAAGCGCTGAAGCTCGGCGGCCCCGACACGGGAAGCCGCAAGGCCGCCCGGCTGGGTCTTGGCACCGGGTTGTTGGGCGGCTACACCACCTACAGCATGTTCGTCGTCGACGAGACCGGACTCATCGACACCGGCAACTTCGTTGGTTCGCTCGTCTACGCCCTGCCCACCGTGGCGCTGGGTGTGCTGGCGGCCCTGCTCGGCGCCGCCACCGCCAGGGCGCTCCATCGGGCACGCATGACGGGTGACTCATCATGATCGTCTGGACCGTTGTACTCGTCGGAGTCGCGGGAGGGCTCGGGGCCGCGGCACGATTCTCGCTCGACACGCTCATCACGCGCTACTCGAAGCGCGTTCCCATCCCGATCGGAACAATGATCATCAATGTCACCGGGTCATTCTTTCTGGGTGTGGTGACAGGGCTGGCGACAGCGGGCCTACTCACCCCCGAACTGCGCCTGATCGCGGGCACAGGGTTCTTGGCGGCCTATACGACGTTCAGCACCGCGAGCACTCAGACGGCCGACCTGTTCCGCGCGCGAAAGGGGGTCGCTGCCGTGGTGAACGGTCTCGTGATGCTGGTCGCCGCGGTCGCGGCGGCAGCGATCGGGTTGTGGCTCGGATCGGGCGGCGCCGGCTGAGATGCGAGGGAACGGACAGTCCCTTCAGATCCCGGTGGGCCCGATCAGGTCGCGATCCGTAGGCCCGGAGAGCTGGTGCCGCGACGTTATCTGCAGCTTGGTGAACACCTTCGCGAGGTGATACTCCACCGTTCGAGAACTGAGGAACATCCGCGAGGCGACTTCGCTGTTCGTGAGCCCCTGACCGACGAGCTGGGCGATCTGCGATTCCTGCGAGGTGAGTCCGCTGCCGGCATCGGCGCGCCGAGCGCCGGTCAGGATGCCGAGGGCGTGGAGTTCCTGCTGGGCACGGAGCGCGAACGCTGTGGCACCCATGTCGGCGAACACCTGATGGGCGCGCAGCAGATGGATGCGGGCGTCCGGCCTCCGCCTCTGACGACGGAGCCATTCCCCGTAGACCAGGGTCGCGCGCGCCAGATCGAGGCGGCTGGGAGTGCGTTCCAACAGGTTGATCGCTTCGAGGTAGCCCGACTCGGCGTCGGCGCCGGAGCTCAGAAGGGCCTTCGAGCGCGCATAGACGCCTCGAGCCCAGTCCGTGCCGTAACCCGCGGTCGCCGACTCGAGCTGGGCGAGCTCGCTCGACGCATCCGCCCCTTTCACTCGGCTTGCCGCCTCGATCGCCTCGGCGAGTGCCCAATTCGTGGCCGAATGCAGCGGGTTGCTCTGCCCACCGGCCAACCGTGCCCACTCCAGCGCCCTGTCGAAGTGCCCGCGACTGTTGTTCAGCACCGCCGCACCCCAATACGCGATGGCCAGGCCGCTCCCGTCTGCACGCCCTTCGGAGTCGGCGATCGTCGCGCGCACCAGCTTGTCGAGTTCGCTGTCCGATCCTTCGACCGCAGCGACCCCGATGGCGGCCGTCGGAGCCATCCGGCTTCCGGTCACGGCTGCGATCGTCTGCATCTCACGCACGGCTTCGACGGCGGCAGACGACTCGCCACGAAAAAGATGAGCGTAGGCGCGAGTCGTGAGCGCGATGGGGAGCTCGGAATAGTCGCCGGCCTCGCGGGCGTACCCGAGGTGCCGGAGGGACACCGCGTCCCAGGTGGTGAAGTCCCACGCGGCGAGAGCGGAGATGGTGGCGTGCCACATCCAATGGATGTGGGTGCGTTCGTCGTCGATCTCGCCGCTGAACGGGGCGAGGGCTTCTTGCAGGTTCCGCTTGGCCGAGGGGTCGTCATCTGTGAGCACCCGGGTCATCGCGTCGAGCAGGAGGTGGGCGGGGCGGCTTCCGGGAGTGGGCTCAGCCGCGAGCCAGCGCTCGGCGACCCGTCGGGCACCCGTCTCCGCGAGCGACGCGCCGAACATCGCCGCCGACAGGGCTTCCAGGTAGGCCTCCCTCGCGCCATCCGGATCGTCAGGTGCGAGATGCTCGGCCGCGTCGAGCAGCAGCGACACCGAAGCGCCCCCGCGATCTCGGGCGAAGGCGATTCTCGCTTCGGTCAGTTTCGACTCCGCGAGCAGTCTCTCGGGCAGGCACCCGGCCGCCGCAGCGATGTCGCGGGTCGCGAGGTCATATTGCCCGGCGGCGAGCTCGGCCTGCGCGATCCGGAGCAGCCACTCCGCTTTGCGGACGTCATCCGAGCTCACCTGCACCGCTTGATGGAGAAGCGCCGCGGCGGCGGCCGTTCCACCGCGGGCTTGCAGGCGGGCGGCGGCCGCGGCTAAGTCGGCGGCAGCGTCGTCGTCGGTATCCGGAGCAGCTCGGGCACGGTGCCAGGCGAGCAGATCGGGATCGGCATCACCGGTGATGGTCGTGGCCAGGGCGGCGTGCGCGGCTCGCACCGCGTCCGGGGTCGCGGCGCGGTAGACGGCCGATCGAACGAGCGGATGGCTGAAACGCATGGGAGGGTGTGCGAGGCCGGCGGCGATGGCAGGCTGGAGCGCCGATGCCTGCACCCCCAACGTCGAGGCGGCGGCGAAGATGATGTGCGACTGCGCCGTGGGTTCGGCGGCGGCGACCAGCAGCAGGCGCTGGGTGTCGTCGGGCAGGGCGCCGAGGAGGCGCTGGTAGTGCTCTTCCATCCGACTGGGGCTCGCGGTCGTGGCGGGGAGGATCATGCCCGTCGAGATCTCGGCTCGGCTCAGTTCCCGTGCCGACTCGACGATCGCGAGCGGATTGCCGTCTGCTTCGTCGAGGACGCGCTCCATGGCCCGCGGATCGATGGGCCCGGGCACCAACGATGACAGCAGGGTTTCGGCATCGTGTCGCTCGAAGGCTTCGACCGTGATCGGCGGTACGCCGTCGAACAGCGCGGTGCTGCTCGGCGCCCTCAGTGCGAACACCATTCCGACGGGTTCGAATCCGAGTCGCCGCGCCACGAAGCCGAGCACCTGGGCCGACGCCTCGTCGAGCCACTGGGCGTCGTCGACGAGACAGAGGATCGGCGTCGAACGAGAGGCTTCCGACAACAGACCGAGCGCTGCGAGCCCGACCAGGAACTTGTTGGGCGCGTCGCCCTCTCGTTGCCCGAAAGTGATCTCGAGCGCCTCCCGCTGCGGCGCCGGAAGTGCTGACATGGATTGCTCGAGCGGGCGGCACAGCTGGTGCAGCGCAGCGTAGGCGAGTTCGACCTCGGATTGGATGCCGGTGACGCTCAGGAGTTCGATGTCGTGGGCGCGCTTTGCCACGTAGTCGAGCAGCGTGGTCTTGCCGATGCCCGCGCCGCCATCCAAAAGGAGTATCGAGCTCCGCCCTTCGCGAATGCTTCTCAGCAGGGCATCGAGCTGAGTCCGTTGGGGATGACGGTCAAGCACACCATCAGGCTACTACGCCCCGCATCGCAGGATTGAGGCGGATGCCCCACGCGCGGCACCCGCCCACGGCGCGAACCTGAAACCATGACAACGACACCGCGACACGCAGTCCAGGCACTTCTCGACCATCCACGACTCCCCGACGGCGACGACGAACGATTCACCGGCTACGGCGTGATGGGGATGCCCTTCGCGACCGGCCACTACCTCGCACTGCGCGACATGGTGGCCACCTCGATCGGACCGGCCTACCGAGCCCTCTGGCATCGCGACCCGGCCGGCCACTGGACCATCCACACCACCGGCGCCTTCGAATCGTCCTGCCCCCGGTACTTCGGGTCGGTGACCACGAACATCCGGGTGCCCGCCATCGACGTGTCCTGGCGCGACGATCACACGCTCGACGTGGCCCTCGGCACCACGGTGACCTGGCGCATCGAACTGGGATCGACTCCCGCGACACGGATGATGACGACCATGGGAGGCGTGCTCCCCGCGTTCGCCTGGAACAGCGGAGCGGTGCTCGCCGCCATGGAGCCGATGGCACGCCACATGCTCCGATCCGGGCGCATGAGACTGCAGGGCGCGACGCCGAACGGCCATCGCTTCCGGTCGGCGCCGGTGAAGGTTTGGCGTGTGGTCGGAGGCGCAGCCTCGTTCAACGGCCACGACCTCGGCGCACCGGCACCGCTTGACGTGCAGACCCGGCTGGGTGACTTCTGGCTGCCGCAGCGGGGGATCTTCTTCATCGGTCGAGCCCGGTTCAGTCCTCAGGTCGACTCGGGCCAGCCGCTGGAGACCGTCGATCGGGCCGCCCGCATCCGCCGGCCCGCCGGTGCCACAATGGAAAAATGACCGTTGCCGCACGGCTGCCGCGACGAGTCGAGGTGCTCGCCGGGCTCTCGGTGGCGATCGACCTCGGGCTCGGTCAGCCGGCGGAGCACATGCTCCGCTCGGCGGTCGTCGCCTGCGGCCTGGCCGACCGACTCGGTCTCAGCCGGCAGCAGAAGTCCACGGTCTACTACACGACGCTACTGATGTGGATCGGTTGTCATGCCGACTCGCACGAATACGCCCGCTGGTTCGGCGACGACATCGCGGTGCGGCGCGAAGCCTATCTGGTCGACTGGTCGGGGATGCCGTACTTGCGTTTCCTGGTCGGTAACGTCGCACGCGGTGAGCCGCTCGGCGAACGGGTGCGCGTGATGGCGACGCTGATGCGGGATGCCCGCGGTCAGCTCGCCACGTTGATCCACTCCCACTGCGCCTCGGCCGCGCTCCTGGGCCGGCACATCGGACTCGACGCGGATGTCGAGCGGGCGCTCGCGTACACCTTCGAGCGTTTCGACGGCGGCGGGCTCCCGGCCGGAGTGTCCGGTGCCGACATCCCGATCGAGATGCGAGTGGCTCAGCTCGCCGACGTCGCCGAGGTGCACCACCGCCTGTACGGAGTCGAAGGAACGGTCGCGCTGGCGCGGAGCCGGCGCGGTGGTCAGTTCGACCCGGCCGTGGTCGACGCGTACACGAGCGACCCGGAGGCGCTCTTCCCGGCTCCCGGCGACGACCCGTGGGAGCGCGCCCTGTCGATCGCCCCGGAGGCCGGCACCCGGCTCGATGAATCGCAGCTCGATGTGCTGCTGACCGCGATCGGCGACTTCGCCGACCTCAAATGCCCCTTCGCGCTCGGCCACTCCCGCAGCGTGGCCGCACTCGCCGAGGCGGCCGCCGTGCAGCTCGCCCTTCCGGCCGACGACGTGACCGCGATCCGCCGAGCCGGCCACCTCCACGACATCGGGCGCATCGGCGTGTCCAATCAGGTCTGGTCGAAGCCCGCCGAGCTGACGGGGGCGGAATGGGAGCGCGTGCGGATGTATCCCTATCTCACCGACCGGGTGCTGACCCGGATCACCGGACTCGACCACGTCGCCGCGATCGCTCGCGCTCACCACGAGCACCTCGACGGATCGGGGTATCCGCTGGGTCTGTCCGGCGCGGCGCTTGGCCGGCCCGAGCGGATTCTGGCCGCCGCCGTCGCCTATCGATCGGCGCTGGAGCCGCGGCCCTACCGCGAACCGCTCACTCCGGAAGGCGCTGCGGCACGGCTTCGGAACCGGGTTTCCCGTGGGCATCTCGACCCCGACAGTGCGGATGCGGTGTTGGCCGTGGCCGGTCACGTGCGGTCGAGGGCGCCTCGTGACGACTCGCTCACCCCGCGCGAGACCGAGATCCTCGGCCTCGTTGCGCGGGGACTCTCCAATCGGGAGATCGCGCACCGCCTCGTGCTCAGCGAGAAGACGGTGCGCAACCATGTCGAACGCAGCTACACGAAGATCGGCGCCAGCAACCGGGTGGGCGCGAGTCTGTTCGCCCTCGAGCACGGACTGGTGGCGCCGGTCGACGGCCTTTAGCGGTGTCAACCCCCGTCTATGAGGTGCCCGGCCGGCGTAGCGTCGCAGACGAGGGAACGCTCTCTCCGAAGAGAACTCCGAACAGAACGAAGGAAATCATGCCGAAGCCTGTTGCCTGGATAGCGATGATCGCCGTGGGAATCACCGGGTACATCATCGGAACTCGTGTGAAAGCCGCCCAGAACGTGACGAAGAAGGCCCGCAAGAAGATCAAGAGGTAGCTCCTTACTGAGTATGTGGGGGGAATCGGGCCACGGGGAGCGCGAGAATGCCGGGTGCCGTATGGTGAGGGGACGCTGTCCTGGACCCAGGCCGCATCGCTCACCGGCTTCTGCTGGGTGACGGGCCAGGAGGACACCATCTCGAAGTTTCCGGTCGAACGGGCGCCGACCCTCTGCGATCCCTTCGTGGCGTCGCTCCCAATCACGCGGGCCGCGATCTCCACGTTGAAGAATCCCTTCGACGCCGAGACGGTCTGTGCGAGCGACGCCTTGGCCGCGCATCTCGACGAGCTCCAGATCGACCTGGGGGAGGGACCGTGCTGGCAGGCGCTCAGCGCGCGAGCTCCCGTGCTCGTCTCCGATCTGCAGCACACCCGGAGCCCGACCTGGCCGAGCCTGCACACCGCGATCGCGCAGTTCGGCATCCACTCCGTCTTCGCCTTTCCGCTGTTCGTCGGTGAACTGGACATCGGCGCGGTCGACCTCTACGCCGATACGCCGCAGCTGTTCACGACCACCGACGTCGCACGCGCCTCCGCGCTGGCCGCCGCTGCCGCGGTGGACGTTCTGAACCAGGCCCTCGATCGGCGGCCGGCTCACGACGGCGACCCGGCACAGGACGGGCCGTTCTCACGCCGCGAGGTGCATCAAGCCACCGGCATGGTGATCGCGCAGATGAAGGTCAGCCCGGAGGATGCGCTTTTGCTCATCCGCGCTCGCGCCTTCGCCGACGGGCGATCGGTTCGCGACATCGCATCGCAGATCGTCAACCGGGAGATATCGTTCCCCCTGTGACCGGCCGGAAGAGTTAGGTTGGGGACATGGTTATCGCGGCCGACCGGGAACAACAACTGCTCACGACCTTCGTCGAACTGGCAGACACGCTGGTCGTCGGTTACGACGTCGTCGATCTGCTCCACACGCTCGTCGAGCGCTGCGCCCTCATCCTCGAAGCCACGGATGCCGGCATCCTGATCCCCGATGAAACGGGGGCCCTCGAGGTGGTGGCGTCGACGAGCGAACGGAGCCACCTGATCGGGCTCCTCCAACTCCGCGCCGACGAAGGCCCGTGCATCGATGCCTATGAGACCGGCCGCCTGGTGACGGTGGAGAACATCGCCGGCACCTACGCACGCTGGCCCAAGTTCGCCACGGCTGCCGCCCAGGTCGGCTACCAGTCGATGCACGCCATTCCGCTGCGACTGCGCGGTGAGACCATCGGGTCGCTGAACCTCTTTCGCGACAAGGTCGGTCCGCTCGACCCGGAGGACGCGATGGCGGCCCAGACCCTCGCCGATGTTGCGACCATCGGGATTCTTCAGGAACGCGCCCTCCGCGAATCGGACATCGCTCGTGAGCAACTCCAGCACGCGCTCAACAGCCGGGTGCTCATCGAGCAGGCCAAAGGAGTGCTCTCCCAAGTCGAGGGCCTTTCAATGGAAGACGCGTTCTCACAGATGCGGACGCAGGCCCGCAACACCGGAACGCGACTGTCGGTGGTCGCCGAACGGGTGATATCCCAGGCTCAGTCGCGCTAGCGTTCAGACCCCGTGCTCTCCGGGCAGGAGGAGTTCGTCGTAACGACCGTCGGCTTTGAGGGGCCGAACCGTGACGATGCTCCGCAAGGGTGAGACCACGTAGTGATCCCACTCCGCGTGGATCAGCACACTCGCGACCGCATCCCTGACGGCCGCATCGGTGGCGTCGGAGACGCCGGTGGCGTCGTCGGTCAAGTGCGCCACCTTGAACGCTTCGTCGTCGAGCACGAATTCGATGTCGACCAGAACGCGGTGATGAGACACGAGCTCCTCACACCCGCACAGCGGAGAGCGGGGCCGGCTCGTCGACGAGATGCAGACCAGTGCCGGTGTTCGCGGTCTCGATGAGCATCCGTACCCATTGTTCGTTGATCGCCATCGGGCGGCTGCCGTTGAACCGGAACCGGAGCTCGGTCGTCGGGCTGATCCACATCGTCTCCCGGCCGCTGCCGCTGTGGGCGGGGTAGACGAACGACAACGCGACGCACTTGTCCGCGCGGAGAAGACTGAGGATCGCGACCTTCAGGTGCGCGAGCGGGCGGTCGTCGATCTCGACCGCGAATCCGGTGGTGCCGTAGAAGAGAAAACCCATGAGCTGGTGCCCCGATCCGGTCTAGCTCGCGACCGAGACGAGCCGCCGCAGGTCGGCGCCTTCCGGAATCAACTGCAGTCCAGTCGATCCGTCAGCTCGGGAGAGCATCGCGTCGATCCACGCGCGATTGAGCTGCGGGGCGCGAGAACCGAGGAAGTGGAACCGGATGTCGGAAGTGGGCGTGATCCAGATGGTCTCCCGTCCGCTGCCCTCGCTCGTCGGATGGGCGAAACTGAACGCGATGCTCTGCCCGTTCCGCAGCAACGTCAGAATGACGACTTTCAGGTGTGCCAGAGCGCGATCGTCGATCTCGATCGAGAACCCCGACTGTCCGTAATGGAGAGTGCCCATGATGCCTGCCCCTGTTCGATGCGGAGCGGACGCTGCCGTGCCTGTGCTGTCCGGAGAAAACGTCCGTGACCAGGTCCGGGGTCTCTTCCAGGATAGCGCCCTGGGCGCAGGGGCGCCATCGTTTCTGCACTGCGCGAATCATGCGCCCGCACGGCAGCAAATGCAAGGGTCCGCAGGAAGTCGGTGCCTGGAGCAGAGTGAAAATGCGAGCGACAGGCCGTCGCCGGTATCAAACGGAGGATCGCATGTATTTCCACGTTCAGGAATGGATCAACGACATCGCCGAGGACGAGCCAGACCCCGCGGCCGCGAACGCCCTGCAGGAGGGCCTCGGCGGCCAATTCGGCGAGATGCGCACGATGATGCAGTACCTGTTCCAGGCCATGAACTTCCGCGGTGCGGCCGCCAAGCCCTACCGTGACCTCATCCAGGGCGTCGGCACCGAGGAGATCAGCCATGTCGAGCTGATCGGCACCACCATCTCGCGCCTGCTCGACGGGGCACCGGATTACCACGGCAAGAAGACCGATCCCCTCGACACCCCGGGGGCCGGGGGCGCGACTCCGCTGAGTATTGCGCTCGACACGGGCAACATCCACCACTACCTCGTCGGTGCGCAGGGTGCCTTGCCGGTCGATGCGGCCGGGAACCCGTGGCTCGGCAGCTACGTCTACAACTCGGGCAACCTCGTGCTCGACCTGCTCTACAACCTGATGCTGGAGTCGACCGGACGGCTGCAGAAATGCCGCATCTACGAGATGACCGCCAACAAGACCGCGCGTTCGACCATCGCCTACCTGATCGTGCGCGACCAGGCTCACGAGAACGCATACGCCAAGGCGCTCGAGACTCTCGGCATCGACTGGAAGAAGACGCTGCCGATTCCGAAGACCAACGCCGAGAAGTTCCCCGAGGTGAAGAAGCTCGTCGACCTGGGTCTGCAGAGCAAGCAGTACTCCTTCGACCTCACCGGCGCATCCGAAGCCGGCCGCATCTTCCAGGGGGCGTCGCCGTCGAATGACGGCACCGAGCTGGATGCCACCCAGCAGGCACCGAAGGGCACGCCGTCGTTCATCGCACCCGAGCGGCTCGAGGAGTTCTCGCCGGGCCTGGACCCTGAGCTGCTGAAGCTCATCCAGAAGACCGCCGAGCTCGAACTGGCCGAGGTCGAGGCGAGCTTCGGGCCGACCGCAGCATGAGTGAACGCCGGAGGGCCGTGGCGGACGGCCGACCCTCCGGCGAACTTCCGCTCGAGGTGACCATCGTCATCCCGGTGAAGAACGACGCCGCGCGGTTGCGCACCTGCCTCGAAGCGATCCGTCGTCAGACCGTTGCGCCCGACGAGGTGATCGTTGTCGACAATGCGTCGACGGATGACTCGGCTTCCTGGGCGACCGCATGCGCTGATCCGACCGGTCCGAACGGGCGGGTCAGCGGCGGGCGGCAGCCCCCGGGCGCAGACGGATGAGCCGCTGCGGACCCTCCTCCTCGAGCTCGGCCACGTCGGATCGCGACGAGAGGAAGTCGGTGAACGACCGGTAGCCGAGCGGCTTCTCGTTGAACGACGGGTCCATCCGGCGCATCTGGTTCTTCACCGTGCCGGTGTTGAGCCACTCGTCGGCGTCGCCCTTCGCGTGCCCGATCTGCAGGGCGCGCACGAGGAGCTCGGTGGCGACCGTCTGGGGATCGATGTCCTCGGCCGGCTCCGGCTCGTCGTACGACGTGTCTTCGCTGTGCGAGAAGGTGGGGATGGTGACGCGACGCGAGCGCGTCGCCGCCTTCTTGGCCGGGGTGTCGGCGGCGTCGGCGGCATCCGTCGACTCCGTGGTGTCGACCGGTCCGGCGGTCGAGGCACGACGACCCGACGCCCGCTTGGCCGAGGCGCCGGCAGCGGTGCCGGCGGCGGTCGCAACGGTGGCGACGACCTTCTCGATGCCGGGAAGCGAGTCGTAGTCCTCGAACTCGTCGCACGCCGCGGCGAGCGACGTGCTGGTCGACCCGGCCACGCCGATGCCTACCACGAATCGGCCGAGCCGCTTCGACTTCTGCGCCAGGGCGATGTAGTCCGAATCGCCCGCCACGATGATCACGTGCGTGAGGTCGGGCAACCGGAAGAGGTCTTCGACCACGTCGACGGCGAGCCGGATGTCGGCGCCGTTCTTCGTTCCCCGGGTGGTGGTCGTGAACAACTGCGTGAGGTCGACCGCGCGCGACATCAGCTGGCGCTGGTAGCTGGCGTTGACCGGCACCGACCAGTCGGCGTAGGCCCGGTTCACCACCATCGTGCCGAACGAGGCAGCGAAATCGATGATGGCGTTGAAATCGACCGTCGCGGCGGCGAGGCGGGCGGCGATCTCGGGGTCGGCATCCGGGGCCGACTTGTCGAAATCGCGGATGCCGTCGCGCTGGAAGGCGTTGCGCCCGTGCAGCTGCTGATAGCGCGAGATGACGATGTTGTCGAAGTCGATGTAGAGGCCGACGCGGGATTCGCTCGGTTCGGTCATGGCATGCTCCTTAACGGAAAGCGGAAGACCCAGGCGCGATCCGGTGCCATCAGTCTATGGTCGATCTCACCAGGACCCACCTCGTGCCTGCTCCTTCCCGCCGCCGCTGACCGTTGATCGTCGCGTTCGTGGCCAGCGTCACCCGTGCAGGTCGTGATGCTGTTGATCGGGGTCGTCTTTCTGCTCTGCCGCGGCCACCGTCGGCGTGCTGAGTGTGGCCAGCCGGCGCACGCGATCCGAGGCCCAGCCGCGCATTCCGTTGGAGCTCGCGCTGAACACCATCCCGAGCGCCGGTGCGGTGAGGTAGGCGCGCTGGGGCGCGGAATCAGGATGTCGGTGCGGCCTCGCGTCTGCGTTCGGGCACCGTCGCGGGGATGCCGCGCGAGAACAGCAGCGCCAGCACCGAGATCGCGATCAGCCCGAAGAACGCGACCCGCAGCGACGAGAGCTGCGACTCGCGGTAGATCGTCGCGAGCGACTCGGCCTCATCGGCACTCAGGCCCGCCTCCTGGCCGATCTCGGCCACACTCGCCGCCGGCACGATCGTGACGCCGCCCTCGGTGGCCTCGCTGATGAGCGCGCGCGCATCCTCGGGCAGCTCGCTCGCAGCCACGCCACCGGCGAAGGATGTCGCCAGGGCGCCGATCAGGATCGACCCGATCAACGCCGTGCCGAGCGATGACCCCAGGTTCTGGAACACGCCCTGCAGCCCGCCGACCTCGCTCGATTCCTTCTCCGTCACGGCAGACATGTTCACGTTGCCGAGTTGGGAGGCGAGGAGGCCGAGGCCGGTGCCGGCGAAGAACATCCCGATCGCAAACAGGATGCTGCGAAGATCTTCGGTGGCTGAACCGAGCAACAGCAGCGCGCTGAACACCAGCACCAGCTGGCCCACCCGAACGATGCGCCGCGGCGACCAGAGCTGCGACAGCCGGGTGCCGATGATCGAGAAGAGCACGAGCGAGATCGAGAGCGGAAAGATCTTGATGCCGGTCTCGAGCGCGTTCAGCCCGAGGGTCATCTGCAGATACACCGGAACGATGAAGAACAGGCCTGCAGTCACCGTGTACTGCGCGCCGAGCACGCTGAGGCCGCTGCGCAACTGCCGGATGGAGAACATCTCCATGTGCACGAGCGGGGGCCGCCCCCGTTTCACGAGCGAGAACTGCCGGTGCACGAAAGCCCAGATGAGCAGTCCGCCGACCAGCATGAACCAGGCGGTGAGCGAGACGCCGAGCGGAGCGATCTCGACCCCGCCGATCTCGGGGGAGGAGAGTGGGCGCACCCAGCCCCAGGTCTTGCTCTGCAGCATTCCGAACACCACGAAGACGAGCCCGGAGGCCGAGAGCAGCACGCTCGGCACGTCGATGCGCACGGATTGCCGGGGCGTCGCATCCGAGATCAGGCGGGTGAAGATCACGACCACGGCCATGATCACCACCTCGGCCACGAAGACATAGCGCCAGCTGAAGTAGGTGGTGACGAAACCGCCGATCAGCGGCCCGATCGCGACGGCGCCGCCCGACACCGCTCCGATGATCGCGTAGGCCGTGATGCGTTCGCGGCCCTTGTAGTTGTCGGCGACCAGCGCGGCGATCGCCGGGATGACGAGCACCGCGCCGAGACCCTCGATGATCGACCAGCCGAGGAAGAGCACCTGGATGTTCGGGCTCAGCGCCGTCACCAGCGACCCGAGGGCGTAGATGCAGGAGCCGATGACGAACGCCCGCCGCCGCCCCCAGATGTCGCCGAGCTTGGCGCCGAGCAGCATCGCTGCCGCCATCGTCAGCGTGTAGAACGTGATCGCCGCCTGGAGCGACGACACGGTGGTGCCGAGATCGGCGACCACAATGGAGATCGATACGTTCATCACGGTGCCGTCGAGCACCATCACGAACTGCGCGGCGCCCAGCACGACGATCACCGACCATTTCTTCATGGCTCAGTGTGGCGCGAGGCGCGCTCGCGTGCATCGCCCGCAGAGGGTGATGCGTGCGATCGAGTGGGCACGATTCGTCGAAGCGCGACCGGAGTCGCGACGAATCGTGCCCACTCGATGCGCGGGGTCAGTCTCGGCGGTAGCGGGGGCGGTCTTCGCGCTTGGCGGAGTTGCCGCCGCGGTCGGGGCGCAGCTCGATGAGCACGCCGCTGATGCGGGTGTTCTCGAGGCGGCGGAGGGTGTCGTCGGAGAGATTCGCCGGAAGCTCCACGAGCGAGAAGTCGGGACGGATCTGGATGGCGCCGAAGTCGCCCCGGTTGAGCCCGCCTTCGTTCGCGAGCGCGCCCACGATCTGGCGCGGTTCGACCTTCTGACGCTTGCCGACCGCGATGCGGTAGGTGGTCTTCGGGCCGCCGTCGCCGCGTGGGGCGCGGTCGGGGCGGTCGCCTCGGGTGCCGCGGTCGTAGCCGCCGCCCGTGCGGTCGCCGCGGTCGTCGTTGCGGCCGCGCTCTGGCCGGTCGCTGCGCACCCGCTCGCCCCGGTCGTCCTTGTCGAAGCGGTCGAAGCGCTGGGCGCGCTCGGCCTGGGCGTCGAGCAGCAGCGGGGTGTCGCCCTGCGCCACCACGGCCAGGGCTGCCGCGACATCCGACTCCGGCACGTCGTGGTGCTCCACGTAGTGTCCGATGATGTCGCGGAACTGCTGGATCTGCTGCGGATCGGCCAGTGCCGCCGTGATCGAGTCGTCGAAGCGGGTGAGCCTCGTGGAGTTCACATCGTCGACGCTCGGCAGCTTCATCTCGGTGAGGGGCTGACGGGTGGCCTTCTCGATGCTGGTGAGCATCCGTCGTTCGCGCGGAGTGACGAAGCTGATCGCGTCGCCCGTGCGGCCGGCGCGGCCCGTGCGGCCGATGCGGTGCACGTACGACTCGGTGTCGATCGGCAGGTCGAAGTTCACCACGTGGCTGATGCGCTCGACGTCGAGACCGCGGGCCGCGACATCCGTGGCCACCAGGATGTCGAGTTTGCCCGACTTGAGCTGGTTGACGGTGCGCTCGCGCTGAGCCTGCACGACGTCGCCGTTGATGGCGGCGGCTGCGTAGCCACGCGCGCGCAGCTTCTCGGCGAGGGTCTCGGTCTCGTTCTTGGTGCGCGTGAAGACGATCATGCCCTCGAAGTTCTCGACCTCGAGGATGCGGGTGAGCGCGTCGACCTTCTGCGGATACGACACCACGAGGTAGCGCTGCGTGGTGTTCGCCGAGGTGGTGGTCTTGTTCTTGACCGTGATCTCTTCGGGGTCGTGCAGGTACTTCTGCGAGATGCGGCGGATCTGCGCCGGCATCGTGGCCGAGAACAGGGCTACCTGCTTGGTGTCGGGGGTGTCGGCGAGGATGGTCTCGACGTCTTCGGCGAAGCCCATCTTGAGCATCTCGTCGGCCTCGTCGAGCACCAGGTACTTCAGCTCGGTGAGGTCGAGGGTGCCCTTTTCGAGGTGGTCCATGATGCGGCCGGGGGTGCCCACCACGATGTGCACGCCGCGCCGGAGGGCCGAGAGCTGCACGCCGTAGCCCTGGCCGCCGTAGACGGGGAGCACGTGCACGCCGCGGAGATGCGCCGCGTACTTCTCGAAGGCCTCGCAGACCTGCAGGGCGAGTTCGCGGGTGGGCGCGAGCACGAGCGCCTGCGGGGTCTTCTGGGAGAGGTCGAGGCGCGAGAGGATCGGCAGCGCGAAGGCTGCGGTCTTGCCGGTGCCGGTCTGGGCGAGGCCGACGACGTCGCGACCCGCGAGCAGGGGAGGGATGGTGGCGGCCTGAATGGCGGAGGGAGTCTCGTAGCCGACGTCTTTGAGTGCCTTGAGCACGGCGTCGTCGAGGCCGAGGTCGGAGAAGGTTTGCGAGTCGGGGGCAGTGTCTGCCTCGGCCGACGCGGTGGTTGTGCTGGTGGTAGAGGCCATGTGTCAACGGTAGTACCTGCGGCTGGGCGGTTCGCGCCGGTTGTGCAGAAGAGTTGTGCATAGAAAGTGTGCATGCGAGACTGAGTCGCATGAGCGATTCGGATGACTACGTCGGCATACAGCTGGACGCACGTGCGGTTCGCGTGCTCGCGCATCCGCTGCGCTCACGCATCCTGAGCCGCCTACGGCTGACCGGGCCGGCCACCGCCACCGAACTCGCCGCAGCGCTCTCGACGAACAGCGGCGCCACCAGCTACCACCTGCGGGCACTCGAGTCGGTGGGGCTCGTGACCGACACGGGCGAGGGCGTGGGCAAGCGTCGGCTGTGGCGGGCGTCGACCGACTACCACTCGTGGACCAACTCCGACTTCGCCGGCGACGAGGATGCCCGCACCGCTCTCGACTGGTTGCAGCGCGACTACATCCGGCAGTTCGCCACCCGGGCCGAACGATGGCTGGATGCCGCCGACGGCTGGCCTCGTGAGTGGGTCGACGTGCTCGGGCTGAACGACGCGTTCGTGGAGGTCACCCCCGCGCAGGCGGCGGCGTTGCGCGACGACGTGGACGCGCTGTTGGCGCGGTACCGCGCGGCGGGGAGCGGGATGGCGGGGGCCCGCCGCATCCACATATCGACCCAGTCGAGCCCCATCGACCTCCGCCCGCCTGCGGGTGGGCCGCACAATGCAGCGAATGAGTGACACCGACCCCATATACGGCGTCGGTCGTTCGGATTCCCTGCATTACCGACGGCGGGAGCCACGACGGCGCGCGCCGAGACGACACGATCGGGGGCACGGCGCCGCGCTGACGGTGAGGGCTGCCGAACGACGACTCGTGCTGCTGACCGCGACGCGGTGGTTGCCCGTGGGGCTCGTGTTCGGGTTGACGGTGTTGCTGCCACTCGAACGCGGGCTGTCGTTGGTGCAGGTCGGTGGGCTGCTCGCCATCCAGGGCGTTGTCGTGCTCGTGCTCGAGCTGCCGACCGGCGGGCTCGCGGATGCGCTGGGCCGGCGCCCGCTACTCGTCGCCTCGGGCGTGCTGGCGGTGGGGTCGGCGCTGCTGTTCGTCGTCTCGACGGAGTTCTGGATGTTCGCGGTCGCGATGATCGCGCAGGGTGTGTTCCGGGCGCTCGACTCGGGGCCGCTCGAGGCTTGGTATGTCGACGCGGCGCACGCCGTCGACCCCTCGGCGCCGATCGAACGGGGGCTCAGCCGGGCGGCGACGATGCTGGGGGTGGCCATCGCGCTGGGGGCGCTCGCCGGGGGAGGGTTGGTGGCGTGGCATCCGGTGCCCGGGTGGTCGGCGTTGGTGCTGCCGTTCGGGGTGGCAGTGGGGCTGTATGTGGTGCACACGGTGCTCGTGGCACTGCTCGTGCGGGAGCCCCGGCGGGCGGTCGCGCGTGTCGGGGCTCCGATGGGGTCTGCGTGGGCCGCCGCGCGGGACTCGCCTCGGGTGGTGCTTGCGGGCCTGGTGCTGCTGCGGCGGTCGCCCGTGCTGCGCGCCGTCGTGCTGGTCGAGGTGTTCTGGAGTGTGGCGATGATCGCGTTCGAGACGCTGACCCCGGTGCGCCTCGCCGCATTGCTGGGTGGCGAGCAGGCCGCGGGAGCCCTTTTCGGACCCGCCTCGGCGGCGGCCTGGGCGCTGTTCGCCGCAGGGGCGGTGCTCGCCGGGTTCGCGAGCCGTCGGGTGGGCGTGGTCTGGACGGCGATCGGGTCGCGCATCCTGAACGGCCTCTTCGTGATCGCCATGGGGCTGACGGCGGGAGTCGTGGGGCTCGTCGCGGCCTACTGGCTCGCCTACCTCACTCATGGCGCCGCCGGCCCCATGCACAGCACGCTGCTGCACCGGCAGGCGACGAGCGCGAACCGGGCGGTGGTGCTTTCGATCAACTCGATGGTCGCCGGCGGCGCGTACAGCCTCGGCCTCCTGCTCTTCACCCCGTTGGCCGAAGGGTTCGGCACCGGTGTGGCATTCGCGGTGGCCGGGGCCTTCAGTATTCTCGGTGCACTCCTCTATCTGCCCGCACTGCGGCAGGAGCGGAGTCAGCGGGATTCGTAGGGAGAGCTGTGACGGTACGGCCGCGGACCGATTCCGGGTCGCCCGGCAACCGCGATCCGGCCACTAGCATGGTGCGTGCGGAGGGACCGCTCTGGGGGGAGCACGACGACATGGACGAGCCGATTTCGGCACAGCAGACGGCCGCGCCGCAGGCGACGACGGCCGCGGGCATCGACGCGAGGGCCGGGGCGAGCAGTGCGCGCATCCGGGCAGCCCGCATCTGGTTCGGCGGCATCGCCGTGGTGGTGGGCGTTGCGCTCATCATCCAGATCACGCTCATCTTCACCGGCGGGCAAGATGTCAACGCCTTCCAGAGCACGGTGGGTCAGAGTCTCGGCACGCGGTTCTTCCATCTGTTCAGCTACTTCACGATTCAGAGCAACCTGTTCGTGCTCGGCACCTCGATCGTGCTCGCGCTGAACATCTGGAAGAACGGCCGGGTCTGGCGGGTGCTGCGCTTCGACGCGATGCTCGGCATCATCATCACCGGCCTCGTCTACGAGGGAATCCTCGCCGCGCTGGTGCACCCCACCGGCTGGGCGCTGGCGGCCACCATCGGCTTCCACTACATCTCGCCGTGGGCGACCCTGATCGGCTGGTTCATCTTCGGGCCGCGGCCCCGGATGCCGTGGAGCACCACGCTGTTGGCCTTCATCTGGCCAGTGGCCTGGCTGGTGTTCACCTTCGTGGTGGGCGCGATCATGAACTGGTATCCCTACCCGTTCCTCGACGTGACGCTCATCGGCTTCGCCGACTCGCTGCGCAACTGCCTCGTCATCCTGCTGATCGGCGTGATCATCGCGGTCGTGCTGACCCTGCTCGACCGGCACCTGCCGGCCCTCGTGCACGACGGGGCGCCGCGTATGCGCAGCGCTCGCCGCTAGCACTCTCGCGAGTCGCCAAGTACTCCAGGGCGGCCGAAATCCGGCGTCAGGGTCTGGCAGCTCTGCCCGTGAACGCCCACCACACCGGAGCTACCAGACCCTGACGCCGGATTTCGGCAGGTTTCGGGGAGGTCACACTTCCTCGCGGGTCAGTTCGCCGGAGCGGGCGCTGCCGTCGCCGCTGGGGTCGGCAGGGGGGACGGGGTCGGGAGGGGCGTGGGCGCCGTCTGCGTGCTGCCGGCGGGGGCACAGGTGGTGGGCGCCGGCTCGCCCGTGAAGCGGTCGGCGATCCAGGCGGTGTACTCGCCCTTCGCGTCGCCCGGGATGGTCTGGTGCGTCGCACCGTTGTAGATCGTGTACTCGACCGGCTGCCCGAATCCGCAGGCCCGCTCGTAGTACTGCGTGGTTCCGTTCGGGTTCACGACGGTGTCGGCGGTGCCCTGCATCACCAGCAGCGGAGCAGTCGGCGCCACGTAGCCGGGCGTGTTCTCGTCGAGGCGCTTCTGCCAGTCGGCCGGTGTGGTGGGCTGGATGAGCGTCTCGAACGGTGTGGTGAGGTTCGAGCTGAACACGTACGCGAGGTGGTTGACGCACTGCACCCCCGCGGCGGCGAGGGCCTCCTCACCCTCCTTGGTGACGACATCCGAGGCCTTGAGCTCGGGATACGCGGCGAGGAAGCCGCGGTAGACGTTCAACTGCAGGGCCGCGGCGTGTGCCACCGAGGTCGAGTTCTCCGGGCCGGGCGCCACCTGCCCCGCGAACTGCGGGCCGTTGTCGGCCGCCGGCGCGAGTGCCGCGGCGCCGAGCAGGTTGAGCGGAGCCCCGTAGGAGGTGTCCTGCGCCATCCAGACGGATGCGCCGCCGCCCTGCGACCAGCCGAGCACGACCATGTCGTCGCCCGCCTTGGTGGCCTTGATCTGCTGCGCGGCCTTCACCGAGTCCCACACGTTGTTGGTCTCGGAGTCGAGCACCGTGTACTGCTGCACTCCCGGGGTGCCGAGACCCTGGTAGTCGGTCGCGACCACGACGTAGCCTGCGTCGAGCATCTCGGTGAGCGCGGGCACCCCGACATCCTGTTGGAAGGGGCTCTCGTAGGTGAAGAAGTCGACCAGGTCGACGGCCGGCTTCGGCGCGAGCGACGGAGCGCAGTTGCGGCCACCGCCTTCGGTGCCGTGCGCCCAGGCCACGACCTTGCGGCCGCCCTCGGGCGCGTCGCCTTCGGGTGCCACCACGAAGCCCGACGCCGCCACCGGGGTGCCGTCGTGGAGTTCGGAGAGGTAGAGGATGCGCCAGGCTCGCGCGCCATCCGGTGCCGGAACCTCTTCGGAGTCGATGATGTCGCCGTGCTCACCCTTCGGCAGCGGCGACGGCGGCGTGTAGAAGTCGGGGATGCCGAACTGCCCGTCGGTGGTGGGATCGACCTCACCCACCCCGGTGCCGCCGGCGTACGAGCCGCCTTCGACTGTTTCCGGAGAGGCGGTACTCACCGCTCCCGCACCCGAGGTGCAGCCGGTCACCGCCACTCCGGCGAGAACGAACAGCGACGCCGCAGCGACGACCGTCTTGGACAGGCGCAGGCGCGCCGAAAAATCAACCCCGAAGAACCCCATGATTCGGATGCTAGCGGATTCGACGATCTTCCGGTGACGCAGCGCGGCGCAGCTCAGACCCCGCGGTCGGCACGCGACATGTCGCCGGCCGTGGGCGCGCCGTTCCCCGGCCCGTACCTCAGGAACAGGGTGCCCTTCGGAGAGGAGGTCGGAGGTGCGAGCAACTCGAGAGTCGTGGGGAGCCCGTCGTCGGGGAACAGCCGCTTGCCGGCCCCGAGAACGATCGGATAGACCCACAGGTTCAGCTGGTCGAACAGCCCCTCCGCCACGAGCGAGCGGGCGAAGTCGATGCTGCCGATGACGTGGATGTCGCTGTGCCGCTCCCTCAGGGCCGCCACCTCGGTCGCGAGGTCGCCCCCGATCAGGTGCGAGTCGCGCCAGCTCAGGGCCGGCGTGCCCCGCGAGGCGACGTACTTCGGGATGCCGTCGAACTTGCGCGCGATCTCGCTGTCGGCGCCGTCGAGCTGTCTCGGCCAGAACCCGGCGAAGATGTCGTAGGTGCGGCGGCCCAGCAGCAAGGCGTCCATGGCTCGGATTCCCGCCATGATCTGCTCGCCGTCGGCCTCGTCCATGACGGGTGCTTGCCAGCCACCGAAGGCGAACCCGCCGTCGGTGTCTTCGTCGGGCCCGCCCGGGGCCTGCTGCACGCCGTCGAGAGTGCTGAAGAGGTCGATCTGGATGCGTCCGGTCATGATGTCTTCCTACTCTCGTGGCCGATGCAACACAATGGGGGGTGGCGGCGGCGCCATCCGTTTGCGAACCGGTCACCGACGGTTCACCCGGCGTCCGCATCCGGAACCTAGTCTCCGACGATGACCAACGGATGGGGGCGCCGCGCATGATCGACCACGTCGACCCGTTCATCGGCACCGAGGCCACGGCGCTGCCCGAGCCCACGGGGCTCGCGGCGAGCTGGTGGTGGCCGAAGCCGCAGATCGGCAACACGCATCCGGGTGCCACGCATCCGCTCGGCATGGTGTCGGCGTGCGCCTACTCCGGCGCCTATCCGACGGGCTACGGGCGCTACGACCTCAGCCTGGAGGGCGTGCCGCCCACGATCTACGACGCGCAACTGGCGAGCGGATTCACGCACTTCCAGCAGTCGGGAACGGGCGCGATCCGCAAGTACTACAACTACTTCCGGGTGACCCCGATGGTGGAGCCGCTGGATGTGCTCGGCCGCACCTGGGCGCTCACCGAGGAGCAGGCGTCGCCCGGGTATTACACGACCACTCTCGACTCCGGCATCGCTGCGGAGATCACCGTGGGCCCGAAGAGCGCCGTTCACCGGTACACCTTTCCGCAGCATCCGAATGCCCGCATCGTGATCGACTTCTCGCTCGGTGGGCTGGCCATTCCGTACGGCTCGACCATTCCGTTGCGGGCCCACCTCGAGACCATCTCGCCGGGTGTGGCCAGTGGTGTCGTGGTGGCCGAGGGCGCCCCGATCGCCGTGCACGTCGAGTGCGATGCGCCGCAGTGGCGGCAGATGCTCTGGTACGACCGCCGGCTGATGCCGGGCGGAACGCGGCTCGACTTCGACCACATCCGGCCCACGACACTGCGCCCGTTCGGGCTGATGTGGGCGGGGCCGAGCGAGTCGGGGCAGACCATCGAGCTTCGCATCGGCTTCTCGTTGCGCGGCGTCGAGCAGGCCGAGCGCAACCTTCGCGCCGACTGCGGGCCAGGGCCCGCGCGGTTCGACTCACGGCGCGAGCGCACCCAGAAGACCTGGCGCAAGCACCTCAAGACCATCACGGTCGACACCCCCTCGCCCGAGCGCAAGACGGTGTTCTCGACCGCGCTCTACCACTCGCTCATCAAGCCGTCGTTCGCACACTCGGAAAGCCCCTTCTGGCCGAGCGACGGCCCGTTCGCCTTCGACATCGCGACGATGTGGGACATCTACCGCACCCAACTGCCCCTGCTCACCGCACTGCAGCCCGAGAAGGCCGTCGAGCTGGCCAACGCGTTGCTGACCATCTGCGAGGAGGAGGGCAACTTTCCGATCGGCTACCGGATGGCGCGCGGCAGCGACCGCTTCTCGCGCCAGGGCAGCGCGCTCGCGCACACCTTCCTCGCCGATCTGTGCCAGCTCGGCGTGCCGGGAATCGACTGGGACTGGGCGCTCGTGCACATGAGCGACGACCTGCGGCGCACCTACGGCGAGGAGTATCTGCTGCGCGGGGAGGCGCATCCGATCACCCATACCCTCGACATCGCGTTCGGCTACTGGTGCACGGCCCAGGTGGCGCGGCACGTGGGCGACCGGGCGCTCGCCACCCAGTTCGAGGAGCTCGCCGCGCGCTGGGTCAACGCCTTCGACCCCACCACCGGGTTGCTCAAGGACTCCACCTACTACGAGGGCAGCCGCTACAACTATTCGTTCCGTCTGCAGCACGACATGGCGGGACGGATCGAGGTGAGCGGCGGGCGCGAACAGTTCGTCGCCCAACTCGACGAGTTCTTCGGATTCGGTGCGCCGCCGGTGCAGCAGCTCGGTATCGCACCCGGGGTGCCCGAGCTGGTCGCGGGCTATCAACTCGGCCGCTTCGAAGGTCTCAACAACGAACCCGACATGGATGCGCCGTGGGCCTACCATTACGCCGGTCGCCCTGACCGCACGGCCGAGGTGGTGCACAACGCGGTGCATCAGCAGTTCGGCACGGGTCGCGGCGGACTGCCCGGCAACGACGACTCGGGCGGTCTCAGCTCGTGGTTCGTCTGGGCATCGCTCGGGTTGTTCCCGGTGGCCGGGCAGAACCTCGTGCTGGTGAACGCGCCGTCGTTCGCCGCCGCGCAGATCGCGGTGGGTGGGGGAGTGTTCTCGGTGCGCACCGCGGGGTTCCGTGAGCCGGTTGCGGGCGGCCCGGTGCAGTACGTGCAAGCGGCCACGCTCAACGGGCAACCGCTCGAACGCAGCTGGTTGCGCGGCGCGGAGTTCCACGCCGGCGGCGAGCTGCTGATCGAACTCGGGCCCGAACCGAGCGACTGGGGCACGCAGCAGGTGCCGCCGTCGTCATCATCGTCGTCGTCGTCCAAGTCGTCCACGCCCCTCGCGGCGACGCACGACACGGCCACGACGGCCATGACCGCCATGACCGAACCGGCGGCCCTGACCGTCCCGGCCACCACGACAGCTCCGTCCAACGGGACGGGCGCGACCATCACGACTGCCACCACTGGCACGCCCACCACCACAGGCACGACCACCACGACAGGAGAGACCCCATGAACGCGATCCGAAACCGACTCGTCATCGTCGTTCGCGCCGATCCGGTCATCTGCGGCCACTCGGTCGAAGGTCGCAACCTCGCCGAGACGGCGCTGACCCGCGGCTTCGACGAGGTGCGCATCGTCACCTGGCCGATCGAGCGCCTGGACGCCGCCGGCCTGCCACTCAAACCCCTCGATTCGGTGCTGCCCTACAGCCCGGGAATCATCGTGGAGCGACCCGCGCCGGTGGGCGACTACAAGGTGCCCGACGGGCGCTACCTGGCCGGCATCACCGGACGCCTGGTGGAGCTGTTCACCGACGGAGTGCCGACGGTCGCGCTCTCGCTCTACCTGAGCCCCCACACCATCGCGGTGGCCGACGCCGTTCGGGCGGCGTGGGGCACCGGCCTGCCGGTGAACGTCACCACGATCGCCGAGGCCGTCGGCTCGGATGTCACCAACGTGGTGCGCACCGCGGTCGAAGAGGGCCGTTTGGGAGCGGCCGCGCACATCCTCTCGTCGTACCTCTCGCAGGATCACTGCGTCGCCGTCTCGGAGTACACCCGCGACCTCATCATCTCCGAGGCCGCACGGGTCGACGAACAGCACGGCACGCGCTTCGCCGAGCAGTGCCGGGAGCGCATCGCGGTGTCGTATCCAGCGATCGACGCGGCCGCCTATCTCGACCTCGACCCCGGCACGACCGATTCGCTGTTGGAGGCTCGCGGGCTCGCGCGCGACGGCTACCTGCTCTTCCTGTCCCGGCTGACGGATGCGAAGGGTGTGGACGACCTGATCGCCGGCTTCGAGCAGAGCGAACTCGCCGCCTCGACGTCGATGCCCTTGGTGATCGCGGGCCGCGGACCGCAGGCCGAGGCGCTTCGGGAACTGGCCTCGCGCTCGCCGCTGGCGTCGCGCATCCGGTTCCTCGACGACGTCGGAGATGCCGAGAAGCCGTTCCTGATGGCCGGATGCGCCGCCTTCGTCTTGCCGTCGAAGCCGCGCCCCGAGTTCGTGGAGACCTTCGGCATCGCGCTGGCCGAGAAGATGCTGGCGGGCGGTGGGCCGGTGATCACCACGCTCACGGGTGGCATCGGCGAGGCGATCGGCGACCACGCGATCGTGGTGCCGGTGAGCGACCCCGCGGCGATCGCGGCGGCGATCGACCAGGCGGTGCTGCACACGACGCCCGCCGCGCGCGCCGCCGGCGCGGAGGCCGCGCGTGCCTACGCCCTCCAGTTCGATCGGCACGCGGTCTTCGACAAGCTCTTCGCCCCCGTCGCGCTGGCCGAACCGCTTCCGCAGGCCCTCTGAGGCGATTGCGCCTCATTTCGGGAGGAGGAGCGCAGAACGACGGCCGTATTCGACCCTCGTTTCCTTCTCCTCCTCCCGAAACGACACCCTAGGCTCAGGGAATGGGCGAGCAGACGGAGTCGCGGCGCGAAGTGGACGCCGAGAAGGGCGTCGACCGGCTGGTGTTCTTCAGCGACGCCGTGATCGCGATCTCGATCACGCTGATCGTGCTGCCCCTGGTCGACGTGGCGCGCGACCCCGGCTCAGGCACGGCTGCGGAGTTCTTCACCCAGAACGGGCCGGGGCTGCTGGCCGCCGCGGTGAGCTTTCTGGTCATCGGGTCGTTCTGGCGCGAGCACCATCGCATGTTCAACCGGGCCGTCGGCTTCAACCGCACCTTGGTGACGGTGAATCTGCTGTGGCTCGCCGGCATCGCCTTCCTTCCGCTGGCCACCGTGCTGCAGGTCGGCGCCTCACGCGAAGACCGCCTGGCGGCCATCGTCTACATCGGCACGATCGGCGTCACCATGGCACTGCTCCGGGTGGACGAGCTGGTGCTGGCCCGCACCGGGCTGCTGGAGCCCGGAGCGGCACCCGGAAATCGTCGTCTGCTCTCGCACTGGGTGGGCGTGGTGCTCTGCTTCATCGCCGCCGGTGTGGTGGGCGTCTGGCCGCAACTGGGCCTCTACCCGCTGCTCCTGATGCTCCTGTCGTCGCCGATCCAGCGGCTGATCGTCAGGCCTCGGACTGCACCGTAGTGGTCGCCAGCGGGATCTCCTTGACGAAGCAGAGCAGCAGCGCCGCGGCGAGCATCAGCGGCACCAGGTAGAGGTAGACCGGGCTGAGAGCGTTGGAGTAGGCATCCACGATCATCTGGTGCATCTCGGGCGGCAGCGCGTTGATGGCCGCCGGGGTGAGCGCGTTGGTGTCGGTCGGCACCGCACCGGCCGCTGCTCCGCCGGCCGCAGCGGATGACGCCAGCTGGTCGGTGAGCCGCGCCACGAACAGCGAGCCGACGATCGCAGAACCGAGCGACGCACCGATCTCGCGGAAGAAGTTGTTGCCCGCGGTCGCCGTGCCCACCATGCGGTGGGGCACCGAGTTCTGCACGATCAGCACGAGCACCTGCATGGCGAGACCGATGCCGAGGCCGAGCACGGTGAGGTACGTGAGGATCAGCCAGAGCGGGGTGTCGGCACGCATCGTCGAGAACAGCACGAGGGCGAACGCGATGATGAGGGAGCCGACGATGGGCATCCATTTGTAGCGGCCGGTCTTCGTGACCAGGAATCCGCCACCGATCGCGGTGACCAGGAGTCCACCCAGCATCGGCAGCAGCATGAAGCCCGACTGGGTGGCGTTCACGCTGTTCACGATCTGCAGGAAGGTCGGCATGTAGCCGATGGCGCCGAACATCGAGATGCCGATCGCGAGCCCGCCGAGGGTGGTGAGCGTGAAGTTGCGGTTCTTGAACAGCGACATCGGGATGACCGGTTCGCTCGAGCGGCGTTCGATCATCACGAAGGCCACGGCCGAGACGACGGTGAGGACGATCAGGCCGATGATGACGGGGGAGTCCCAGTCGTATTCGGTGCCACCCCACGACGCGGTGAGCACGAGTCCGGCGGCTGCCAACGCGAGGGTGACCATTCCGGCCACGTCGATGCGCGGCTTGGAGCCGACACCGACGGGTGGCAGCTTGATGAACGCGACGGCGGCGACGATGGCGGCGATGCCGAGGGGAACGTTGATCCAGAAGGCGAGGCGCCAGCTGAGCACGTCGGTGAAGAGGCCGCCGAGCAAGGGTCCGGCCACGGAGGAGAGGCCGAAGACCACGCCGATGAACCCCATGTACTTGCCGCGGTCGCGGGCCGGGATGACGTCGGCGATGATGGCCTGCGAGAGGATCATCAGTCCACCGCCACCGAGCCCTTGGATGGCGCGACCGGCGATCAGCCACTCCATCGAGTTCGCGAATCCGCCCACGATCGAGCCGAACACGAAGATCGACAGTGCGATGACGAACAGCGACTTGCGCCCCATCAGGTCGCCGAGCTTGCCGTAGACGGGCATCACGACGGTGGAGGCGAGGATGTAGGCGGTCGCCACCCAGAGCATGTGGTTCACGCCGTCGAGGTCGCCGACGATGGTGGGGAGGGCAGTGCCGAGGATGGTCTGGTCGAGTGCCGAGAGGAGCATCGCCACCATGAGGGCGGCGAAGATGAGGCCGATCCGCTTCTGCGAGAGCTGCGGTGGGCCGTCGTCGGTGGTCTGGCCGGCGGTCGCGGCGGATGCGCCGGTCTTAGCAGGTTTCGTCGAGGTGGCCGGGTCGTCGCGGTCGGCGACTTCTTCGAGTTCGGGGCTGTTGGACATGGTTCTTCCTCGGAATCGTGTCGGGCGGTGACATGGGGGCGGCGGGGAACGGCGGCGGTGGTGGGATGCGGGCGTGCGGTGGCGGAGTGCGGGCGGCGGCGGGCGGTGGCGGAGTGTGGGCGGTGGATCGAAACGGTCGGTAGCGGTGCGGGTCAGTCGGAGTCGGCGGCGAGGCCGAGCAGGTGAATGCGGGCGGAGTCGATGTGCTGAGCGACGGGCCGGCGGGTGCCGGACTCGTGGGTCCAGGTCTGAAGGCCGAGTCGCAGCACCGCTCCGGCGAACATCACGATGGCCCACGCACGGTCGGTGCGTTCGCGAGCGGGCACGAGCCCCTCGACGCGGAGCAGGCGCTCGACCTGCTCGGCGAGCTCTTCTTCGATGGCGCCGAGGCGCTGGAAGTCCTTCGCGAGGAGGGAGGGATTGGCGAGTGCGACCGCTCGCCGCTTGGCCTGCAGCTCGGGTGTGCCGAAGTCGATCGAGGCGATCTCGTCGCGCACCGCGGCGATGAGCAGGTCGAGCACCGAGACGCCGGGCTGGTATTCGATGGTGGGGATGACCGGTGGGCCGAACGCTTTCGAGGCGCCGAGCACCGCATCCTCTTTGCTTGCGAAGTAGTTGAAGAAGGTGCGGCTCGTCACGTCGGCGCGATGGCTGATGGCTTCGACCGTCACCTCCGCCAACCCGAGTTCAGCCGCCAGCTCGACGGCCGCCACTTCGATGGCGCGCGCGGTCTCCCGCTTCTTGCGCTCACGCAGCCCGAGCGTCTCTTCGACGGGCTGGGGAGGAGCGGATGCCATACCCAGATTCTTTCACGCTGCGAAAACTTTCGCAACGCGAAAGTTAGAGCTAGTAGGCCTGCTGGATGATCGCGGCGACCTTGCCCACGTCGTCGTTCGCCTCGAACACGCCGAGCTGATCGGAGTAGAACCCTTGGTCCACCATGATCGTGAACGCGAGATCCCGCCCGCTCTTGGCCTCCATGACACCTCCGAGCGTCTTGGTGACGAGGCGATACCGGTCGTTCAGCGCGTCTTTGCCGAGCAGCGTGCCGGTCTTCGCGAAAACGTGTCCGGCCGCGGGGCTGTCGGGCTGCACATCGGCGAGCGATCCGTCGACGCCCAGGATGGGCAGCGTGTTACGCCACCGCTCCGCATCGGGACGCCCGGCCATGAGGGTCTGGATGTCGAGGGCGTTCTTCGGCGTGATGAAGTTGCCGTCGAGCCCCGATCCGTCGATGAGCGAGGCACCCGTCGTGTCCAGCCCGGCGTCACTCCAGATCTTCTGCATCAGCGGGATGCCGGCGTCGCAGTCGGTCTCACCGGCCTCTGCGGCGAGACGGCAGACGAGGGTCTGCGCACCGCGGTTGTAGCTGATCTTCATGACGTACTTCACCTCCTCGCCGAGCGGCAGCGATTCGAGCTCTGCCACGGCGGGAAGCGCCTCGACAGCGGCCTTGTCGGGCAGCGCGCTCTCGGGATTCGGAGCGAGCGGATCAGCCGTGACCGTGACCCCGGCCCGCCCCAGCGCCTCGATGAAGGCGGTGCGCGCGAATGGCGCCGGGTCGTCGAAGGCGAAGACCTTGAGCGCCGGATCGCTGTCGGCGGCGATGGTGCCGCTCATCACGATGCGGTGCGGGTCGTCGGCGGAGACCAACGGAGTGCCCAGCGCCGCCTTCTCTCCGGCCGCGACCGTCTGCACGGTGTTCACGACCGTCCACGGCGCGACCGCCGGGGTGAGGGCGACGCTCGCCGGTTCGCCGGCAGTGCCCGGCGTCACGAGGATGTCGAGGATGTTCTGATTGATGATGATGGGCGTGACCGGCTGCTTCGAGAGCTCACCCGTGAACAGGCGGTCGTCGACGATGACGTCGCCGTTCACCGCGGAGATGCCGGATGCCTTCACCTGGGCGGCGAGATCGTCGAGCCCCGCGAGCGGATCCTCGGTCGTGAGCGTCGCTCCTGGGAGGGGGTTGGCGTCGTTGTGGTCGAGGTTCGTGAAGTCGACCGTGCCGTCGGGCTTGGTGCGCCCGCCCATCGTGAGATCGCCCTGCCCCACCAGCACCAGGTCGCCGGTGAGGGTTCCGTCGGTCACCGAGCCCGACTGCTTCACGGGAGTGGTGATGGTGTGGTCAGGGCCCCACTTCACCCAGGCGGCGCCGGCGCTGTAGGTCTTGACGAACGATCCGGGCTCGGCCATCTTCTCGGCGTCGAGGTCGATCAACGTCTCGCCCGTGTCGATGTCTTCGACCGAGATCAGCCACCGGCCATCGGCGAACTGCGGCTGATTCATCACGGCGAGTGCGGCATCCGGAAGCCCGGAAACCGACTGCACCGATCCGACGGCGGTGCTCGACGGGCTCGCCGACCCGCCTGCGGTGCACGCGGCGGTGACGGATGCGACCGCCAGCACGGCGAGCACGCCGGCCACGCGCGTCGTTCGGATTCGCTTCATGGAACTGCCCCCTTGCCCGGCAGCCATGGCCTGCCGACTCAACCCACGTCGGCTCATGTTCCCAAGTGCGAGCGAAGTCGCGCAAGAGACGTGAGCCCGGTCGGTGGTGGCGACTAGTCGTCTTCGGTGTGCAGCCGGAGTTCCTCGTGATCGAGATCGGCTTGCACCCGCAAAAAGACGGAGTCGTCGATCTGACGCGTTCGACGGAGTTCTTCGAGAACGCGCCGCTTGCGGCCGACGGCCTTGAGCAGCAGCGTGCGCACCCCGCCGTCTGCCGCCGCCCCCGACCCGTCGACCGCCCTGGCGCGCTCGTTCTCGAGGTGCTCGCGCACGGTGTCACGGGCGGCGGGCGAGATGTCGGCTGCCGTCGCATCGGCATCCAGATGTTCGAGCGCTTCGTTGAGCATGGCCGTGACGGCGAGCTGGTGCTCCTCGGCGGAGCTGTCGTCGCGGGGGAGGCGCGCCTTCTTGAGCAGCAGCGGCATCGTGGCTCCCTGGCCCACGAGCAGCAGCACGATGACGCCGAACGTGATGGCGATGAGGAGTTCGCGATCGGGAAAGCCGAGGCCGTCGGCGACGAGCGCGGGCACCGCGAGGGCGGCGGCGAGCGAGATGGCGCCGCGGAATCCGCCCCAGATGAGGATGGCGCGGATGCGGAACGGCACCCGGCGGCTGCGCTGCGAGCGTCGGCGGTCGAGGAGGCGGATGGCCGGTGCCATCGCGACCACCCAGAGGAAACGCACGGCGAAGATGGCGACCGTGACCGCGAGGGTCAGCGAGAGCACGGAGAGCCAGCCGTCGGAGAGGTAGATCTCGATGACGACGCGCGCTTGGAGGCCGATCAGCACGAACAGGGTGCCGTTGATGATGTAGCTCGCGACGCGCCAGAAGTCGAAGCCGAGCGTGCGCGACCTCGCCGAGACCACTCGCGGCATGAGGCGACTGAGCAGCAAGCCGCCGGAGACGACGGCCACGACGCCCGATCCGTGCGCCAGCTCGGCCGGGAGGTAGAGGGCGAACGGCGTGAGCACGGAGATGGTGGCGGCGAGCGGGGGTTGACGGGCGACGCGGCGCAGGAGGTAGAGGGCATATCCGGCGGCGAGTCCGAGTGCCACACCGGCCACGACGGCCCAGAGGAACCGGAGCGAGATCTCGCCCACCGACGGATCGCGGCCCGCGACGACCGCTGCGACGGCGACGGAGTAGAGGGCCAAGGCGCTGGCGTCGTTCACGAGGCTCTCGCCGCGCAGGATGGTGTCGATCCGTCTCGGAAGGCGCGGGGCCATGGCTGAGACGGCGGTCGCATCCGTCGGTGAGAGAACCGCTCCGAGCACGAGTGCGACAGGGAACGCGAGCCCCATGAGGGTTCCGATTCCGGCGACGACGGCGGCCGTCACGAAGACCAGGCCGACGCTCAGCAGGAAAATGACCCGCAGGTCGAATCGGAACCCGTGAACGGAGATGTTGAGTGACTCCCAGTAGAGCAGCGCCGGGAGGAAGATGAAGAGCACGACGTCGGGCGGGAGGGTGATCTCGTGGAAGCCCGGCACGAAGCTGACGGCGATGCCGATGGCGAGCCAGGCCCAGGGGGCGGGCACGCGGAGGTACCGGTTCGCCAGCCCGCCGGCCAGAATCGCCAGACCCAGCACGACGGCGACCTCGAGTCCCTCCATGCACGAAAGAATAGTGTCGGATCTACGAGGGCGCAGTCACTTCAATATGGAGTCGCTTCAGCTTGGCCTCCGTGCTGCTGCCGGGGTCGGCGTGGTAGACGACGACCACTTGGCCGGCTGAGGGCGAGCTCACCGCCAGCTTCTCGTAGCGCAGGTCGAGTTCACCGACATCCGGATGCAGGATGACCGATCGGCCCGCGCCTTTCGGGCGCACGTCATGGCGTGCCCACAGCCGGGCGAAGTCGTCGCTCTGCGCGGTCATCTCGGCAACGAGTTCGGCGAGCTGCCGGTCGTCGAGCTCCCCGGTGGCTTGGGCTCGGAGGCCGGCGACGGTTCCGGAGGTCATCTCGGTCCAGTCCCGCCAGAGCTGCTTCACGTGGGGGTCGAGGAAGGCGGCGCGCACGAGATTGGTTCCGGGCGTGAAGATCGGGCTCAGTGCTCGCGCCAGTGCGTTCGAGGCGAGCACGTCGAGGGTGTGGCCCTGCACGTAGGCGGGGGTCAATGTCCAGACGTCCAGTAGTTGCCGGAGACTGTCGGTGGCGCTCTCGGCGCGGGATGCGACGCGAGGGGTGGGGTGGGGGCGTGCCAGCTCGAAGAGGTAGGCGGTCGCAGCCTCATCGAGCAGGAGGGCGCGGGCGAGCCCGGCGAGCACGGAGTCGGACGGATGCTGGTCACGGCCCTGCTCGAGCCGCAGGTAGTACTCGCTGCTGATGCCGGCGAGGCGGGCGGCTTCCTCGCGCCGCAATCCCTTCACACGGCGACGCGGTGTGGGCGGGATGCCGACGTCGGCGGGCTGCACCCGCTCGCGCCGTGCGCGCAGGAACTCGCCGATCGGGTTGTCGCCGTTCGCGCTGTTCTCACCCATACGGCAACCGTACTCGGGGCGTCTCGCCGCTCATCCTGGTGCTGGCGGTACCGGTTAAACCAGGGTCATTCTGTGCGGGACTTCCCGAGGCCGGAGAGGCGTTCCACGCTTCTGACAGCCTGAACAGAGGAGCAACCATGTCACTCATCACCTCACCTTTCGGATTCTCGTCGACGGCCGCCGAGGTCGCGGAGGGCATCGATCTCACCGGCAAGCGCGCCGTCGTCACGGGCGCTGCGTCGGGCATCGGCATCGAGACGGCGAAGGTGCTCGCCGCGCACGGTGCCGACGTCACCCTCGCCGTGCGCAACCTCGAGGCCGGTGAGCGCGCCGCCGTCTCGATCACCGCCGAGACGGGGAACACTGCCGTGCGCGTGGCCAAGCTCGATGTGGCCGACCTCGGGTCGGTGCGCGAGTTCGTGTCGGCGTGGACCGGCCCGCTGCACATCCTGATCAACAACGCCGGCATCATGGCGACCCCGGAGGAGCGAACGGCGGCCGGCACCGAACTGCAGTTCGCCACCAACTACCTCGGGCACTTCGCCCTCACGGTCGGCTTGCACGATGCGCTGGTCGAGGCGCACGGCGCCCGGGTGGTGGCGTTGAGCTCGAGCGGGCACCTCATCTCGCCCGTCGTCTTCGACGACATCGACTTCCGGTTCCGCCCCTACGACCCCCTGCTCGCCTACGGACAGTCGAAGACCGCGTCGGTGCTCTTCGCAGTGGGCGCGGCGAAGCGGTGGGCGCATGACGGCATCACCGTCAACGCCGTGATGCCCGGAGCCATCGCCACCGGGCTGCAGAAGCACACCGGCGGGCTCAAGACTCCGCCGGAGGGGCGCAAGACGGTCGAGCAGGGAGCGGCCACGAGCATCTTCGTCGCCACCTCACCCCTGCTGGAAGGCGTCAGCGGGCGCTACTTCGAAGACAACAACGAGGCCGCCACCGTGCACGACGGCAACGGATGGATGTCGGGTGTCGCCGCCTACGCGCTCGACGAGGGCAACGCCGACCGCCTGTGGGAGCTGGCGGTGCCGCTCATCGCGGCGTGACGCATCCGATGCCGTCACTCCTTCTTCAGCGCCTGGGCGAGCATCACGAGGATGCCGCTCGGGCCACGGAGGTAGGTGAGTTTGTAGACGTCCTGGTAGTTCGCCACCCCGCGGAGGGGATGGCAGCCATGCCGGGCGGCGATCTCGAGCGCTGCGTCGATGTCGTCGACGGAGAAGGCGATGCGGTGCATCCCGATCTCGTTGGGGAGGGTGGGCTCCGTCTCGATAGCGTCGGGGTGGAGGTATTCGAAGAGCTCGATCTGGCCCTGACCGCCCGGCGTCTGCAGCACGGCGATCTTGGCGTGGTTGCCGTCGAGGCCCACGGCGGTGTCGGCCCACTCACCGCTGACGGTGTCGCGGCCCGCGACGGTGAGCCCGAGGTCGGTGAAGAACGCGATCGTCTCCTCGATGTCCCGCACGGCGATCCCGACGTTCTCCAGTGTGATTGCCATGCTCTGCATGCTACCGAGGTGCGCGAGGAGCGGCCCACTGTGCCAATACCGTACTGAAAATGGTACGGTAATGGCACGGAGGTGGTGTTGTGGGGTATCGACGCGACTTGTGGGAGATCGCGGCATCCCGGCATGGCGTCGTGACGGTCGCGATTGCAGGCGAAGCCGGTGTTCCCGCTGTTGAAGTGCGGAAACTTGCGACGCGTGGCGCGCTCCGCCGATATGGGCAAGGCGTCTACGTGCACCAGGACGTCCCGACCTCCCGACTCACTGAGCCCGCGGTCGCGGTGGCACTCGGCGGCGATGACGCATTTCTGCACCGCGAGTCGGTCTTCGACCTACTGGGGGTGGGGCAATTCAACCCGAAGAAGATCCGGGTCGGAACGCGCCGTCGGGTGCGGCGCACGCTTCCGGAGTGGATGTCACTGGAGACACGCGCCGACGTTCTCGATGACGACATCACGACTTTCGATGGCGTCGCAACGACTACGGTCTCGCGAGCGCTTGCCGACGTGCGACTCAGGATGCCTCGCGAGAGATGGACGGCGCTGATCGACGAGACGCTGAGGCGAGAGCTGATCAATGCGCAGGAAGCGCTCTCTCTGAGGGGTGAGTTGGAATGACCGTCGTCCCGCCCCCGTTGAACGTGACTCAGCTGAATGCACGCCTGGCGCTGCTCGCGGAGGAAATGATGATCCCCGTAGCGCGAGCGCGCGTGATGCTGTGCACGCTCATCGTGGCGCAGATGCTTCCCGATGCAGTCGCGGTCAAGGGGGGAATGGGCATCAAACTGAGGTTCGGGGAGGGCGGCACCAGGGCGACTTCGGACCTCGATGTCTCTACTCGGTTTCGCGGAGAAGAGTTCGAGCAAGCGTTCCGCGCGAGACTCGCCGAGGGGTGGGGAAAGGTTCCTCCCTCGAAGGGCGACCAGCGACGGAACCCCGATGCGCAGGACCGAGTGGCCTTTACTGCAACAGTGCGAGCGAAGAGCGTTCACGATCCGGGCCTCGTCCAGCCACGGTACGTGATGCACCCTTATCGGGTGTCGCTCGCGTTCCTCGGGAGCCCCTGGGGCGGGTTGGATGTGGAGGTCTCCGATCCTGAGATCGACTCGTATGCCCATACCCAGCAAGGACTCGACGATGATCTCGTTCAGTTCGGGGCCTTTTTCGGCTTCGGAGAGTTGCTGCCCGTCGATCTGGTGGAGCTGGAATACCAGATCGCACAGAAGATCCACGCCGTGACCGACCCCGCCTCTACGCGAGCGCACGATCTGGTCGACCTGCAATTGCTGTGGGGTGCCGGCCCTGACCTGGCTCGCCTGAACCGGCACTGCATCCGAACGTTCGACCTGCGCAAGCAACAGGCGTGGCCACCGCTCCCACTTCGTGACATGAGCGGATGGGAACTGGTCTACCGGGATGCGCGCGAAGAGACCGAGGTGAACGGCCTGACGTCTGTTGCTTCCGATGTCGTCGCCGCGCGGGCTTGGCTCACCGACGTCGTCGCGACCATCGCGGGCACGATCCGAGGTCATTGAACCTTTTGGTTCAGTGATGTATTGTGAACCGTATGGTTCAGCAAGAAGTGCTCGACAAGGCATTCGCCGCTCTCGCCGATGCGACGCGCCGCGACATCCTCACCCGCCTCGGAGAAGGCCCCGCGACCATCAGCCAGCTCGCAGAGCCGGCCGGCATCACGCTCACCGGCATGAAGAAGCACGTGCAAGTGCTCGAAGACGCGGGCCTCGTGGTGTCGGAGAAGGTCGGCCGAGCGCGACAGTGCCGACTCGGAACGGAGCGATTGGATGACGCGATGGCCTGGATCGGCTTCTATCAGCGGCTCTGGGAACGTCGACTCGACGGTCTCGACGCCTACTTCACCCTCCGGAAAGGAACGCAGAAATGACCGAGAACATCGCTCCGGCCACACCGGACGCCATCGAGATGCGGATGACCCGCACGCTCCCCGCCACACCCGACGAGGTCTTCGACGCCTACACCGATCCGGAGAAGCAGAAGGTGTGGTTCACCATCCTCGACGAGACTCCGGGGATCGTGGAGATCACGACCGATCTTCGTGTCGGCGGCCAGCAGAGCACGGTGTGGGGCCCGGATGCCGACACCCTGTTCCGCGAAGTGCTGACCTTCGTCGAGATCGACCGGCCGCATCGCCTCGTGACGGAGTCGACCGGATCGAGCCCTGACGGGATGACGATGTCGACCCACATCGAGATCACCTTCGAAGCGCAGGGGGATGCCGGAGAGCAGACCCTCGTGACGGTGCTCCAGAGCGGGTTCCCGGTTCCCGAGGTGCGGGACTTCTTCGAGAACGACGTCTGGGTGGGAGCGTTCGCTCGCATCGAGGCGTTCCTCACGCGGTAGCCAGGGGTGGGGGAGCGGATCCTGCACGCATCATCTGGGTAATCTTCTCTAGCCGCAGCAGCGAGAAAGAAGGGATGGTCGGGATGTCGGATGCGTTCGACTCGCGTCACGAACTGGGGCGCATGATCGCGGATGGCCACCTCTCCGAAGAGGCTCTGCAGGCCATCACGGGTCTCGAACCCGAGAAGATTCGGGCCTTCCTCGACGAAACGAAGCCTGTTCAGACAGGAATGTCTGCCGAGCCGCAGGTGCTCTCGGGCGACGAGAGCATGAGGCTGTCCGGTCTCGCGGTGCAACTGGCGGAGGGGCTGCCGATCGGCGACGACGAGCGGCTCAAGGCGACCCTGGAGTCGCTGACGGTCGAGTGCCGCCTTACGCTTCAGCACATCTCAGGGTTGACCGGACTCGATGTCGGTGACGTGGAACGTGCCCTGCGTGACCCGCGGACCGTTCCGCTCGAGAAGAAGTACGAACTCGCGAGCAAGGCGTCATACCTCATCAACGCCGTCAATCGAGCCCGCGGTCGCTGAGTGGAACCTGCACCTCGTCTGCAGCGACGAAGGTGAGCCACTCCTCGTCCTGTTCGTATCCGACGGAGCGATTCGCGGCGATGCTCGCCGGATTGTCCATCGAGCCGCCCGTCCGGAAGTTGAGGTGGCCCTCTTCGCACAACACCGTCACAGAGAGGGCTTTCACCGCAGCGCCGATACCCCGGCCCCGCCATCCTCGGCCCACCACTGTGAAATCCGTTTCCACCACGTCTCGGCCGACGTCGACGAAAGTCATGGCGACGAGTCGGCCATCGAGAGCGAATGCGCCCCACCCGCGATGGTTGATGGTCGGCGTCGCGCGGGCAATGGTCAGCGCCTCATGAGCGGTCGCAACGTCGCCTGGGTAGTCGTCGAGGGTTTCCCGATCAAGAGCGAGCATGGCGTGCGCGTCAGCTGCTTCGAGCTCTCGTAGGGTGACGAGTGATCTCACCCGTTCTCCGAGATGCCACAGACGATGGCGGTTCCGCTCGTCGACTGTGAACCCGGCCCCCCATGAGCGAGCGATGACGACCCAGCCTTGGGCTTCCAATTGGGCTCGAGTAGTCGAGTCGGCCTTGACCACTCTGCGTTCCTGCCTAGAGGAATAGCTCGCCGTCATGTAATCGGCCCCCGCACCCCGAGGGGCCACGTCACATGCACAGCTCGGTCGCGCGCAGGAAATACGCTCGCGCGGGCTCGAATGCCGCCTCATCGCCGATCACGGATTCGTACGCGGCCTTGAGTCGCTCGAGTTCGGCGACTTCGTCGGCGGTGCGGAGCGGGTAGCACCGGGTCGTGATCGCAGCAGCGAAGTCGACCAGGCCGGCGGTCGGCCCCACGACGGAGCTTTGGGCGTCGCTGCCCACCTCCGAGTTGGCCAGGGCCCACAGTTGGCCCAGCGACGCCTCCTGGGCGGTCAGCCGGTTGTTGGAGTCTTGGTCGTAGTCCTCGGGAGGTGGAGGGTCACTCGGGCGATTGGTGGTGAGCGGGATCGTATGAGACGAGCCGCCGGCGGCAGGAGAAGCGGCGGCCGTGGGGACGACGATTTCGGATGTGCCGGAGCTGGTCGCGCATCCGGTGAGCAGGAGCGAGCCGATCAGAGCCGACAGAGCCAGGGCTCTCGGTGAATGCTGCATGTTCCCCCCGGTTGCGTGCTTGCCCCGAGGCTAGCCGTCAGGAATGGGACTTGCATCCCCAACCGCGGCCTGCGCGCCTGGCATCGCCGGGTTGTTCCGCCGACGCCGCCCGCCTGTTCCGGCGATCAGCCGCAATACTCCTTGAGGTCGGTCGGGGAGCGGCTGACGTCGATGATGTTGATCGTCTGGCCGTCGACGCTGGTGAAGTGGATCCAGCTCGAGCCGTCGGTGAGGCGATACCCCGGCCGCCCCTGCGAATCGGTGAAGGGCTCGGCAGCCGGGTAGGCGGTGAGAAGCGCACTGAAAGTCGAGCCCGACGTGATGCCCGCGTCGGTGTGCGGTCTCGCCGAGGGGTCGACATTCTGGGTCGGACCGGTGGTGGCCACGGCGACGACCGGAAGGTCGGAGCCGTCGCCGACCCCCACGACGCCGCTGTCGAAGAACGAGGCGATCCCCGGCCGGCAGGGCTCCTCGCCCGAAGGAACCTCGGCGAGCACGTCGTCGACCGGGCGATCGAGCAGCACCGGGCCGATGCCGGAATAAGTGATCTCCCAGGTGCCCATGTCAGCCGGGTCGTAGGCGTCTTCGGCTTCGGGCGTGGGCGTCGGCGTCGGGGTGGCTGTGGCGATAGGAGTGCCGGCCGCGGTCGGCGTCGGGCTGGCGCTCGCCGTGGGGCTCGGGCTCGGAGCGGGACCTTCGCCCACGCATCCGGATGCGGTCACAGCGATCGCCGCCGCCACCATCACCGCGGCGACCCCGTTCAGTGCTCTCATGCTGCCCCCTTCTGACGCTGAGCATCACCGTACACGTGTCGAACTGTTCCAGCGCCGGCCGTGTGCAAGGTCTCGCGGGACGCCTCTGGCTTGCCGTGCTCGCGCAGTCGCGGCCGCGGCCCTTGCGGGCTGGGGATGCGCGCTTTACGCTCCTGAGCATCCGGTGCGCCCCGACCAAGGAACGACGATGACCCCTGACGACTCGGCCATGGACTGGCTCCTCGATTCCGACCCGGCCATCCGCTGGCAGGTGCTGCGCGACGTGACGGATGCGCCGACCGCGGCGGTGGCGGCGGAGCGCTCGCGGGTTGCGACAGAAGGCTGGGGCGCCCGACTGCTGGCCGCGCAGACACCCGACGGCGGATGGGGCGGCACGACGCCGGGCGACCGTTGGCGCTTCGACCTGTACACGCTGCATCTGCTCGCCGAGCTCGGCCCCGATCCTGCAGCGCCCGCGGTGCGGCGCGCGATCGAGCGCACCCGCGACGGCGTCACCTGGGGCCCCGAATTCGGGGACTCGCCCTTCTTCGAAGGCGAGGAGGAACCCTGCATCAATGGCCGGGTTCTGCTGATCGGCGCTACGTTCGGTGAGATCTCGGAGTCCTTGATCCAGCGACTCCTCGGTGAACAACTCGACGACGGCGGCTGGAATTGCGACGCCCCGCTCAGCCGGCGATCTTCCTTCCACACCACCATCTGCGTGCTGGAGGGGCTTCTCGCGGCCGAGATGGCGCTCGGGCAGCGCCCTGATCTTCTCGCTGCCCGCCGGCGCGGCGAAGACTACCTCCTTGAGCGGCGGCTGCTGCGGCGACGGCGCACGGGCGAGATCATCGACCCGTCGTGGTTGCGGTTCGCTTTTCCCTCCCGTTCGGATTTCGATCTGCTGCGGGGGCTCGACTACTTCCAGAGCACCGGTGACGCCCCCGATCCGCGTCTCGACGAAGCACTCGCGTTTTTGCGCGAGCGCCGCGATGCGGCTGGCCGCTGGGCGCTCGACAACCCCGAGCTGGGCTACCAACACGTCGACATGGGGTGTGTTGCCGGGCAGTCGAGTCGGTGGATCACGCTGCGGGCGCGGCGGGTGCTGCGCTGGGCCGACCAGGGCGGCGATTCCCGGTCACCGGGTGCTTCTGTCAGGCCTTCGCACTGAAATAGAAAAGCTTGATCGGCGGTCGTCCGCCTCGTCAGTTCTGCGTCAGTTTCGTTGACAGCGCCCACAGCCGTTCCGCCGCATCGGTGTCGAGCGCCCAGGCCTTCACCCCGTGCGGGTGGTCGGCGAGGCGGGCATCGTCGGGAACGGTGTAAGCCTCCTGGCAGTCATCGATGTAGTGGCCTCCGGTGTGCGCGAATTCGGCACGAGTGGCCGCGACGATCGTGCTCGCGGCCCCCTGTTGGACTGTCTTGTAGGTGAAGACACCCGCTGCCTCTGCGGCGTCCAGTGATGCCTTCTGATCGGCGGTGAAGTTCCGCTGGAGGCCGGTCGCAACGCCGCCGGGGTTGACCGCATTCGCCACGATGCCCTCGGATGCCCACAACCGGGTGGCCTCGACGGCGAGAAGGGAGTTCGCGGTTTTCGCCTGGGCGTATGCGAGCTGCGGGTCGTAGTCGCGGTGGTCGAACTGGGGGTCGTCGAAATCGATGCCGGAGCGCATGTGAGCAGTCGAGCTGAGCGACACGATTCGCGCGCCGTTGCGGTCTGTCGCTCCCGTTGCAAGGGCGGCATGCAGGCCGACGGTGAGTGCGAAGTGGCCGAGATGGTTCGTCGCGAACTGCAGTTCCCAACCCTCCCTGGTGCGTTCGAGACCTCCGGTCACGAGGCCGGCGTTGTTCACGAGCAGATGCAGCGGACCCTCCCAGCCATCGACGAAGCGTGCGACGGATGCCTGATCCGACAGATCCAATTCGCTCACCCGCGGCCGAACCCGCGCGCCGGCATCCGCGATCTCCTCGGCAACGGCGGCGCCCGCGGCGAGGTTGCGAACAGCGAGGGTCACTTCCGCACCGGAAGCGGCAAGCGCGCGCGCAGTCTCTTTGCCGAGTCCTGAGGATGCGCCGGTGACGATGGCGCGAAGGCCATGAAGGTCGACGCCGGCGAGGATGTCGGCGGCTGTGCTGGTCGCAGTGAACGGGGTGGAGATGAGAGGGGAAGCGGTCATACCGGAACTATACGCAATAAACTAGTTTTGTATAGTGCGTCTATTTGGACGTATGCTGCCTTTGTGACCACACGACGGGCCGACGCACCGGCTGCAGGAGACCCTGATCGGCGACGGGCGGTTCTGGAGTCCGCGATGGAGACTTTCGCCCGGTTCGGGTATCGGAAGACGTCGATGGATGACATCGCCACAGCTGCACAGATCTCCCGGCCGGGCCTGTACTTCCTGTTCGATTCGAAGCCCGTGCTTTTTCGGGAGGCCGTCACGCACTCCCTGAATCGAGACCTCGGTCTGATCAGCACTGAGCTTGGCACCCACGACCGCCCTCTTGCCGAGCGACTGATCGCTGCCTTCGACCTCTGGGCAGGATCGTACGTCGGGCCCTTGAGTGAGGAGGTGTCCGTCGTGGTCGCCGACCCGTCGCTCCTCGGGTCAGCGGTGCATGAGGGTTCAGCGCGCTTCGAAGAATTCGTTGCGGGGGCGATCGCCGAAGTCCGCCCGGCTGATGGCGCGGCGAGAGCGAAGACGCTGATCAGCGCCTCCATCGGTATCAAGCACCAAGTCGCGACCCGGGAGGAGTACCTCCGCCGCCTCGAGGTAGCGGTGGGTCTCCTCCTGGCTTGATGCGAAGCCGATTCGCTTGTGATTCGAACAGCAGATGCACCGCTTCGCGCAGGAACTCGGCCTGGGTGCGCCCCGTCTCCTCGCGTAGCCGAGCGAACGCTGCAAAGGCTCACGCCGTCGGAGGGCCTGGCGTCAAAGTAGGAGATTCGTCGGCACCGGACAGGAAATATCCCAAGAAGGTGACGCCCTCGGATGTCGCGTCGAATCGGTCGATCAGCACCCCTGCCGGCTCGTAGAACACGTCGCCCGCGCGCAGAAGCGTCTCCGGACCTCCATCGACTTGAAAAACGGCCGAGCCGGCTTCGATCGCCCCGAACACGGGCCCGTTGTGGTGGTGACGGCCGCCCACCACGTTCGGCTGCATCGTGATTCTTCGCACCTGCACGGCTGCGGTGATCTGTTCGGCAAGCGACTGCTCAAGAAGGGTGACTCTCGTTACTGGTTCGGCCATGTGTCGATCCTGCCAGCGGAAAGTGCTTCGATCAGCGCAGCAGCATTGCGTGCTCGACATGTGTGCAAGAAAGGGTCATCGTGGGTATCGTCGGTTGCATGAGCGTCTTGAGTCCGCAAACGCCGACCACAACTGCCAAGCGCCGATCGTTCCGGGTGAATCGCGTCGCAATCTTGGCGCTCGGGGTGATCGTCGTGCCATTCGCCCTCACTGCCATGTTCAACAGCTACGGAGCGCTGACGGAAGAGAGCGCCATCCGTATGGCATTCGCCACCGTGGGTGGGCAGACGGTCGCGATCCTCAGTGGAGCCGCGGCGTTCGTCATCACCGCGATGCGTCGGCGGAATCCGGCACAGCTCGTGCTGTTCTTCCTCATTGCAGTCTTCATCGTGCTCAGTGCGCTCGGAATCATCGCCGCGGCATCCGATCTCCTGCTTACGCGTCTGGACCTCATTGCCGAGACGGATCTCATGAATCGGTAGCGGCCACACCCGACGTTTGGGAGTCAGACGGTCTCGGATGCGATCAGGTCGTCGAGCGGACAAGGCAGATGTGACGAGGTGCAACGAATCGCGACGCCGTGGACATTCCAGAGTATGAGCGTCTCTGACGAAGCAGACTGGGCTCGCGTGCTGGCGGGCGAGGGTGACGCTTTCGGTCGAATCTTCGACCGGCACCGTGACCGGGTTCGTCGTCACGCCGTGGGACTCGCCCCCTCCCGCAATGAAGCGGAAGACGTCGTCTCGCTCACATTCCTCGAGGCGTGGCGCAAACGCGAGAAGGTACGGTTCGTCGACCAGTCGATACTGCCGTGGCTGCTACGGACCGCCACCTACACGAGTCTGAACATGGCGCGCTCAGAGAGACGGCATCGGATCGCGTTGAGCAAGCTTCCCATCTCCGACACCGCTTATGAGCCGTCGGAGTTCGCCGATGACGCACAGGTCTTCGCGGCGATGCGGCGGCTCTCGGCCCGAGACCAGGAGATCATCACGTTGTGTGTGCTCGAGGAGCTCTCCGCTGAGGAGGCCGCCTCCCTGCTCGGACTGCGGTCATCATCAGCTCGCTCACGACTGTCCCGAGCGCGAGCCCGGCTGCGCGACGAAATGCCCGAACCGAGACCACGCGGGGTCCGATCGAAAGGTGTGCCCAATGCCTAGTGAAGAAAGCACGCGTGACCAGGCGCAACGCCGCATGCTCGTTGCCCTCGCCGATTCTGCGCCACTGGCTCGTCGACGCCCCAGGGCGCTGCTCGCCGTGGCGGTCTTCGCTCTCTCGGGTGCCCTCACGGGCGCGGCGGTCTCGGCTGCGGCGCTGACTGCAGACGCGCCGAACGTCTCGCGGCAGGTGCCGACAACCGCAATGCTCTCCACTCTCGTGCCTGGCTCGACTCAACTGTTCGCGAAACCGTTCATCATCGAAAACGGGAGCGGCCCGGCGGCTCTCGATGTCGGGCCGGCGCCGGAAGGAGCTACCGAACTGTTCCTCTCCTTCGGGTGCCTCGACGCAGGTACGCACACCACCTCGATCGACGGCGTGGTGTCGAGCATCTTCGCCTGCGATGGTCCCAGCTTGGGATCAGGCGGGGGTCGCGCCGTGATCGGCGCAGGACCACACACAGTCCGCGTGGAGGGCGAGGGTGCCTACGTACTGTGGGCGTCCTGGTCCGCTCCGGCCGTGCCGCCGGAAGCATCCGCTGAGCAGTCCGCAGCCCTCGCTGATGGCGCCGTGACGGAGGCTGAATACCGTGAGGGGTTCGCGCGCTATCAGCAATGCATGGCAGACGCAGGCTATCCCGTCGACGTGGCTGACGCGCCGGGACCGTTGATCAGCTATACGACGAGCGGGGCGGCGCACGACTCGGGAGCCGAAGAGGCTTGCTACGCCGCCGACTTCAGATTGATCGATATGGCGTTCCAGGCTGCGAACAAGTAAACGCCGCCGGGGTCAGGCGGCGGACTCGCCCTTGAGTACGCCGTCGAGCCAGTCGTAGACCGCGCCATCCCAGACCTTCTGGCCGAGGCCTCCGCAGTGGCCGCCGGCGCCGCTCTCGGCGGTCAGCGTGATGCGGGTCGTGGGCGCGGTCATGGCGGCGGCCAGCGCATCCGCGCCGCCGGTGCTGGAGAGCGGGTCGCCTTCGCACTCGACGAGGAGGGTAGGGCAGGCGACCTGGCCCGCGACCGGTGTCATGTCGAACTCGCGGAGGGTCGTGAAGTACTCGGCCACATCGGTGAGGCCGTGGGTCGCCATCCGGGCTCCGAAGAACTCGCGTTTCTCGGCGCTCAGCCGCATCTCGAGTTCGATCGTGGGTGCGGCGAGACTTCCCGCGACGGCGGGGATGTGCAAGCCGAGATTCGGGTCGGGCGGGTCGCAGACGAGCGCGGCGATGCGGTGTTCGAAGGCGGCCGCACGCGGTGCGAGGTAGCCGGCGAAGGAACGCCCGAAGAGTACGAGCTTCGAGGCGTCGACGGTGGAGCGGGTGAGCAGCCAGTCGACGACGGGGGTGAGTACGGCCTCGAAGTCGGGCCGCATGAAAAGGCGATCACGGTAGAGCGCGCGCCCTTGGCCGGGGCCATCGAAGGTGAGCACGTTGTAGCCGCGCTCGAGGGCCCCGATCACGTAAGCAAGTCCGTCTTCAGCCGTCGAGTCGTATCCGTCGGGGGAGATGACCGTCGGGCGCACCTCGCCGGAGTCATCCGGACTAAAGAACCACCCGTGCAGCGTCGTGCCCTCGTAGGGGATCTCGACAGCCTCGCCGAACGCGACGCCGAGGTTCGGAGCAGCGGCGGCGAAGGTGCGCACGTGATCGGCGTAAGCATCCTGCGCCCGCGGGTCGTCGAGGTCGTGCCGAATGAAGAAGAACGCCTGCCGGTAGTACTCAGCGGCGCGCAGATAGGCGCCGCGTGCCGTCACGGAGTGGCCATCAGCTGCAGCGGCGGAAGCGGATGCCTCCACGTTGCGAGCGAGAGCCAGCCAGCCGCCGTACCACTTGTCCGGCGTCGCGTGGGCGCCGATGGCCCGCGCGGCCGAGAACGCCTCTCCGAGGTCGGATGCGCCGGCATAGACGGCCGCCAATGTTCTGGCGAACTGGTCGTCGAAAACGTCGTCGCGAAAGAAAATGGTGGGCGTCTTCGCCATCAGATTCCTGTCTTTCCTGTCTCTGTGGGGCGCATCACGCGCATCCGGAATCTAGATGCTCAGCGTGCGGCGGCCGCAGCCACGGCTTCGTCGTGCACCCGCGCCGGGTAGGTCTTCGAGACCACGGCGGCGAGACCGAGCGCGGCGAAGGGGATGACCCAGTAGCAGATGATCGAGAGCGCGTCGGCGTCGTCGCGGATGGTCGCGTTGCCGTCGACGATCGGCGGAATGGCCGACGACACAGTCATCACCGCGAAGGCGGCGATCCACACCCAGGTGAGCTGCACGGTGACGCGGCGGAACGAGTCGGTCTGCGCGATCTCGGGCGACACGGTTTCGAGGGCGTAGTCGCGCACGAAAGGCCGGCCGATGAGCACGCCGATCACGGCGATCACGAGGATCGCGGCGGTGCTCGCGGGCTGGAGCCACTTCTCGACGTCGCTGTCGTTGGTGAAGAGCGCGATCACGAAGCTGATGGCGAAGAAGACCAGGCCGCCGATCTCGAGAACCTTCGGGTGCCTTCCCTTGCGCTTGTCGACGACCAGCATGATGACGAAGATCACCAGCGCCACGGATACTGCCGTCAGAAAGCTGGTGTTGCCGATCAGTACCCAGTACACGATCCACGGTACGAAGCCGACGAAAATTCCCATTACAACCCCCCGATTGATTGACCAGAAACGACAGTAGTCGATTGGATGGTGCGATCGCGACAACGACAGGCCCCATCACCGCGGGGGCTTCGTCTGGTCGACGGCTCGTCGGGTCGGTCGGAGAATGAGTGAGAGGGGGTGCCATGGACATCAGCTGGGACGAATCGTTCTTCAGCCACGGCCAGATCGAGATGCCGACCTACTGGGTGTGCTTCTGGACGGCGGTCGAGGGCTCTTCGGCGATGCACGACCCCGTGAAGGTCGAGGGCGCCGAATCCGTGAACGAGGTCATCGAGTGGATCCACGCGACCCGCGGTTCTCGCGGCTATGAACTGTTCGTCGAGGCGAATGATCGAGTCGAGACGCGCGACTCGGGCTGGGTCGACAGGAAGCAGTTCGTGCGTCTGGCGGGCGACTTCCGGCCCGCCTCGACAGTCGTCGCAACATGGCTGTTCACGAAGGACGACTGATCGGAGGGTAATGGTGATGGTTCTCCGAAGAACTGGTGTCAATCAGTGGGACGGACAAAAGGGGCCGTGCAGAGCGCACGCCCGGTTGGGTGCCGCGAAGCGCTGCCAAGCACGATTCGCACTGTTAGGCCGCCACCGTGCGTTTCGAATGCGTCGATGGCTCCGCCCATCATCTCGACAAAGCGTCTGGAGAGGTACGATCCGAGGCCGGAACCGGGTAGCGTCGCTGAGTCTGAGCGCCAGAATCGCGTGAACAGGTGGTGCAGATCCTGCGCCGGGATGCCGGGACCATGGTCAATCACGGAAAGGGTGCCGGTGCCTGACTCATCGGAGAAGCGCACGGTGATCCGCCCACCCGCAGGCGAATACCTGTGCGCGTTACTCAACGTATTGACGATGACCCGTTTCAGGAGCGCCGCGTCGGCGAGCACGGAAACCTCGTGCGGGGGAAAATCCAACGAGATATCCGAAGGGCCGAGGCGGAGTTCCTCAATGGCTTCGAGAACCACCGTCGCCAGCGCAACGGGCGCCAGACGAGCGCCGACAGCGCCGAACTCGATTCTCGAGAGGTCCAGAAGCTGGTCGACCAGCGCTGACATGGTGGCCATGCTTTCGAAAGCCACTGTGTAGAGCTCTTGGCGGTTCGGCTGCGTAGACCAGTCCGAACCCACGAGGCCATACATTGCCGCCGTCGCTGAGGAGATCGGTTGCCGCAAGTCGTGAGCGAGGCATGCTAGGAGGTCGACGCCGAGGGAATCCTCGTGTCGTCCTGAATCCGTTTGCGCGTCCTCCGCAGTGAGCGCCTTGACCATGCGCCGACGCTACGGGCCTCCGGATACCCGTTGCTAGAGCAATTCGACTCAATTCGACGTGTGGAGTTGCGAATGCCCGCCGAGGAGACGCCGATGCCCACAGCATGCAGCTAGTTGTTCTGAAACCACATCACGATGGAGAGCAACGAGTAATTGGCGTAGATCAAGAGGGCGACAGCGACGACACTCGACATCGCCAAGCATCCCGTCGCAAACACAGCCCCCCACACTCCGCTTGGGAAAAGGGGATCATAATGGCGGAATCGATCTCCCCACCAGGCGAAGTTGGCGCCCGCAACGATGTTGAAGCAGCCTAGGACCACGACTAGGGAAATCCATTGCACTTGGATCAGAAGAGTCCACGACAAGATGATTGCCGCCAGTCCAGCGAGGGGCAGGAGGGCGCCGATCCACAGCAACAGGGTGCCCGAGTCCCTGACAGTCGCGCGACGCAGGTCATTCGCATTCACCAGGACTTCCGCATGCGCCCCAATAGCCGTCATGCGGCAAGTCTGCCAGCAGCCAAGTGGCGGAGTCTCATTTCAGGATGCCTCAGAGCTCATCCATCCACTCGCCCGGCGGTTGGCCTACGCGACTGGATAGTGCAAGGCCCGCGGGTGCCCCGTAGGTTGGTCAGATGCGTGCCATCGAGGTCGATGAAAGAGATTCGTCGTGGGAGAGCGACGATCCCCGGTACCGCCTGTACGTCTTCACGGGGCCGGGAAGTGCGGTCAGAACGATCGACTTCATCGACAGCCAGCTCCGCGACGTCGAATCGGCTGCGCAAACGGTCGGCGTCGACCAGCTGTGGTCGATCGCACTGGTGGTCGATGATCCACGTCGCGGCCGTGGCCTCATCTGGCTCGTCGGCACCGACTACAACTCGCCGCCGAGCAGTTCGCGAGAATGGCGAAATCGAGCGGAGATGCAGAATCGCTACCTGAGCAAGAGAGCACTCAAGAACCTGCCGCTGACCCTTCCCGATGGACGGCGAGTCATTCGCCTGTTCCCTGATTGGGGTGTCGAATGGCCGCTCTGGGAGAGCTTTTCCGCTTCGTACACGCTCACCGCGGATGACTTGGGCCTCACCCCCACGCTCGCGACCGACTTGTACGCCTGGAACCTGCGATGGCAGAGCCGAAGCGAAGACGACCCGATTCCTGACGGCTGGACCGAACAGGGCCGCGCTCTGCACGCCCGGCTCGAAGTGGAGCTTGAATCTGTGGCGGAAGTGCGACCCGATTTCGACCGATAGCCAGCCGTGGGGCGCGGTGCACGATCGTCTACCGGCGATGTGAAAGCGCAAGACCTGCGTCCGGTTGGTGGGGCGTGAGCGGCCCGCTCGAGCGAGGATCAGCGGCCGGCGATGATGCCTTGGATGACCTGGATGGCGACGGCGATGAGGAACGCGTTGTAGAAGAAGCTGGTCACGCTCTGGAGCAGAATCACGCGCCGCACCTTGCGCGAGGCGATCGTCGCTCCCGACACGGCGAACGAGGTGCCGACGGTGAACGCGAGATACAGGAAGTCGCCGAGGGTCGGGTCTTCGTCGATGCCGGGAAAACTGATCATGCTCGCTTCCGGCAGGCGTTCGTACACGCTCTCGTAGATCTCGGCGAAACCGGTCTGCAGCAGCACCCAGGCGACGATCACCCCGACGGAACCGAGCACGCCGACCAGCACTGCTCCGCCCTGGCCCGAACCGGGGGATGCCTCGGTGGTGAGCAGGGTGACGGCGGCGGCGACTCCGGTTCCGCTGGCGGCGATCGGCACGATCCAGGACAGGTACTCCAGCACGTTGGCCGGCAGGGGACGGCTGCCCGCCGGAGCGCGTCGGGTGGAGCGGTTTCGGAACTTCGTCAGTACGAGCACGAAGTAGACGATGGCGACGATCTCCCACGCGATCAGGACCGGCAGCACAGGAACCACGATGTAGACGATCGCCAGGCTCGAGATCACCGCGGCGACGGCAATGCTCGCCAGTTCGTCGCCCTTCCGGGGTGTCTGCGGCCGAGGCTCCGTCGAGGGCGTCATATTTCAGGAAGCCTTACGGCGAGAGACGACGGCAATCGAAGCGCCACTCGGCCACGAGGATGTGGCCGGCGGCGAATTCGTTCGAGCGCTCATCTGGTTACTCCTCCGGGGTGAAGCTGACCGATCCATCTCGCGCACTCGCGCAGCATCCCAGCGCTCGACGATTTGATGGTGCCGTCCCAGTATCGCAACGGCGCGAGCGCCTTCACCAGCCATCCGCGCGGGCGTGTGTACAACTCTTATTGCGCGAGGGCCTGCACCTGTTCGACGACCAGGTCGGGACGGGAGACGAATGGGTGGTGACCTGTCGGCAGCTCGACGCTCCGTGTCGCCCGGTTCGCGTGGAAGCGTTGCAGCCCGATCGAGGTGCTGCGGTCCTGTGCGCAGACGATGTAGGTCGAATCGACGCCTTGCCACCCTGCCGCGGTGGTCGGTGTCAGAAAAGCTGCCGCAGCTTGAGCGGTCACGCGCTCCCAGGCCTGGTTACGGGCGACGTCGTCGGCATCCTGAAGGAATCTGAACCCGAACGAGTCCGCATCGTAGCCGGACGCGCTCAGGGTGCCGTCGTCCCCGCCCACGACGGACACCGGGTCGCTCTCCCCGCTCATGATCGCGGCCTGCGACTGTCCGACGTCGGGCAGATACGACGACACGTAGAGCACATGCGAGACGGCAGGATGATGCCCCGCTTCGGCTATGACAGTGCCTCCATAGGAATGGCCGACGACGATCGCGGAGTCCACGTCGTCGAGCTCGCGGCGAAGCGCCGCCGCATCGGCCACCAGGCCGCCCGCGACCTCGTCGAGAGTGGTCTCGCCACAGGAGGGCAGCAGCACCGCTCGGCTCCGGATGCCGGTGCGCTCGTGAAGCAGGTCGGCAGTCCGCTGCCACCACCACTGCCCGTCCCGCACCAGGGCGCCGTGCACAAAGATCAATTCCATCGGGGTTCCTTCGTTCGGCCTTTTCCGTATCCAACGGTACATGTATCAGTTATTACGTGAAAAGATGACCCTGTGGGCAGGCAGCGGCAACCGGAGATAGCAGACCAGCTCCTCGAGAGGTGCACGGATTACGCATTGGAGTACGGGCTTCCCGACCGGCTCGATCCTCTCGTGCGTGCCACCGGAACGTCAGCTCGGATGCTTCTCTACCATTTCGGCACCCGGGACAAGTTGTTGCGGGCGATCCTGCGGCAGGCGCGACAACGCCAGCTCGACAGCTTCGGCGAGTTGTTGCGCATCCGCCCCGACGAGGTGTACACCGCCACTCTGGCTCGAGCATGGTCCGCGATGACCGGTCCCGAGGGGCGCCCGTACCTGCGCATGTTCAGTCAGTTACGGGAGAACGCGGAGCAGTCGCTCTGGCCTGGATTCCGGCGCATAGCGACCACCGACTGGCTGCAGCCGCTCGAGACCGGCCTGCGCAGCATCGGGCGACCCCAGTCCGCAACCCTCGTCCTCGCGGTGATCCGCGGCCTGCTGATGGACCTCGACGCCACCGCCGACACCGCCCGCACCGACCGGGCCTTCCACGAACTCCTCGACGCCCTGAGTCCCGCAGGGGATGTGAGCCCCTCTCCTCATGAATGACTCGTCACGGGCGCCCCGATATCCGATCGGCTTACGAGCACTGAATCGGCATCGCTACCACGCTCATGCAGAAGTACGCCCGCCAGGAAGCGAAAGCATGGAAGGGAATGTGGTCGCCTGTCCGCGGATAGCGTTTCGCGTATCCGCCAGTTGATCACGTCCAGGCTGTGAGCGGCAGGGATGAATCCTGCACGTCGGGCCGCTGTCGTGGCCGGCGGTTGGCCCGCTGGAAACAATCCGCTGCTGGGGTGGTGGCGCCCCGCACTGTTCGAGCGGCAGCACAGCGCTCGATGGCCGATCATCGCACCGATGCTGCTCGCCGTTGCGCTTGTCTGCAACCTCGCCGCCCAAGGAGATGCAAGTGCTAGCACCGGTCTGGGTGCTACCAGGCGACGGGGCCGTTGACGTCGGTGAAGGTTCCGGTGGGTCCGTCTGCGGGGATAGTGGCCATGGTCACTGCGGAGCGGGCTCCCTCGGTGGGGGTGGAGAGCCCGCGGTGGCCGTTGAGGTCGGTGGCAACGAAGCCGGGGCACACGGCGTTGACGAGGATGCGCTCGGAGACGAGGTCTCGGGCGTACATCATGGTCACCGCGGTCAGCGCGGTCTTAGACGGGACGTAGCCGAGGGCTATCGGGTCGGTGTTACCGAAGTCCGAGATCGAGGCGAGGGAGCCGGCGCTGCTGGAAACGTTCACTATGCGAGGCGAGTCGGATCGGCGCAGGAGTGGCAGGAACGCGCTTGTCACGGTGATGACGCCGAACACGTTCGTCTCGAATACGGAGCGGACGTGGTCCACGTCCGCAGTGCGAGGCAACTGGCCGGCGAAGTCGGCCCCAGGCTGCTGGCTGATCCCGGCATTGTTGATGAGCGCATCCAGGCGTCCGTGTTCGGCAGTGACTCTTTCGGCAGCGGCAACCACTGAGGCGGCATCGGTGACGTCGAGCGCGACGGAGGTGACTGAACCACCGGCGGCGCGGAGCTCTGCAGCTGTCTGTTCGCCGCGTTCAAGGCTGCGCGCACCGATGATGACGGTGTGGCCGAGCTGCGCCAGTTGCGCGGCGATCTCTCGGCCGATGCCTTTGTTGCCGCCGGTGACGAGGGCGATCATGGGGTTAGTCATGTGGGGGTCCTTTCGTGCCGCACGCTGCGCGCGGCGAGTGTTGAGTGGTGTGTCGTCGGGGTGCTGGCACGTTGGGGCGGTGCAAGTAGCGCCCGCGTCAGCGAGATCGGGCCGATGACGTTGGTCTCGGGGTTTTGTGCACGGTATTCCTTCAGCGGGCCGGCAACTCCGAACCGTAGAAACAGCCTGCCGCCCCCGAGCCGTATGTGGAATCACGTTCAGTCCGTTTTTCATGCTCTATAGTCCCGATATGGCAGCTGATCGACTCTCCGAGGTTCTCGATTTCATCGAAGTGCGCAGTGTTGTGTCGGGCGGTTCCGCGGTTCGCGGTCGGTGGCACACTCACAGCGTCATCGACGATGACCTCAAATTCATTGCCGTCGTCCAGGGCAGCGTCACCCTCGCCACGGATGGAATCGACGCACCTCTCGTTCTCGCCCCCGGCGACGTCGCGGTATTGAACGGGCGATCCTGGCTGACATTGGACGGCGGCGAGGGGCCCGAAGAACCTCAGGTCGTCGAGCCGCCGTCTGCGGGCTCGATGATCGACGAAGCTGATGCTGACGCAGCTGACGTCGACATCCTGATCGGGGGTCGAGTCGATCTGAATCCCACCGGTAAAGAACTCCTTCTCCGCACCTTGCCGGCCGTCGCGCACGTCGGAGCGTCCAGCGCTGTCGGCCCGCAATTGCGCGGGCACGTGCAGCGGCTATTTTCCGAGATCGTCGCGCGCCAGGTCGGAGCGGATTTCGCGATCCGTCAGTACGGGCAGCTACTTGTTCTCGACATCATCCGCGGCTTCATCCAAGACACCGACATGCCCGCCGGATGGATGAAAGCTCTCACCGACGAACGGCTACGCCCCGCACTGGCGCTTATCCATGAACAACCCGCGAAGAGCTGGAGCTTAGAAGACCTCGCCCGCGCGGCATCCATGTCGCGCACCACATTCGCACAACGCTTCCGCGACATAGCCGGCACCCCGCCGTTGACCTACCTGATCAACTGGCGCATGTTGCTCGCACAACGCGAACTTCGCGGGAGCGACACCCGGGTCGGCGCACTAGCCTTCACCCTCGGGTACTCCTCAGAAAGCGCATTCAGCTCTGCCTTCAAGCGACACCTCGGCGAGTCGCCACTGGCCTATCGAACCCGAGCTCGCCAGGAAGCGTCGCTGACTTCAGGCCAGCGAGGTTTGACTTAGGCGGGCGACGATGCGGATGCGCTCGAACTGATCGGGGAGATGCGCAAGACATCCCCGGGAACTCATCGGCGTCGTCACCGCACCGTGTCGCGCCTCAGGCCTCGACGTCGGAAACTGCGGAAACGACACCACCCTCGTGGCCGCACCCGACACGCGGGGCCTAGAGTTCGACACCGTCATCATCGTCGGCCCGGGACGAGATCCAGCACGCGAGCAAGGCAGGCCTCATGACATCAGCTACGACACTTCCGCTGCCAGCCGGGCGGGAAGGTCACGGCCAATGGGTTCGCCGTCCCGGTCGTGGAGACGCTTGACGCCATCGATGAATCGCACGGCAACCTGTTGAAGCCCGGGATAGTGCACAAAACTCACGACGTTCTCGCCGTACTTTTCTCGCAGCAGTGCTTCGAGCCGCTCTTGCTCTGATAAGTCCATTCCGCCCCTACCCTGTGCGCTGCGGCTCTGGTCAACCCGAATGAGCAGCGCCGCAGCACACTGGATGTCTGACGCTAACGAAAAAGCAATGAGACTCCCACTCCCATACCGTGGAGGGTTATGGTCTGGATCGCATATGTGCTCCTCACCGCTCCGGTTCCGGCCGACCTTCGCGCGGCTCTCTATAAGGCGGCTGCCGAAATCCCGGGCGTCGCCGACGGCGGCGAGGAACCGAAGATCTAACCCCGCGAAGTTCAATCGTGCCCGGCGCCCTCTGACCACGACGGGCTTAATCCTGCCGCAGTGGGTGCCAGGTGGTCAGGGCGTGGCGGTGGCGGTGTTTGCCACGGTGTATTCGGATGCCGCGAGCGTCGCATCCAGCGTCGCCGCGATGGTGACGGTGGCCAGCTGTTCGTCGGCCGCGCGCTCTGCTTCGCGGTAGACCTCGCCGAGAGTGGGCCGGATGCTGCGGCCGATCGGGCAGTTATCCGACGGCGGCGAGGTGTGCAGGCCGAACAAGGGCCCATCATCGAGGGCGCGCCGCACGTCGGCCAGGTTGATCTCGTCGGCGGGCCGGGCGAGTGTCCAGCCCGCGTTCGCGCCGCGTTGCGAGACGACGAGGCCGGCCCCTCTGAGGCGGCCCAGCAGCCGGCGGATGACGACCGGGTTCGTCTTCACACTGCCGGCGATGCCGTCTGAAGTCGCTGGGCCGGTGCCCATCCTCGCCTGGAGTTCGACCCATTCCAGCGAGTGGATGGCGAGCGTCAATCGGGAGTTCGCGCTCATGCGCTCTGCCCGGCGACCGGCGCCCCTTTGATGAGTTTCGCCCCAGCCCAGGCGGAGCCGACGTTCGTTCGCCCCGGCTGCTTGACGAGCAGCTGCCGATAGAAGTCGAGGGCGTCTGCCGATGTTCCTGCTATCTCGTCCACGTCGCGAAGATACTGGATGGTCGCGTCGATGTCGGCGGGGGAGTCGCCGTTCTGCGGCTGCTTGTGTCCGCTGACCACGAAGCGCGGGTGAAGCTCCTTCAGTCGCGTCAACGCGGTGATCCAGTTCTGTCGAGTCTCCGGGGTCGTCTCGGCGAGGTACGCGTACGTGGCGTTGTAGACCACGTCACCGCCGACGATCAAGCCGAGGTCGGGCACCCACAGGGAGGTGCTTCCTTCCGCGTCGGTGTGGCCCGTCTCGATCACGCGCAGCTCGTGGCCTTCGACGTCGAAGCGATCGCTGTCGAGGGCATCCGGGAACTCGACCGGAGGGATCTGGCCCGGGAACAGCTTTTCCCAGAAGCCGGTGAGGTACGCCGGCTCGGTCTGGATGCGCAACGCGGCGATCGTTCCCTCCGTCGCGAGGATACGGGCATCCGGGAACGCTGCGCGCAGCATTCCGATGCCGAACGCATGGTCGCCGTGACCGTGCGTGAGGTACACCGCCGTGAGCTTTCGGTCGTGTGCGCGGATCCACTCGATCAGGCGTTCGTTCTGCTCAATGGTGGTGAACGTATCGACCAGGACGGCGTCGCGCTCGCCCCAGATCAGCGTGGAGGAGTTCGCCACCCAGCGCAGGTCGTCGTGGCCTTCCGGCAGATCTCGGGTGACGCCTTCACGGCGCTCAGTCGTGACTTCGTAGTGCAGTTCGCTCGACATCAGATCGACCCCTTTCGTAGGCGAAACCCAATGTAACCAAAATGATTACATTAGACAAAACTGGCGTGGGTGGCGGCGGAGCCGACCCGCTACAGCAGGTCCTCGACCGCGGCGAAGGTGCGGTCGAAGTCTCCGAGCTGCATGTCGAGGTGCAGGCCCCTCAGGGCCGCGCGAACCTGTGGAGGAGGCTCGGACTGAGTGGCAAGGCCACGCATGCGGTCAGCTGAAGTCGCCCACCTGCTGGTCGATGGGCACCGACCGGGCAACCGTGACGTCGCCGGTGTGCGCAGTGGTGACCGTTTCGATCAGCACGATGTGCACTTCGTTCTCGGCGACGGGGTTGTGGCGCACGCCGCGCGGCACCACGGAGAACTGGCCCGGTTCGAGGTGGATGTCGTCGGCGCCCTCGATCTGGATGCGGAGGTGCCCTGCCACGACCAGAAACATCTCGTCGTCGTTGTCATGCGCGTGCCACACGAATTCGCCGAGCAGTTTCGCGACTTTGATGTACTGATCGTTCACGCGCCCCACCACCCGAGGCGTCCAGTGCGCCGTCACCTTCTCGAGCTCCGCGGCAATGTCGGTTCCGAACATGTGCGTCATACGCCTAGTCTTCACGACTCGCACCGGAGTGCGTGGCCTTCGCGCGCATCCCACGACTGATTCGACCAGAAGGCCTCTTCTACACCTGTCATGATTGGGTCGGGTTCGCACTTGATTGTCTGCGGCAAAGGGAATGCGTGAATCGGGGAATTCAGCGCACGAGCGATTGGCGGTATGAAGTGAAGTGCGTTCGAGTAGGAATTGTTCTCGGACTGGCCGCGGTGGCGCTTACCGGTTGCTCGCTTTTTCCTACTGCCGAGGAGCTCCCAAGCAGTCCGACTCCGTCAGTGATGCGCACATCCACACCGTCGGCAACACAATCGCCGATTCCTACCCCGTCGGCGTCTCCCGCGGAAATCCCGACACCGGCCCCGCCGCTTCCGCCCACCCCTGCGAATGAGGCAGGTGGACAGACAGACGGCGGAAACACCCCGAATACGCCCTGGGTAGAAGACACCGGACCGGCACCCTACGCCGATGGCCCGGCCGAGCAGCTGAACGACTACGAGTTTCTCTATACCGTCACGGAGAACGACACGGTGCTCGCGGTAGCATCCCGATTCCGAGTTCAGACGATTGACGTCATCCGCGTCAACTTCCCCTGCAGAGACCCGTTGAATGTGCAGCCGGGCGATGTTCTTCACGTTCGATGGCCGCAGCCCTACGAGATCGTCGGCACCGGCGAAGGCTGTTGACAGACGAACCGGCTGTGAACACGCCTTCACTGGCTACCTACGCTTCTTCGGCCGCCCACCGCCCGAGTGCGTCGATACTCGCGCGCAAGGCGAGCCCGCGCTCGGTCAGCGCGTAGGCCCGGGTGTTGTGCCGGAGGGGCAGGCGGTGCAGCACGCCAGCCACTTCGAGCTCGCGCAAGCGGGTAGCGAGCATGTTCGTGCCCATTCCGAGCTCACGTTGCAGATCGCCGTAACGCTGCGGCCCGTCGAGCAGCTGCTCCACGATGAGGAGTGCCCATCGTGCTCCGACGATCTCGAGAGCCGCGGCCAGATCACTCACGCGGTCGGGTCGGCGTCCGCCTTCATCCAGAAGGGGGAGTAGTGGTAGCCGTCGGGGTCGTCGAACTGGCGCTGGTACATGAAGGGGTAGTCGTCAATGTCACCGATCCGCCCGCCGGCGGCACCAGCGCGCTCGACGAGCTCGTCGACCGCCTCGCGGCTGCCGAGGTCGAACGAGACCGTGACTTTCGAGGGGGTGTCCGGCCCGCCGACCATCTCCTCGGTGGCGCCGACGCTCGCGTACATCTCGCGGCTGCCGAGCATGACGTACTGCTCGGGCGCGATCGCGAAGCACGACACGTTGTGATCGGACATCCCGGCGTTGAGGGTCCAGCCGAGGGCCGTGTAGAAGGTGGTCGCGCGTTCGACGCTCTCGACCGGGCAGGTGATGAAGAGGCTCATGCAGGTAACACTTCCAAAATGAAAGTGCCGTGTCAAGGCCTGGTTGCGAGAGGGTCGGAGGAGCTCCTTGAGCCACAGCGACGCGACCGTTTCAATCGGATGCGGCTCGCGAGTAGAGAGGTTCGTCTTGACGCGAGTTAAGGAACCACCGAATTCCAAAGCCGCCGGTGCGCGACCGTTTGTCACGGCCTCGTTCCAAGAAGTCGGGCTACACGAGACCGGGCGTCGATCCACGCCGAGAGATCGGTGTCGAGGTAGGCGGCGATGGTGAGAATGTCGGCGTAGCGGCCGGCGATGTCGAACGAACAGATGCGGTGATGATGACCGATGCGATTGCGGAAGGTCCGCAGTCGCACCACGGGGTCGTGTATGGCCGCCTGGCTTCGGTTGGGGCTGTTCGGAAACGCGGCAACTAGATCGGGCCAAAGGAACGACTGTCTTTTCGAGACCATCTGATGCCAAAAGCCAAAAGGCAGCTCGGAGATCACCTGGTCTGGGCTGACCGGCATTCCGTTCCGGCGCACCCGACCGATCGCTGTCGACACGTCGAGGTAGGGCTGCTTGAGGCGAGGTGGCCAATTCGCGTCGCGCCCGAGCTCGAAGGCGTCGTCGAAGATCCAATGTCCAGATCGTCCCTTTCGGGCGTGGATGGCGGTCGATCGCATTGCGGAGAGCGACCTCGAGAAAGCTCAATGATTCCCAGAGCGCTGCCGACACCGCGGCGTTCCAGTCGTAGAGGCGCATTGCGGCAGCCTTATCGTCTCCACATTCGGCTAGGTAGTGCTGGAGACGCGCGGCGGCGAAGTGTCGCTCGTAAAATGACCAAGACGTTGAGTTGACCATCATCTCCTCGATTGTCTAGTCTGATCACGAACACCCCGGATCCGTCCCTGTAGTCCTCTTCGGAGGGCCGATCACACGGCCGGGGTTTTGCTTTTGCATCCCGGTCGGCACTGCCCTCAGAATCACGGGCCCGACGGAGGGCCACGGCTCCCGAGATTCAGGTGTCGATTCCGTAGCTCCGACGCTCTGTCCGGAGCAGGACGGCTCCGGCCCCGATGAGAGCCGCACCGAGCGGTGGCAGCACCTGGCCGAGGAATCGCATCAGCAGCTGGATGACCCCGAGGGCGCTCTCGTTGGCGGGTGCACCCGTGCCCAACATGGCGTACCCGATGGTCGGAATCGCAAAGTAGAGAGCAGCCGAGACGACGATCATGGCCACCCCGACGATGAGTACGCGCTTTCCGTGATTCATGGAGCCTCCAGGGTCCCTCCGCGAGTCGATGCGCCTTGCCGAGGATGCTTCATTACTCTGAGTGATCCTCAGTAATATCACATCCGTCTTGAAGGAGAAACATAATGAAGCGGACCAGATGTGATGCGGCTCGCGAGGATTCTTTTCCACGCGAGATGATTGAGGGAACGCTGGATTTTGCAGCCTGAGGAGGTCTTGATGGCACCCAAGACGTTCGTCAGCATCGACCGGCTCAAGGAGACGGTCGTGCGATCGACGATGATGACCATGAAGATCGAGGGTCGAGTCCCGTCACGTGAACCCGTCGTGCACTACGGCGGCAACACTGATGTTGTCGCTCGCCTCGAGTCGCATTCGTTACCGCGCCAGCTTGGTTGACGTAGATCGGACTCCCCACAGACCGTCGTCTGCGAAGAGCCGTGGCCCAGTCCCTAACTGGCGGGCGGTCAGCCCTCTCAGGAGCGTTCGTGGCTTTTGGCTCGTCCGCACAGTCTTCGGAGCATGCTCCGTGTAAATAGACCTGTCCCTGCGGCCATCGCTCATCGTGAACGCCACGGGCCTATGCCTGGGGTCGGGAGCCTGGCTACGATGCGAAGATGACACGGACGAAGTCGATCCGGCAGGGGAACCAGGCCTCCGACGAGCTCGGTCCGGTCATGCTCGTCTTCCTCTGGGTGTTCATCGCCGCTCTACTCGTCGTGCCGGCGATCTGCCTGTTCCACCTTCTGACCGGCAATGCGGAGGCTGCGGGCGACTGGGCGGCCGGTTCGATCGTCTGCGTTCTGGTCGCCCTTCTCCTGCTCGCGGGGCTGCGCTCATCGGCCCGCGACACGCGACAGCTCCGCGCCAGAGGCGTCCCCGGAACCGCCGCAGTGATCTCCGTGCGGCCGGAGGAGGACGGATACTCCGCAGTTCTGCGGATCCGCGTCGACGGCCTCGAGCCTTTCGAGTCACGCGCGCGTTCCCCATGGGGTCAGATGAGCGTCGGTGACACCGTCGAGGTGCTCGTCGACCCTTCGGACCGGCTGTTCACCATCGTCCGCTGAGCCGCGTCAGTGCGGAAACCTGCACAATGCCGCGCGCTCACAGTGGTCCCAGCACGTCGCGGACTGCGTCGTGCAGCTCGAGGCCTTCCAGGACGGTGAGCAGTTGCCGCTCCTCGTACCGGAAGTGGTTCTCCATGATCGCGGCCACGCCCTCCAGGTGACGTTCGAGTTCCGCCGTGGATGCGCCACGGTCGACCGCGTCTCTGAGGCCGCCGAGCAGGTGGCCGATCATCGAGTGGTCCCGCTCGAGGGCGCGCAGCACAGGTGCCAGGTGCGGATGCGCCTTCTCGATCGCGGGAAACAGGGCGCGGTCTTCGCCCCGATGATGACCGTCGAGCGCGGCGCAGAACCCGTGGCAGTAGATCAGCAGGTCACGCCCTGCCTGCTCCGCAGACCCAGGCTCGCGCACGGCCTCGAGGGTGACGCGCAGGGCGTCGCGGATGCGCTGGTGCACGGCGCGAAGTTCGGTGCTCCAGGCGATGAGCCTGGTCGTGTCGCGCTCAGTCACGCGACGACGAAGGGGAGGATGCGAGCATCAACGTTCCTTCGGTTCGGCGCCTCCATGCCTGACACGGACTGCCACCAGCACGCGACGCTCCCACGATCCTACCCAGCCGCGCCGACGTTCACGCGCACACACTACCGCCGGCGATACGGGCCAATCCCTCAGCCGGCGGCGTGAACCTGCAGAGCGAACTTTCGTGACCGTTACGAGCGGTGAGCTCTAGTCAACGGTCGTCCTTGGTCGCCATGGACGGAGGAAGAACGTTTAACAGCTCGCCGTCCTCGATCTGGATGTCCAGCTTTGTTTCAGAAGGCGTGTACCCGGCGAACTCGACGCTATCCAAAGCGGTTGCGGACACCGCGACGAGGTCTTGCGGGGACGAGGAACTAGATACTCCCACGACCACCTCGATGACGCATTGACCCGCCGTCCCTTTACCGGCAGGGCGCACGGAGGCGGTATCAATGCCTTCTTTGTCGCCGAGGTACGTTTCGAACGAGACTGCTCGTTCGGCGCAACGCAGATCGCTCTCTCCTACATAGTCCCCGAACTGGACACAACCGCTGAGTGATCCGATCGCAAGCAAGGAGACGACAGCCGCGGTCAAGACCTGCACTCTGCGCAACTCGTCCGAACCCTTCTGCGGATCGCTGTTAGTACCCACAATCTAGCGCGGTCGGGGACGACTTCTCGTGCACGTCCACGGTGGCAGTACCCAACGTTCGCGCGCAGCAAACCGCCGAAGTGTTGCTCTCGCCTCATGCCGTCTCGTCGCTGGCGCGTAGCTCGAGATAGTTCACTGTGATTCCGGCAGCCATCAGTGCTGCTCCGAAGGCGGGCAACACCGACGCGAGGAATCGGACGATGACTTCGATTGTCACCAGCGCGCCCTGGCCCGACTGAGTGCTGGCATCCAACACGGAGTATCCGACGGTCGGAATCCCGACCACCAGTGCCGCCGACAGGATGATCATTGCCGCTCCGACGATGAGCAAACGTCTGCCGACTTTCATCAGACCTTCCAATCACTTCTTGCAACTTGATTCGGGACTTGCGCTATGCCGCATCCACGAGGATGCTTCACAGAGACTGAGTGATCCTCAGTAATAGCACATCAATCTGGAGGCTACACACAAATGAAGCGGACTAGAAAGAACTACAGCCGGCTGGCATTCACGACGGCCGTGATCGGCGCGACGATGATCGCGTTGATGGCGGCCCCTGCGGCCTACGCAAGTCAGGATGCCCCTCCGACCGTCAGAGGTGGTGAACCGTCGCCGTCACCAAGCGGCACACTCGACCCTTTGACCTACGAAGGCAGCGTGATCGTCGCCACCACCAAAGGCGACGTCTTGACAACGGTGAACGCCGGCGAGCTTCCTGAGGTCGCCGCCAGCATCCGCGCCCGGGTCGCCGACGGAACTCTGGATCCTGAAACTGCCGGCGAGGCGGAAGGGGTCGAGCAGCTCAAGTCCGGCGGATGCCACGACTGGGCGAATGCTGTTGCCGGGGCATGGTCGTATGCAGAATCAACGACGGGTTGCGCCGTCATCGGCTATCCGGGATACGACCGCGTTTATAACTGGTCGAACAAGTCGGGGGTGCAGCTCTGCGTCCAGGCGAAAGGTTTCAAAAGCCCTGGAGGCAGCTATTGGGCGGGGATCGGTTGTCAGGGCGGCAAGGACTTTTACGTTCCGTGGGGCAACACGTTCGCCTATACGCAGGTGCGGGGCCAGGCGCTCTCGTGGGTGACGGGGGCTGCGTATACCTGGTGGGACTGATCGCCACCCTCTTCGATCTGACGTCTCATGGAAGTTCGTCGACCCGTCGTGCAAGCGTGGCAACGCCGACATCGTCATTCGCATGAGTCCGACCGGCGAGGGCTGGGTATGAGGGGCGATCGGATGGTCTTTGGTGGGCCTGTCGAGTCGGTGATTCGACGGTTCGGGTATCCGATCGCCCTGTCGACCAGCGAGGATGTCGAGCTGCGGGCGTTCTCGACGCAGGACTTTGCCGGCGTGCTCGACGTCGTCGAGGCCGCCGATGTGGTGCGCGGCGACGAAGATGCACGCGGCCGTCGGTGTGAACTTGGCTCGCGAATGGCACACACAAGAGGAAGCTGGCGTCATCCACGCCGTGACGCACCTCATTAGTCACCGCGGCGAATTTCGTGCCGGCACCGCGTGCCGGATTCGGAAGAGAGGGATCGGCCCCACCAAACGCTGATCGAGTCGCCCCGGACAAGCTCGTCGCTCGAAACTGGAGGCGATCCACCACTGCGACCTGGTTCACACTCGACACCTGGACGTACGGCTCCTTTGCAGCTGAAGCGACTCTCGTTACTGTCGCCGGACCCGCGTGGTTCGCAGAGTGCCCAATTCGATTGCGAGTTGAATGAGGATCTCGACCCAGTTGCTCGTCACGCCCTCGCCGACTTCACCACCCGACGCAGCCAGCTCACTTTCGGGGGCTGGACCTCGCCGATGCCCGCGAGTCGCTGCATTTCCCGAAGCAGATCCGGCGACACTACGGGACGGCCAAGATCCGGATGCCGTGGGATGGAAGGTTCGGTCTCTGCCGCGACCGCCAGCGCCTCAGACGCATAGACGGCGGCCCTCACGTCGTCGAGTTGATGAGCGACCCGAGCCCGCGCAACCAGGTACCGGAGGGCAACGTTTCGGAACATGCCCATGCTGGCTATCTCGGGCTCGACCGCGTCCAAGAGCACCTGGGCCCCCTGCGCATCGGCGGCAGTGTCTTTGACGACAAGAATCTCCGCCAACAGCACCTCGGTCATCCCTGTGGTCCCCGACCGCCCCGTAGGACTTTCCGCGATCAGATGCAGGGTCTGCCTCAGGTACGCCTCCGCAGCATGCAGGTCGCCAGCATCCGAGAACGCCATGCCGAGTTGCTCTGTAGCCGAGAGTGCCTGCATCCGCTCGTCGCCGTAATCGGAAATGACTCGCTGGAAGAGCGCCCGCCCTGCGGCACGACTGGGTTCATCTGCCTGACCGACGAGATGCACTGCCTGGATGCGCACATACTGCGCCCGGTTCCATGCTCGCGCCCTCGCCAGCTTTGCCTCGAACGCTTCAGCGATCTCCGGAGTCCATCGAGACGAGCGGAACCAGTCCTTGTCGTCGTACTTGTCCACGTGCACATTCTGTCTGAATCATCGGGTGCCACGGACGGTGGCTTCGGGACTGACGGTGGCGTGCGGGCCGTCTATCCGAGCGAAACGTAGTCCTTTCACCCAGGAATTGCGCGAACTAGGCCGTAAATCAAGAAGCCCACACCGACAGTCATAACTCCGAATCCGGTCACTGCCGTCATGGTCGGCGTCATGTTGCGATTCAGTGCGCTGACTTCCCGCTGCCAGCGGGAGAACGCACGCCGGAAGATGAGGATTACGAAACCGAGGGCCACGAGGCTCGCGCCGGCGAGAGCCATTAGCACCCATCCCAGCATGGGGAGAGTCTATAGACCGCCAATCAGCCGACTGCCACCAACCTCATGGCCTGGCACACCTACGGCGTGACGCCGAGTCGGATGGGATCATCTGGACACTGAAAACACATGAATGGCGCACTCGGCGGAGGACGCCGGATGAATCCCTCACCAGCCCATTCCGATTCGACTGGGAACGACCTACGACCGAGCGTCTCGACGCGATCCTCGAATCGCCGTCTGAGTCTTGCCGGGCGCGATGCGTTCGATCTCGTCAAGCACTTCAGTGATATGCCGAGCCCTCGCGATCAAGTACCCAGCGCGTTCGACGGGCAGAGCAAGTTCGAGCGAGCCAGACATCTCGAGAACCAGAGCGAACCGGTTGCTCGAGCCCGATCCTGCCGCACCGAGGCTGCCCACGATCGGGTCGATGCTGTACCAAGGAATCGAGCCGCGCTTGCACACGTTAACGACGCTCCACGGCACGGATGCGACTGCCGCGCTTCCCGATCCGGCGTAGAAGTGCGCGCCGGCAGAGGTGAACGCAACAGCCATCGGCTTTGCTCTGGTTCCGGTTCGTCCATCGCTCACTTCACCGAGGACACGGGTGGCCGTTCGGTCGCGAAAGACGTCAATGACCAGCGCTCCCGGATGCAGCGCGGCCGCTCGATCGTGGCGCGAACGGACACGCCACGTGTGACTCAGGATGAGGGCGGCCGCGCACACTCCGAGTGCTCCGCTAACCGCGACCGACAACACGATCGCGTTTGCGCTCCGGAAGGCGACTGCACTGAAGAGAACGCCGAGTGCGGCGCATGCAGGGATCAGCAACAGCCAGATCCATGATCGGAGCCATTCGGTGGGAATTCTCATACCGGTCGTGGGGCCACTACGCGCATGTTCATTCCGGTCCGGTGAGGATGACGTCCAACGCGTTCGCTTCGATTTCGATGGCGCCGAAGTCTCCCTCCAGCTCGAACGTCGTGCCGATCCAGTCGAACGTGTCGATGTGTCCCCAATCCTTCACGCCCGCGGCATCCGTCGCTGGTCCCTCCATGTCCTTCCAAGCCACGGATGAGACGCCTGTGAATCGAATCGCCCCGCGCCGGAAATACGCATACTCACCTTCGCGGGGTGGGCGCAGTTCGGGGTGGTCTGCGGCGTACGCGAGGTCGACATCAAGCTCGACAATGCCGGAGCGCACCTCGATGCTGGCAACCCAGCTCTCCTCCAGAACGAAGTGCTGAAGGGCTGGCAGGGTCACGTAATTCGGCACACCGTGAGCGTACCGGTCACCGACGTGACGTCCGCTTTCTACTGGCATTTGACCTGGTGCGGTCCTGGGGTCCTCCCGATTGCGCGCGACCTCATCGCTACACTCGCAGCATGGCGACCGGTCAGACCCCCGAGCCCTACGCGCGGTTCATCTGGCGATACGCCATGGCGTCGGGATTCGCTGGTTTCGCGCTCTTCCTGGCAACGATGAGCAGCGACGACTGGCATTGGATGGGCTTTGTGCTTCCAATTGCAATGTTCGTCGGGCTCTTGGGCTGGCTCGTCGGTTTCGCGGCGGGCGTCGTCGTCAACTCGGCCGCGCTCTTCTTCGCGCGTGCTTCGAAGGTCGAACCACGTCGGAGCATTTGGGCCACGGTCGTCGTGGGAGCAAGTTCTGGCCTTTCGGGGCTGCTACTCGCCGTTGGCTTCTCTGGATTTCAGCACGTCAGCTTGGGCTGGCCGGCGGTCATCATCGCTGCCATGTTCGCGGTGCTTTCGGTGCTTCTCTGGCGCATCGGTGAGCCGGCGGGATCTCCCTCAGTCCCCGCTGAAGCCAGGGACTAGAGGAGGAAGCCTCCGCTCGAATCACGTGACCGATCTGACTCGCAAACTTCGAGCAGATCGAGTCAGCGACCCGAGGGGAAGACCCACCCCGCGCGCACGCGGACGCGGATGCGCCCTAGTAGAAGTCCGGCCCGTAGGTGTCCTTGACCCACAGTTCGTCGGCGCAGTCTTCGGAGCAGGCCCGGTGGTTGTAGATCATCTCCCCGCGGGGTACCCGGATGCCGCAGTGCCGGCAGCGTCGGAGCCGGTTGCTGAACCGCTCGTGCACGTTCATCGTGGCACCGCCCCGACGTATTCGCGCAGGGCCGCGCAGACCACTGCATTGATGTCCTCGCCTCGTGCCGCGGCAATAAGACGAGCCGTCCGTTCGAGCTGGTCGGGAACTCCGACGATCAGCTCCATTTTGTTGGCTGTCATGGGTCAATTCTAGTCGGTGTGGCCACACCTTTCAATGCTTATATGAAAGTTCCTCGCGTAATATCTGTCAGACTGATTGGGTGCCGAATCAGCCCAAGACGCCCAAGCGGGGCTTCCGCATTCCTACTGACTTGTACCTGGCCGCGCAGGTCAAGGCAGCCGGCGAAGGGCGAACCGTCACCGACGTCGTGCGCGAAGCTTTGATGTCATATGTGACGACGACCGGAACGGAAGGTCATCGTCCCGCGGATTGACATCAGGCAATCATTTTGTACTGGTCCCTCACGGAACTCTTGCGGGCTGGCTCACGGGTCGCGTCAAGCGTCAGCTGTCACTCGTTTCATGGCGGATTCCGTGAGAAATTCACGAGATCATGCATATACTGGTCGTCATGTCTACCTCTGAGCTAGCATGCTGATTCGATTCGCAGTAGAAAATTTTCGATCAATCAATGAAGCGGTCGAAGTGTCAATGGTTGCTATGGATCGCGAATTCGAAGCGGCAAGACCAGCAGGCTCTATAGACCAAAGTCTGCTAACCGTCGTGGGCATCTTTGGGCCCAACGCATCCGGGAAGTCGAACATTCTCGCAGCGATCGATTGGTTGAGGCGGGCGGTAACACTTTCTCTTCGCAGCTGGGATGAGGGGATTCCTGTCGAACCTTTTGCGTTCGGCGGCAAAGGAAAACGTCCGACTACATTTTGGGCAGAGTATTTGGTCGACGGAGTTCGATTCGAGTATCAGCTGGAAGTGGACGAGGCGAGGGTCATTTATGAAGGCCTATTCCATTTCCCGACTGGACGTCGACGCCGCATATTCGAACGGGAAGGATTGGAGCTAAAGCTCCAGGACGGCTTGGGTGAGTTGTCCGGAATTCGAAAGGTGTTGACCGAGCGCTCTTTGGTGCTCTCGATTGCTCGGAGATTCGCCGAGCCTCTCACCCTAAAGTTTGCTCAACAGGTGCGAAACACCAACTCCAGGGGACTTGACCACCATCCGTCTCAACGATGGAGGAGGGATTTCGGGGCTGGAATGGGGATTTACAACTCTACGAGGTGGTTCGAGATCCCCGAATTGGATAGTGAGGACATCTCGCAAGACGAGCGAGATGACATGGAGCGCTCCGCTCGAAACGATCGCGAGCAAGGACTTGCACTGCTTCAAATGGCAGATCTCGGAATTGTCGATGTTGTACGCACAGAGGACGAGGACGTACTAGAGCGATCTCCACGACGACGCACACTGTTAGTCCATGAGGCCGATGGAGAGCGCTACCCGCTCGAGATGCACCTCGAATCGGCCGGCACCCAGACTTGGTTCAGACTGGTTGGACCGCTGTTGGACACGCTCAGAAGAGGGGGCGTGCTTGTTTTTGATGAAATTGATGCAAGTCTGCATCCCAAGCTTTCCGCGGAAGTCTTGGGGCTTTTCGCGAACCCACAAACGAATCCGCATAATGCCCAACTGATATTTACGTCGCATGACGCTAGCCTTTTGGCTCGCCTTAATCGCGATCAGATCTGGTTGACCGAGAAGGATGACAAGGGTTCAACGTCCATAACCCCGCTGACAGACTTTGGCGGCGACAGGGTGCGAAAATCTCAGAATCTTGAGAAGGCCTATCTGGAGGGTCGCTTCGGGGGCATTCCCGACGTCGACATGGTCGGCGTATTCCGAGCGCTCGGGCTCATTGGCTGATGGGTAGAAGAGCGCCAGCGAACCTAAAGCGACGCGGTCCGTCGCGCCGGGAGCGCTATGTAATCGCAGTCTTTAGCGAGGGTGAAGCCACGGAACCCGAATATTTCAGGGCTCTGGTCAACCTTCCCGAGATTAGGCAACGTGCAAAGCTTGAACTGCGAATCAGCTTAACGGGCGCGGTGCCTTTGACCTTGGTCCAAGACGCAGTTGCGTCTAAGAAGTCTCAGGAGGCAGATGAATATTGGTGCGTCTTTGATGTTGAGTGGCCCAGGCAGCATCCAAATCTTCGCGAGGCGTCAGATCTTGCGACGAGGAGTGGGGTACACCTGGCAATCTCAAATCCCTGCTTCGAAGCCTGGCTGATCCTTCACTTTGTTGATCACAACGCGCATCTCGACAATGATGGAGCACGTAGACGTCGTCGCGATCTCGACTATCAAGGTGATAAACACCTAGATCCTGATCTCTACTTGCCTCATAGAGCAACGGCGGCAGCTCGAGCTAAGAGGCTTGAAGAAAGGCATGCAAGCGACGGAAATCAGGTGCCGCACAATAATCCCTCATCTTCTGCCTATCTACTTGTCGCTGCGATCGAACGTGCAGGTAGCCGGTAGGCGTCTGAATGACGGCCAGGGCTAACGACCCTCAAGGTGAAGTAACGATACGACGACTAGCAAATGGATGCGGTCGTGGGCAGGGAGTGTTCTGCCTGGATGGCAGCGAGGAGTACCGGCTCGGAGCCTGGCATACTTAGGTAATGCTTACCTATCCTGCGAGCTCCGAGACCGTGCGCGACGAGCGACCCTCGTACCGGCCTTACCGCGCCACAGTGGCGCGGATCGTGCAGGTGAGCCCTAGCTTCAAACGGGTCACGTTCACGGGCGAGGAGTTCGAGACGTTCGGCACCGCCGGACTCGACCAGCGCATCAAGGTCGTGCTCCCACACGCCGACGGCGGGTACGGGGAGTGCGGATGGTTCGACCCCGAGGTGCTCGCCGCCGGCACCTGGTATCAGCGGTGGCGCGAGCTCGACGAGAGCGAGCGCAACCCGTTCCGCACCTACACCGTGCGCGCCATCCGGCAGGCCGAACGGGAACTCGACGTTGACTTCGTCGTGCACGATGAGGGGCACGACGCGCCAGCAGGGCCGGCCGCCGCGTGGCTTGCCGGGGCCGAAGAAGGCGACGAGATCGTCATCGTCGGCCCCGACGACCTCAGCGTCGACTACCGGCTCGGCCTCGACTGGCGACCCGGCGACGCCATCGACTACCTGCTCGCCGGCGACGAGACCGCCGCGCCCGCCATCTGCAGCATCCTCGAATCGCTGCCCGCCGGCACCCGGGCGCACGCGTTCATCGAAGTGCCGCATCCGGATGATGCGATCGACATCAGCACGGATGCCGACGTGTCCGTCACGTGGCTGGGGCGCGCATCCGGGGGCCTGGGCCTGCAAGATGCCGTGCGCGCGTGGGTCGGGGAACACCGCGACCGGATCGCCCCGGCGCTCGCCGAGACCGAGCAAGAGCTCGCCGACATCGACGTCGACGTGGAGATGCTGTGGGATTCACCGGAGCCCGACTCCGAGCATCCGTCGGCCAACTTCTACGCGTGGCTCGCGGGGGAGTCCGCGTGCATCAAGGCGCTGCGACGCCTGCTCGTCACCGAGGTGGGCGTCGACCGGCACCGCGTGGCCTTCATGGGCTACTGGCGACTCGGCAAGGCCGAAGCGCAGTGAGCCGCGCCGCTCCGGCAGCGGCTTCCGCGGCACAAGCACCCGCGCCGGCACCAGCGCCGGCCCGTGCGCTCGCGCGCCGCCGCGTTGCCCGCGTGCTCGGCCTCATCGGCCTGCTCGTGCTGGTGCTCGTCGCCGTGGGCGCCAGCCTGTTTCTCGGATCTCGCTCGATCGACCTCGGCGCCGTCGTCGACGCGCTGACCGGCCAGAACGGCAACGCCACCGAACAAATGGTCGTTCTCGACCTCCGGGTTCCCCGCACCGTCATCGGCCTCGTCGCCGGCGCCGCCCTCGGACTCGCAGGCGCACTGATGCAAGGACTCACCCGCAACCCGCTCGCCGACCCCGGACTCCTCGGCGTCAACGCCGGCGCCTCGCTCGCCGTTGTCGTGGCTATCGCCGTCTTCGGCATCGGCGCACCGAGCGGATACGTCTGGTTCGCCTTCCTCGGCGCTGCCCTCGCCGCCGTGCTCGTCTACGCCGTCGCATCCGGCCGCAACGGGCCCACACCGCTCAGCCTCACCCTCGCAGGCGCCGCCGTCACCGCCGTGCTCACCTCCGTCATCACCCTCGTGCTGCTGCGCGACCTCGACACGCTCGGGCAGTACCGGTTCTGGTCGGTGGGGTCGCTCGTGGCGCGCGACGTCTCGACGGTGGTTCCCCTGCTGCCGTTCCTTGTCGCGGGAGCCGTGCTCGCCCTGCTACTCGGACGCAGCCTCAACGGACTCGCCCTCGGCGACGACGTCGCCCGCGGCCTCGGCCAACGCGTCGGCATCACACGACTGGCCGCCGGCGTCGCCATCATCCTGCTCTGCGGCTCGGCCACCGCCCTCGCCGGACCACTCGTCTTCGTCGGGCTCGTCGTCGCCCACGTCGCCCGGCGCATCGTGGGCGCCGACTACCGCTGGATTCTGGCCTACTCCATCCCCCTCGGCGCCATCCTGCTCGTGCTCGCCGACACCGTGGGTCGGCTCATCGCGCAGCCGTCGGAGCTCGAGGCCGGGATCGTCGTGGCCATCATCGGGGCGCCCGTGCTGATCGTGCTGGTGCGGCGGGATCGGGCGGTGCTGCGGTGAGCGCCGACACCGTGACCCACGACATCCGGATGCTCGCCGCCGTTCGCCACGCATTCCGCCGACGCCTTCTCGTGGTGACCGCCGCGCTCGCCGCCATCCTCGTCGTGCTCGCCGTTCTGGCGCTCATGCTCGGCGACCGGATCGTGGCGCCCGCCGACGTCGTGGCCGCCCTCTTCGGCCAGGGATCGGGCGGCGACCGCTTCGTCGTGCTCGGCCTCCGCCTCCCGCGCCTCACCCTCGGCCTCCTCGTGGGCGCCTGCTTCGGACTCGCCGGCGCCGTCTTTCAGAGCCTCCTCCGCAATCCACTCGCGAGCCCCGACATCATCGGCATCTCGCAAGGAGCCAGCGCCGCCGCCGTCGGCGCCATCCTGCTGCTCGGACTCAGCGGCATCGCCGTCTCATTCGCCGCCTTCGGCGGAGCGGTTCTCGTCGCCGCCGTCATCACCCTGCTCGCCGGCGGCTTCGGCCGGGTGGGCAGCGGCCGCGGCGGGGGAGCGGGCGGCAGCGGCGGCGCGGCCGGCTCGCGCTTCGTGCTCATCGGCATTGCCCTCGCCTTCCTCGCCCAAGCGCTCATCGGCTACCTCCTCACCCGCTCCGACGTGCGCGACGCCCAGTCGGCCCTGGTCTGGCTCATCGGCAGCATCGGAACCGTGCAACCCGCCGAACTCATCGTCACCGCCGTTGGCGCGCTCGTGTTGACCGTCGCATTGGCCGTGCTCGCTCCACGACTCCGGATGCTCCAACTCGGCGACGAGGCGGCCGTCGGACTCGGCGTGCGCGTCACCTCCACCCGGCTCCTCCTCACCCTCGTGGGCGTCGGGTTCGCGGCGGTCGCGACCGCGGCGGCCGGACCCGTCGCGTTCGTCGCCTTCGTCTCCGCACCCATCGCGCGGCGACTGCTCGGCGGGCTGGGTCCGGCGCTCGTCACCAGCGCCCTCGTCGGCGCGGTCGTCGTGACGGGCGCCGACATCGTGGCCCAGCACGCCTTCGCCGGACTGCAAGCCCCCGTGGGCATCGTGACCGGCATCATCGGCGCCCCCGTGCTGCTCCTCCTGCTCGCCCGCGGCAACCGGACGGGGGCATCCGCATGACTCTCACGCCCGGTCGGGAGCGCGTTGCTCGGTGGGCACCGAACGTACGCCAACGAGAGGAGACGCATGACCTCCCATGAACTGCGCGCCGACGGGCTCGCCCTCGGCTATGACGGGCGTCGCGTCGTCGAAGGGCTCGACCTCGTGGTGCCCGACGGGGCCGTGACCGTGATCGTCGGACCGAACGCCTGCGGCAAATCGACCCTGCTGCGCTCGCTCGCGCGACTGCTGCGGCCCGAAGAGGGCGCGGCGACACTCGACGGAACGGATGTGCACCGCTACCCGAGCAAACAGCTCGCCACCGTTCTCGGACTCCTGCCCCAACAACCCGTCGCCCCCGAGGGCATCTCCGTGGCCGACCTCGTGGGCCGCGGGCGCTTTCCGCGGCAAGGACTCTTCCGGCAGTGGACCGCCGCCGACGACCTCGCCGTGGCCGAAGCGCTCCGCTCCACCGGCACCGCCGATCTCGCCGGCCGCCGGGTCGAAGAGCTCTCGGGCGGCCAGCGCCAACGCGTGTGGATCGCCATGGCATTGGCGCAGGAGACCGACATCCTGCTGCTCGACGAACCCACCACCTTCCTCGACGTCACCCACCAGATCGAGGTGCTCGATCTGCTGCAGGAGCTGAACGTGGAGCGGGGAACCACCGTCGTCATGGTGCTGCACGACCTCAACCTCGCCGCCCGCTACGCCGACCATCTGGTGGTGATGTCAGCCGGACGCATCGTCGCCGAAGGGGCACCCGCATCCGTCATCTCCGCTGACCTGGTGAACGAGGCGTTCGGGCTGGAGTCGCTCGTGGTGGCCGATCCGGTGAGCGGATCGCCGATGGTGGTTCCGATCGGGCGGTTCCACGGAAGAGGGTGATGGGCTACGCTGGTTAGGTAAGGCAATCCTTACTCGTTGCGAACGATCTGTTCGCCGTCCAGCCCCAGCCCCGACCGCAGGAGAACCTCCATGCCCCGCCGACTGAAGCTCGCCGCTCTCACCGCATCCGCCCTCGCCACCGCACTGGTGCTGGCGGGATGCGCCGGGAGCAGCACCGCCGAATCCTCACCCGCCGCCTCCGACGGCGCCCCTGTCACCATCGAGCACGCGTTCGGCGAGACCACGGTTCCCGCCGACCCGCAGCGCGTGGTGACGCTCGGCTGGGGGAGCACGGATGCGGCGATCGCGCTCGGCACGATCCCGGTCGCCATCCCGTTCGAGGGCTACGCCGGCGACGAGAACGGCGTGCTGCCGTGGGTCGCCGACGCGCTCGACAAGGCGGGCGCGGAGACGCCGACCGTGCTGCCCGAGTCGCCCGACGAGCCACCCTACGAGGCCATCGCCGAGGCCGACCCCGATGTCATCCTCGCCGTCTACTCGGGCATCACCGAGGAGCAATACGAGACGCTGTCGCAGATCGCGCCCACCGTCGCCTACCCGGGCGAGGCGTGGAGCACCCCGTGGCGCGACGTGGTGACCACGGTCGGCAAGGCCCTCGGAAAGTCCGCGCAGGCCGACGAGGTGCTGGCCGGCATCGACGCCCAACTCGCCGATGCCGCTGCCGCGCATCCGGAATTCAAGGGCAAGACCATCGCCGCCGTGTGGGACACCGCGGGCACCTTCTACGTCTACAAGAAGGCCGACCCGCGCGTGGAGTTCCTGCTCGATCTCGGGTTCGAGAACGCCCCCGCCGTCGATGAACTGGCCAATGGCGACGCCACCTTCTACTACACGCTGAGCTACGAGCAGCTCGACAAGCTCGACGCCGACGTGGTGCTGAGCTACTCCGACACGCAAGACGAAGCGGATGCCTTCTTGTCGGCACCGCAGACCTCCGTCATTCCCGCGGTAGCCGCCGGGCATGTGGCCCAGGTCGTGGGCACCTCGTACGTCTCGGCCGTGTCGCCGCCCACCGCGCTGTCGCTGCCGTGGGGGCTGGACTCGCTGGTCGACGCGTTGGCGGGGGCGACTGCCGACTCGAAGTAGGGTTCGCGCAGGCCGCACCGCCGCACCGCCGCTTTCGCGGCGCCGCTTCGCGGCTCGGCGGCCACCCGCCTCCCGTTCGGGAGGAGGAGAAGCACACGACCGGCTGTGCAGGGCGTCGTGTGCGTTTCCTCCTCCCGAGTTGCGCGTCGCACCGTGAGTCGGTCTCGACTTAGGGTGGGAACGGAGGGGGCAGATGACGAACAGCAGCGCCGACGACACGACCGAGCAGACCGACGTGACGGCTCACGCGTCTCCGCGGCGGCGCGGAATTGCGCGGCTGCTCATCGGTGCAGCGGTCGTTGTGGTGCTCGTGCTCGGGTTGGCGATGCTCGCCGGACACAGTCCGGGACTCTTCGTGGTGGTGTACCTCGGCTACGCGCTCGCGATCCTCGGCGTGCCCTACACGGTCGTCGCTCTCGTGGTGGCGGTGGTCGGTCATCGGCGGATCGCCCCGAGCCCACCGACACCCGGGCCAGCAGGGGAGTGGGATCGTCAGGTGCAGAACTTCGAGCTGTTCCCGCAGCGGGCGTCGCTGGTGCTCGCGGTCGTGCTCTTGCTGATTCTCGTGGTGGCGGGCATCCTCGTCGCCGATGGTGGCGGGGGAGCCGACCTGACGTCGCCCCTCTTGTTGTTCGGGGGCCCGGTGGTGGCCGGCGCCGTGTTCACGATCGGCGCGAATGTGCCCCAGCTCTACCGTCGCCGCGTCATCGCGCTGGAGCGACACGCGGTCGCCACCTGCACCGGACGGTGGCGCCTCATCGTGCTCAGCTGGGTGCTGTCGCCGCTTCTCTGGATCGCGTACCCGGTTGTCACCGTGCTCGCTCTCGTGCCGGCGATCCTCGGCGGCTGAGGTGCGTGAACGGCGCGGTCGGCTGCTTGCGCGGTGATCGCTAGCGGCGGCGGCGTCGGTTCGGGTAGACCGTCTCGCGCCGACGCGCGAGCCTGTCGGCGCGCACCCACGCGAGATGGGCACGGGAGGCCGGCACCCAGATCGAGACGGCCGCGACGATCGCGATGATCGCTGCGATCAGTTGCAACGGATCGACGGTGATCACCGCAAGGGATGCCTGCCACACGACGATGAGGGTGATCGCGATCGCGGTGACGCGACTGCCACGCCGGATCAGCCAGAACGGAAGCGCCGTGATGGCCAGCCCCACGATCGCGGACGTGCTGATGACGATCGCGAAGAATACGACGACACCGGTGCCGTGCTCCTCGTAGGCGGCCCAATCGATGCCGCGCGCCGCGACGACATCCTGGATCACCGACAGCCCGACCAGGGCGATCGACGCGAACCTCGCGACGGTGATGCTTGCGGGCGTGATCGGGGGCATCGTGCCTCGTCCGGCGGTGGGCATGTCTATAGACCCTCTTCGCCGGAGAGCCCGTCGACGGAGTAGCGGCGCTCGATGCCCGCCGTGGCCCGCCCCCAGCTGCTGCCGGCTGCCCGCGCCTGGTGCGCCGCGAAGACGGTCTCGTCTCGGAACAGCTCGTCGACTCGCCAGACCAGGGGATCGTCGGTGAGCGTGACCTCGAACGAAAGGCAGCCGGGTTCGGCGCGCGTGAGTGCGATGTGGTCGGGGAGGTGCTCGGCCACGATCCGGGCTTCGTACTGACTCGCGCAGACGAGGAATCCGCGGAGACGCACTTCACCCATGCGCCCACAGTAGAGCAGGATGAACCACTCGAACTGCACCCGGCAGCAGGTCGGCTACAGGTGTCGATAGAGTGTCCTCCGGACGTCCCGGATCAGCGCGGGCGCGAGCTATGGGCGGGGTGGCCAGGGTGTCGAGCGGGGATTACGGATGGGGCGCATCCGAGAGCGGTCGAGGTCGGCGCGACGACCGGTACTTCGGGCGAGGGCTGGCCTATTCGCTGCTCGTGGTGCCGATCGCCGTGCCGGTGTGGCTCATCATCTGGCAGTCGGGGTGGATCTCTGGCATCGTCGCTTTCGGTACGGCGTTCGGCGCGGCGGCCCTGTTCCGCTACGGCGCGAAAGGGAGGGTGTCGACCCGGGGAGCCGTGGCGATCTCGATCGTCTCGTTCGTCACGATCCTCCTCTGCGTCGCCTCGTCGCTGCTCTTCGATGCCAGCGTGGTCTACGCGCCGGAAGAACGGATGTTCGGCGGGCTCGCCGAGCCCGGATTCTGGAGCTGGCTCACCGGCAGCTACCTCAGCGACCCGGCCGTCGCGGCCGCGCTCGCGTGGAGTGCGGCGCTCAGCCTCTTTCTCGCGGCCCTCGGGGCGCTGCCCACGCTGATCGGGCTGCTGCGCGGTCGCACCGCCGGTGCTCGATGGGCGACATTGTTCGCCCCGATCGGAATCGCCGTGACCGCGGTGGCCGTGCTCGGGCTGCTCACCGCGAACGGATACGGCGGGGGCGTCGGCCCCGGCGGCCCTGGGGGCGTCGGCGGTGGACTGGCCGGGGTGGCCGGATCGCCTGGATCGGGCGGGGGCGCGGCATCCGGAGCCCAAGCCCCGGCATCCTTCGACCCCGCGTTCCCGGTCGGATCGTGCCTGCTGGGGGTTTCGGCGTCGGGCGACGTCGATCACGAGCTCACCCCTCCCGCGGTCGTGCCCTGCGAGCAGGCGCACGACGCTGAAGTGGTGTTCGTGGGGGAGACCGACGCGAGCGCCGGACCCGACTACCCTGGCGCATCCTGGCTGTCGGATGCCGCGGCGGCGCAGTGCACGGCGACCGTGTCGGAGTTCCTCGGCGTGGCCTGGGACCAGTCGGGCTTCACGCTGCAGACCGTCTATCCGTCGGAAGGTTCGTGGGGCGCCGGGGATCGCGCGCTGTCGTGCTGGGTGCAGAACCCGTCAGCGCAGACCACGGGGTCGCTGCGCGGCGTGGGGGCGGTCGGCGCGGCCGCGTAACGCGGCTGTCCCCGTTTCGCGACTGCCGTACCTGTCGGCTTGCGCGCCGCCGGCGCCCGGAGACATCGGGAAGCGGGGAACGACAGCGGTTCCAGAAACTCGCGGCGCGTCGGGCCCTGGCTATCTCGACGACAACCTCATTGTTTTGTCTGGTCTCCTCTGTCTGGCACTGCTGTATCTGATGGCATAGTCTGGTGTCAGACCACTCGGTAAGCGGTTTCCGCTGCAGGCACGATGAAGTGAGGACCCCAGATGACCATCGCAACCGTCGACCCCACCACCGGCGAGACCCTCGAGGAGTTCACTCCCCACACGGCCGCCGAGGTCGAGGACCGCATCGCCGCCGCCCACGCCGCCTACCTCGAGCTGGCGTCGACGACCATCGCCCAACGCGCCGAGTGGATGCGCGCGGCCGCGGGCATCCTGGAGTCCGAGGTCGACCAGGTCTCCGAACTCATCACCACCGAGATGGGCAAGACCCTCGGCCAGGCCCGCTACGAGACCCTGAAGTCGGCGACCGGGATGCGCTTCTTCGCCGACAACGCCGAGCGCTACCTCGCTCCCGAACATCCGGTCGAGGCCGGCGCGGTCAATGCTTCGGCCCTGTCGGTGCGCTTCGATCCGATCGGCGTGGTGCTCGCGGTGATGCCGTGGAACTATCCGCTCTGGCAGTGCATCCGCTTCGCCGCCCCCGCCCTCATGGCCGGAAACACCGGGCTGCTCAAGCACGCGTCGAACGTGCCGCAGAGCGCCCTCTACCTCGGCGAGCTGTTCGCGCGCGGCGGGTTCCCGAAGGGCGCCTTCCAGACCTTGCTGATCGAGGGCGGGGCCGTGGCTCCGCTGCTCGACGACCGGCGCATCCGGGCCGCCACACTCACCGGGTCGGTCGCTGCCGGCGCCTCCGTCGCCGAGGCCGCGGGGCGCAACGTGAAGAAGACCGTGCTCGAGCTCGGCGGAACCGACGTGTTCATCGTGCTGCCCTCGGCCGACGTGCCGCGGGCGGCGACCTTCGGCGTGAACGCGCGGGTGCAGAACTCGGGGCAGTCGTGCATCGCGGCCAAGCGCTACTACGTGCACACGGATGTCTACGACGAGTTCGCCGACGCCTTCGTCGCCGGAATGGCAGCGACCGTCGCCGGCGACCCCCGCGACGAGGCGACCACCTTCGGGCCACTCGCCACCTCGCGCGGACGCGACGACGTGCAGGAACTGGTCGACGACGCCGTGGCCAAGGGCGCCACGGTGCTCACCGGCGGATCGGTGCCGGACGGCCCCGGTTGGTTCTACCCCGCGACCGTGCTGACCGACGTGACGCCGTCAATGCGCATCTTCCGCGAAGAGTGCTTCGGCCCCGTCGCGTGCCTCTACCGGGTCGACTCCCTCGACGAGGCGATCTCGCGCTCGAACGACTCCGACTTCGGCCTCTCCTCGAGCGTCTGGACCACGGATACCGCCGAGATCGACCGACTCACGCGGTCGCTCGACTTCGGGGGAGTGTTCGTGAACGGGCTCACCGCATCCTTCCCCGGGGTTCCTTTCGGTGGGGTGAAGGATTCGGGGTACGGCCGCGAGCTCTCGGCGTTCGGCATCCGCGAGTTCACGAACGCGAAGACGGTCTGGCAGGCCTGAGCACCCTGCGGCGTGCGGGCGGAGCGGGCGTTGCGCGAGACTCTCGCGGCGTGGTAGCGTCGCCGCGATCGTGAATCGTCGGCTGGAGGTGAGACCCATGAACGCAGTATCCGAAATGGGTGCTCCCTCGCAGTGCACGATCGCGCGCGGCTGAAGACTGTCGCATCCGGGAGCGCCTGACAGGCAATTCGCGAAAGGCGACTCCCATGAACACTTCACTGCATCATCCTGCCCCCGCGCGTGACCGCGCACTCGTGCTCGGCGGCGGCGGATCGGCCGGCAATGCCTGGCTGATCGGCGTCCTCGCCGGTCTCGACGACGCCGCCCTCGACGTCACCGACGCCGACCTCATCATCGGCACCTCGGCCGGATCGACCGCCGCCGCCCAGATCGCGGGCGCGACCCCGGCCGAGCTGTACGCCGACATCCTCACCGCCCCGACACCGCCGCCGAACCGCCCGGTCGTCTCGAACGGTTCGCGTGGTTTCGTGGGCTCGCCCGACGACCAGCTGCGACGGATGGCCGAGATCATCGCCGCGTCTCAGGATGTCGCCGACATGAGCCGCCGACAGGGCGCGGCGGCTCTGTCGAAGGATGCTGTCTCCGACGGCTCGGAACACGAGCGCTGGCGCGCGACCGTCGCATCCCGGCTGCCTTCGGAGGAGTGGCCGGATCGCGCGATGCAGATCACGGCCGTGGATGCGCACTCCGGCGAACCCGTGGTGTTCGACCGCTCGAGCGGGGTGGAGCTGGTGGACGCGGTCGCGGCCAGCTGCGCCGGTGGGTTCGCCTACCGCATCGGGGGCGGGCGGTACATCGACGGTGGGTACCGGCGGTCAAGCGAGAACGCCGACCTCGCGGCCGGGTACGGGCGGGTGCTGGTGCTTTCCCCGCTCGGCGGTCGCACCCTGCTGCCGCTGGACTGGGGCATGCAGCTCGCGGTTCAGGTCGACGAGCTGCGGGCGGGTGGCAGCCAGGTCGAGACGGTGCTGCCCGACGGCGCCTCGCTCGAGGCGTTCGGCGCCGGCATGATGGACCTCTCGACGCGCCCGGCCGCGGCCCACGCCGGCTTCGCGCAGGGCCGAACCATCGCGCCGCGCCTCGTCGCGTTCTGGGCCTGAGGGGGCGCGGCCTGCGGGGTCGCGCGCTGCCCCGCGGGGTCGCGTTGCCCCGCGAAGTCGCGCTAAGTCGCCTCTGGTGCTGGTTCAGAGGCGACTTAGCGCGACCTCGCGAGCGGGTCGCGGCTCTCAGTGCACGGCGAGCATCACGAGCAGTTGGGCGGCGGCGGCGGCCGCCGTGAGCAGGGAATGCCGGATGCTCGCGGTGCGGCGGGCGGTGACAGCGAAAGCCGCGCGCGCCAGGAGCCACGCGATGAGCACCACGGTGGGGCTCGTGACGAACTCGAGCGCATTCGTGGGCGCGCCGCCATGATGAAGGGCCAGTAGCTCGCTGCTCGGATGCGCAACGGTCGACGCGGACGCCGACGTGGCGCCGGCACTCGCGGTGTCCGCAATGCCTTGGGCGCTGGGGGCGGCCAGCGTGCCCACCATCAGCAGAGTCATCGCCCAGAAGTCGACGATCGCCTCCCGCGCCCAGATCTCGGTGCGGGCAGCGCGAGCCATCACCGCCGCCACCACAAGGAAACCCATCGCAACCGGGAGCAATGCCCCCGGCACGCCAACTGCCACCAGCATCCCACCCACCATCAGCCCGTGGGCGCTCCAGGTCTCCCATCGACTCGTCCCTAAACGGGCCAAAACTCGACTCTTTGCCCCGTTAGGGACGACTCGAATCGGAGCGGCGCTGCTCAGGGCGGAGGGGGAGAGCGGGAGACCGGTCATGGGGGTGGGTCAGGCCACGGGCGGAGGGGCGGCGACGGTGGAGGGGGCGGCGAGGGAGGAGGGGGCGGCGAAGGTGGAGGGGGCGGCGAGAGAGGAGGGGGCGGCGGAGGAGGCGGCGGAGGGCTCGGGCGGCGACGCAGCGCCCGCAGCCGCACCCACGAGGCGGGCCGCGAGTTCGGTGGCACCGGCGACCGGCGGGCGATCGAGCAGGCGCACCCGGAGGCGGGAGTGGGCCGCAGTGACGAGTGCCGACATCCGTTCGAACAACACAGGCTGGGCCGCGATGACCGAACCGGCCGCCACCACGTCGGTGCCGACCGCCCCCTGCGCGACCAGCTGACGCACCAGGCGGGCGAGGTGTTGTGCGGCGCCCTCGATCACGATCTGCGCATCGAGCGACCCGGATCGCGCCGCCGCGAACACGACCGGCGCATGCGGCCCCCAGTTCTCGGTGCTCGGGTCGTCGTTGACCGCACGCGCGAGGCGCTCGGCATCCGTCACTCCGAAGCTTGCCAGGAGGGCGGCGAGGAGACCGTCGTCGGCGAAGCCGTCGTCGTGGCGCAGGAGCGCGCGTTTCACGGCTTCGCGCACGATGCCCGCGGCGCCCGCGTCGTCGCCGATGACCGATCCCCAACCGCCGGCGGCGAGGAACTCGCCCTCCGCGCTCCAGCCCACGCCGATCGCGCCGGTGCCGGCGATGAGGCCGATCACGTCGTCGAGTCCCGCGGCCGGCGCGATGAGCGCGGCGTCGTTCACCGCGATGGTCGGGATGCCGAGGCGTGCGGTGAGTGCCGCGCCGTACTCGAGCATGATGGCCGTGTTGTCGAGCCCCTGCGCGCCGACACCGAGCGCGGCGATCGACAGAGCGGATGCAGCGGATGCGGTCGGTGCGCCGGAAACACCGGAGGCACCGGATGCGGCAGCTGCGCCCGACGCGCCCGAAACTCCGGATGCGCCACCCGGCGGCACCGCACCGAGCGATCCGAGCACCGAGTCGAGCGCCCTCGCGATCCACTCGACGCCTGCCGCGACGGGCTCCGCATCCCAGTCGGACGACGGCACCACGACCTCGGCCACGAGCTCTCGCTCGAGCGTCTCGACCCGCACGGCGGCCTTGGTGCCGCCGATGTCCATGCCGACGAGCAGGCTCATCCGAGCTCGCTCGCGGGGGCGGCGGCGGACTCCACCTTGGTGTCGGCGTTGTGGAACACGAACTCCTCCACATCGATACCGCGCACGAACGCCATGTCGTTCGCGAACGCCTGCATCACCGCGGCCTCGAGCACCGCCCGCTGCGCGGCGTGCCGGCGCGGCAGCGAGATCGTGGTGAGCGAGGAGGTCTGCGGCACGTCCTGCGAGGTCACGAGCACCACCTGGTGCCCGGCCTCGCTGAGGGTCTGGGCGAGCGCGATCTCCCGCGCGTCGCCGAGCACGACGTGCACGCCGTCGCCCGCCGACTCCATCGATCCGTGCAGGTACTGGCGAGTGCTCATCGCTGTGGAGTGTACTCGCGCCACCTCGCGGAACAACAGGGCACCGGCCTCGGCCGACCCGACCGCCGGGCCCGCTCCCACGAAGTCGGCGGAGGGCGCCGTGGCGAAGCGTTGCGCGATGCTCAACGACCGCTCCGCGAGCTGCGCCTCCACCGAGCGGAAGTCGTCGGCCAGGCGATGCCAATCGGCGTCGAGTGTTCCCCCGTCCCAGAGGTCGGCGATCATGCCGAGCGCCACGATCGTCGCCGTGTAGCCGATGGTCGACGCGTAGCTGTCGGGGATGTTGCCGAGCACCAGCGAGCGGGACGCGACATCCGCGATCGGCGACGGCGCGTTGTTCACCACGGCAAGCCGCAGCGAAGGTGGCACCGACTCGAGCACGGCGAGGGTCTCCGAACTCTTGCCGCTCTGAGAGATCCCGATGATCGGATGCACACTCGCCGGGAACGGCAACGGCAGGTCGCCGGCACCGAGCCGCCACGAGTGGATGCCGCGCTTGCGCAACACCCACACCGGAGCAGCGGCCGCGGCGAGGCTCGCCCCGATGCCGACGAAGATCGGTCCCGGTCCGCTCAGGGCTCCGGATGCCTGGAGCTCGAGTGCGTCGGCCGCGATCCGGTCGATCGCGGGTTCGAGGTGGCCGACTTGGTTGCGGCGCGCCTCGGCGAGAGGAACGTAACCCTTCACGCGTGGTCTCCATCCTGGTGGTGCTGGTGGGTCTGGGGGTGGTGGTCGGTGTGGTCGTGGGCCATCGCGGGGTCAGTGGCGGGGTGCGTCGCGTGGTGGCCGGCGGCGTGGGGCGCGGGATGACCAGCGGAGTGGTCGTGGGCCAGGTGCTCGGCATCCGCGTGGCCCGCGGCTGCGTGCTCGGCGTGCGCGTGGCCCGGCGCGCAGTGGTCGCTCACGCTCTCCGGGATGTCGAGCGTGGGGTTGCGCCCGAAGAAGTCGTGCGGCTTGAAGGTGAACCCGGCGCTGTCGACCGGCATGATCGGCCAGTCCTCGATGCGCGGGAAGTGGGTGAGCCCGAAGGTGTGCCAGAGCACGATGTCGGTGTCGTCGATCGGGCGGTCGGCCGCGATCCAGGCCGGAAGGCCCGCGCCGCCCGGGTGCATGTTCACGAAGTCGCCGGCCGCATAGTTCTCGGCCGGGTCGTAGGCGGTGACCCAGAGGTGCTTGGTGGCGTAGGTGGCGCGGGCGTGAATGTCCGACGACGCATCCGCCAGCAGCACCGGCTTTCCCTCGGGCTGCAGCACCCAGCCCACGGGCCGGCCGAGCCGGTTCTGAACCGAGGGGTTCACGACGTGCCAGACCCGGTTGCGCGTGTTGTCGGCCAGCCGGCCGCCCTCGCTCTCGGTGCGCAGGCGGGTGACCGTCTGCGTGAATCCGGTGCCCGTCGGATTGGCGGGCCCGGGCGGCACGATCGCCGCCTCCAGCTCGTCGACCGCGTTGCCGAGGCCGTCGATCATGGTGTCGAGCCGGGCGCTGAAGAGGTGCTGGTGATAGGGAGCGCCGAGTCCGGGGGCTAACTCGGACGCGAAGGGATAGCCGTTACCGGGATAGGCCGAGGTGAACACCACCCCCGTGGCTTTCACCTCGAGTTCGATGGTGCCGTCGAGCCCGAAGTACCAGTAGAAGCCATAGTCGTAGTTGCCCACGGTCACGAAGAAGGAGATGACGAGGCGGCGGTTGCGGCGGGAGTCGCTCGATCCGTTCCAGTTGTCGAAGTGCTTCCACAGGATGCCGGTGTCTTCTTCGTGGATGCAGATCGCCTGCGGCACCACCCGGGCGTGCCCGTCGTCACCCGCCATCACGGCGTCGAGGTAGGTGATGTCGCCCACGCAATCGCAGCCGAGTTCGAGCGAGTTCGCGAAGCCGCCGAGCAGGTATTCGCCGCAGTCGAAGAAGTTCTGGAACCAGCGCTGGGGCGACGGATCGCCATACGGCACCATCATCTCCGCGATCGACGCGCGGTACAGTACGGGCCGCTGCTCGCCGGTGTCGGGGTCGCGGATGCCGATGTCGTGCAGCACGAGCCCCTCGCGCTGGTCAAAGCCCACCTGCAGTCGCCAGCCCAGCCAGTCGATCACGCCGTCGTCGTCGATCGTGAAGCTCGGGCCCTGGGGCTGCGTGATCTCGATGGGCTTGAGGCCCTCGCGGGGCGGCAGACCGACCCAGGACGGGAGGTGGAAGTTGCCGTCTTCTTGCGGCACGGGCAGGTCGACGTAGTCGATCACGTCGAGCACCTCCCGGGTCACGACGTCGACGATCACCGTGACGCCGTCGACCGGATGCGCCCAGCCGAGATCCTGAGGCGTCTTCTGCACGAAGGTGAAGCAGCGCTGCAGCCGGCGGCCGGCCTCGTCGACGCCGAGTACGCCTGCGGAGAGCGGATTGACGCGCAGCTGCGAGAGGTCGGTGAGGCCGCGCTTGGCCATGGCGGCGCGCCAGCGGGCATCCTGGTGCACGACTTCCTCCACCAGCGCGAACTCGGGGATGACCACGGGCGCCTGGCCCTCGGTGTCGGGGTCGAGCTCGTGCACCGACTCGACGCGGTCTTCGGAGGGCACCACCACGATGTCGGTCGAGAGCCCGGTGCCGAAGTCGACGAGCATGACCCGGATGCGCCGCGCGGGTCGGGCGCCGGCGAGCAGTTCGCGCTTGTCGGGCTCCTGCAGGCCGAGGTAGGCGACGTGCCCGTCGGGCCCGAGCAGCCCCTCGCGCACGAGCACGGCGCGGGTGGCTTCGATCTCGTCGGAGCTCACGGTGCGCAGCTCCGGCGCGAGCAGCGCGGTGAGGTCGGGGCTGCCGGCGCCCTCGGGCGCGCTGGCGGTGGGGAGGTTTGCGCCCTCGGCTGCGGTGGTGGTGGGGTGGTCGGCGGCGGTCGTGGATTCAGTTGTCACAGGGCGATCCCCTCGGTGGCGGCGGTCGAGGTGGCGGGGGTGGTGAATGCGGCGCCGGGAGCGATGGGCGCGTAACCCGAGGTGGCGGGCGCGGCGGGGGCAGGCGCGGCCTCGGTGGCAGCGGGCGGTGTCCCGGGCGCGGAGTCAGAGCCGGCGGCAGACGGCGCCGTGACGACGGCGGGCGACTCGACCGGCTCCCACTGGCGAGTGCGCATCGAGCGGTAGCAGGCGTCGATGATGGTGTTCACGATCACGCCGTCGTCGAAGGTCTCCGATGGGGCGATGCCCTGTTCGAAGCGGTCGAGGAAGTGCCGGAACTGCTGCGAGAAGCCGTAAGCCCGCGTCTCTTCGGGCACCGGGTAGACCCAGCCGGTGTCGGCATCCGATTTTTCGACGAGATAGCCGACCGGCGAGGTGATGAACCCGTAGACAGGGGTCTGCGAGGTGTCGGTGACGATGCGCCCACCCGAGCCGATGAACTCGTGGCGCAGCGACATCCCGCCCTTCTCGATCCACGACGACTCGATCGTGGCGAGCTGACCGCCCTCGAAGCGCAGCCAAGCCACCGCGGTGTCTTCACCCGTGGTCTTGTCGCCGTGCACGAGCGTGGCGCCCCAGGCCATCACCTCGACCACCGGGTTGTCTTTGCCGAAGAAGTGGCGGGCCGATTCGACGGTGTGGCAGCCCATGTCGAGCAGGGCGCCACCGCCGGCGGTCGAGGCATCCCAGAAGTGAGGAGCGTGCGGGCCGCTGTGCCCCTCGCGGGCGCGCATGGTGAGCACCGACCCGATGCCGCCGGCCGCCACCATCTCGTGCGCCTTCGCGATGTTGGGCGAGAACACCGAACTCTCGGCATACCCGTGCCAGATTCCCGCCGAACGCACGATCGCGAGAATCGACGCCGCCTCCGGCCCCGTGCGCGCCAACGGCTTGGTGCAGATGACGCCCTTGCCGTGCCGCGCCGCCGCGCGCACTGCCTCCACGTGCAGCTCGTTGGGCAGTGCGACGATGACGAGTTCGACCTCCGGATCGGCGCACAGCGCGTCGATGGAGTCGTGGGTGCGGGGGATCGACCAGCGCGTAGCGAGCCTGCTCGCCGACGACGGCGTGCGCGAGTAGTTGGCGACGAGCTCGGCGCTGCGCACATCGGTGAGCGCATCCGCGTAGCACTCGGCGATGAATCCGGAGCCGAGGATTCCAATTCGTGTCATGGTGAAGACCATACCTCTAGAAACAACATCCATACAATTAGCCGAAACATGTTCGTTACAAAGATACCTCTTGTAACCTCATGAACAGAATGTATATGCTGGCGAAACCCCGCACTGACAATCACTAGAAGAAGGAGGCGCCGTGCGATCGAAATTAGCGCCCATCGCGATCACAGCAGCAAGCCTGATGCTCGTCGGTCTTGCCGGATGCTCGTCGGGCGGCAGCGCCTCGTCGACTGACGGTGGCGACGACGTGACACTCACCCTCGCGACCTGGCGAACCGAAGACACCGCGATGTGGGAAGACGAGATCATCCCCGCCTTCGAGGCGTCGCATCCCGGTATCACCGTCGAATACGCGCCCGTCGGAACCGACGACTACAACGCGGCCATGCAGTCGCAGATCGAGGGCGGCACCGGCGCCGACCTCATCATGTGCCGCCCGTTCGACGTCAACCGCGCCTGGATCGAAGACGGCTACTTCGAGCCGCTGGCCGGCACAGATGCCGTCGGAGCCTTCGACGACACCGCGCTCGCCGCGTGGACGGATGTCGACGGCAACCCGTTCTGCGTGCCCATCGCATCCGTTCTCGCCGGCTTCTACTACAACACGGCGATCTTCGACGAGCTCGGGCTTGAAGTGCCCACCACGCAGGCCGAGTTCACCGACGTGCTCGAGAAGATCAAGGCCAGCGGAAAGTACACGCCGCTCGCCCTCGGCTCGGCCGACGGGTGGCAGCTCGCCTACAACGTGCTCTACAACCTGGGCCCGAACTACTGGAAGGGCGAAGACGGCCGGCTCGGCCTCATCGACGGCTCCCAGAAGCTCACCGACCCCGACTTCGTGGCCGCCTTCCAGGCGTTCGACGACCTCAAGCCCTACCTTCCGGAGGGCTACGAGTCGCTGACCTACGAAGACATGATGCAGCTGTTCACCCTCGGTAAGGCAGCGATCATCCCCGACGGCTCGTGGGACATCACGGCCGCCACCGCCACCGGGCTCGACGTGGGCGTCTTCGGCGCACCGGTCGCCGCGGCCGGCGACCAGCGCTACCAGCAGGAGATGCCCGACCAGGGAATCGGGATGAACGCGAAGTCGACCCACAAGGAAGCCGCGCAGGAGTTCCTCGACTGGCTCTCGACCTCCGAGTTCCAAAGCCTCTACGTCAACAAACTGCCCGGGTTCTTCTCGATGGGAACCGAGGCCGTGACCTACGACAACGAGCTCGCGCAGAAGTTCGCCGACCTGAAGACCGACGCCGAGCTCACTCCCCGTCTGGCCCTCGACCGGCTGAGCGCGGGAACCCCACCGCTCGACGACGAGATCTGGGTGGCCTTGCAGAACATGTACAACTCAGGATTGAGTGCTGAGGACGCCACTGCAGAACTGCAGGCCGGCCTCGACTCCTGGTACAAGCCCGCCCAGTAGGGTCTGCGACGCGCCGGGTGGCCACACGACCACCCGGCGCGCTCGCTGTCCTCCCGCCCGATCCGCCTGTCGATCCGACACCGAAAAGAGAGGTCAGATGAAGAGCACCGTCCGCTCGTACCGCAATCTGATCCTGTTCAGCCTTCCCGCCCTCGTCATCTACGCCGGGTTCCTCGTGATCCCGTTGATCGCGTCGGTCGTTCTGAGCTTCATGGATTCCGACACCGGCCCCACCTCGGTGTTCGTCGGATTCGACAACTACGTCTACCTGTTCACGAACACCTCCACGAGCGAGCGTTTCTGGAACGCCCTCGTCAACAACTTCGAATTCTTCGCGGTGCACCTCCTGGTGGAGCTGCCGATCGGCCTTCTGATGGCCGCGCTGCTCACCTCGTCGACACTGCGCCGCTCGCGCGGCGTCTACCGCACACTGCTGTTCATCCCGGCCACGCTCTCGGTGGTCATCGTCGGTTTCGTCTGGCGACTCATCATCAACCCGCTCTGGGGCATCGTGCAGTTCCCGCTCCTCGGCGACGAGAACACGGCGCTGCCGACCATCGCGCTGATGTCGGTGTGGGAGTACGTCGGCATTCCGATGATCTTCCTCTACACCGCCCTCATCGCCATCCCCGACGACGTGCTCGAAGCCGCCAAGCTCGACGGCGCGAACGCCTGGACCACCTTCTGGAAGGTGAAGTTCCCGCTCATCGCGCCGCAGTTCGGTCTCATCGCGATCCTGACCTACATCTGGACGTTCAACGGCTTCGACATCGTCTACGCCCTGAACGGATCCGCGCCCGGCCCCGACTACGCCACCGACATCCTGGGCACGCTGTTCTACCGCACCTTCTTCGGGTCGAGCGGGCAGGTGGCCAACCCCGATCTCGGCGCCACCGTCGCCTCGGTGGTGTTCTTCCTCATCCTGATCATCACGGCCGTCTACTTCGCCGTCGTGCAGCGCCGCCTGAAGAGCTACGAACTCTAGGACCCGAGAATGACGACAGACACCCGCCCTCCCCGCACTCCTTCCCGCAGCAGAAGCGGCGGCCGCACCCGCTTCCGCGGCGACCGCCCGACCGGCCTCGGTCTCAACAAGCCCAGCCGATCGGATGCCGGTGGCCGGCTGTTCGTGCACGTCGCGCTGATCATCTTCGTGATCGTCGCGATCGGCCCGATCCTCATCGTGGTGATGAACTCGTTGAAGACGACGCCCGGCATCTTCAACGGCCCGTTCCTTCCGCCGACGGCCGAGACCTTCAACCTCGACGGCTGGGCCAATGTGTTCAAGCGCGGAAACTTCGCGCTCAACTACGGCAACAGCATCATCGTCACTCTCGTCTCGACGCTGCTGACACTGGTGCTCAGCACCTTCGCGGCGTTCGCGATCACCGAATACAAGGTGAAGCTCGCGCCGGTGCTGGCCGGGTTCTTCATCATCGGCATCATGCTGCCGATTCGGCTGGGCACCGTGCCGATCCTGCAGACCATGGTGGCCTGGCACCTCGTCGACACGCTCGTGGCGCTCATCCTGGTCTACACGGCGATGAGCCTGCCGCTCGCGATCGCGCTGATGGCCACCTTCTTCCGGCGCGTGCCGATGGAGTTGAAGGAGGCCGCCAAGATCGACGGGGCGGGGGAGCTGCGCACGCTCTCGATCGTGTTGCCGCTCGTTCGCCCAGGGCTCGCGGCCGTGGCATCCGTCACCATGCTGCCGATCTGGAATGACCTGTGGTTCCCGCTCATCCTCGCGCCGAGCAAGGAGAACCAGACCGTGACGCTCGGCGTGCAGCAGTTCGTGGGGCAGTTCCAGAGCGACTACCCGGCGCTGCTGGCCGCGCTGACGCTCGGCGCGCTGCCTCTCGTCATCCTGTTCACGGTGTTCTCGCGCAACTTCATCCAGGGTCTCAGCCAGGGCTACGGCAAGTAGCCCTCACCGAATCGCCAAGACACGCCGCTACGCCGGGTCGGATTCCGTCAGAAATTGGCGAATCGACGACGGCGGGTGGACGCAAGCCCGCGAAGGGGGCTCAGCGACGCGGATGGCCCGGCTTCGAGCGGGTGAAGACCGTGCGCAGGCGGTAGCGGTCGCCCGAGTACTCGATGGTTGAGATGAGCACGGGACGGTCGCGCGCATCCACCGAGGTCTGCTTCATCACCAGGATCGGGCGGCCGACCTCGATGTCGAGATGCTTCGCGATCGAGGCGTCAGCGTCGCGGGCCTCGATGGTGGCCTCGGCGCGGGCGATGTCGATGCCGCTCTCACCGAGCGTGGCGTAGAGCGACCCGGTGGCGAAGTCGACGTCGGCGGCCTGCGGGATGAGGGTGGCCGGCACGCGCGTGTTGTCGATGGCGATCGGCACCCCGTCGAGCCGGCGCACCCGGCCGAGGCGCAGCAACGGTGTGCCGGGAGCGACGCCCAGTTCTTCGCCCTCGTCGAGGGTGGCGGGGGAGATGCGCTGCTCGATCACGAGGGAGTCGGAGACCAGCCCCATGCGGGCCGCCGTCTCACTGAACGACTCGAGCGAGTTCGGCCAGTCGCCGGCCGTGGGCTCGGCGGCGTCGGGCTGCGAGACGTACCAGCCGCGGCCGTGCGACGAGCTCAGCACGCCCTCTTCGACGAGGCTCACCAATGCTTTGCGCAGGGTCACCCGGCTGACATTGAGATCGAGGCACAGCTCGCGTTCGGCGGGCAGCCGCATCCCCTCGCCATAGGCGCCGCTCGCGATCTGCTCACGAACGTAGTCGGCGGTCTGGGCCCAGAGCGGCTCGGCGCGGGAGCTGTCGATCCTGGAATCCGTCATGAGCCTAAGCTATACCACTTTCAATACCACACCCTACAAAGCCACCCGTGGTGTGCGTCGGCGCGTCGGGGTGCCCGGGCGTCGGCACCGGTCACGATGAAGACGGTGCGGCTGATCCGGGGAGCACGACCGGTTTGTCGGCGTTCGGGTGCACGATCATCTCGGGGGCCTTCGTGACGATCAGCCAGGTGGGCAGGATCGCGAGGCAGAGCACCGGCAGCACGACGAGTCCGCCGCTGACCGCCGTGGCGATGAACAGGGCGATCCAGCCGTCTCGAGCGACGGCGAGCACCATGCCGAGCACGCCCGCCGACACGGCGAGGGCGACCGGGATGCCGGGCACCACCGCGTTGGCGAGGATGCCGATCGCGGCCCCGATGAACACCGACGGGAAGATACGACCGCCGCGGAATCCCGCGGCCGCGGCGACGGTGAGCGCCACCACCTTCACCAGCACGATCACGATCAGCGCTTCGATCGTGTAGTCGGCACGGTTCGTCGCGAGCTCAGAGGTCTGCTCCAGCCCCTTGAACAAGGTGATCGGGCCGCCGATCGCGCCCAGCACACCGAGCACGACACCACCGGCCGTGACGTAGAACACCGGGTTGCGGAGCAGCCGGAACGCGCCGTGCAGCCGCGGGAAGACGGCGGCAGCCGCGATGCCGAGGGCGGCCGCGACGGATGCGATGACGGCGGCGCTCAACAGATCGAGGGGTTGAAGGGTGTCGTATGCGGGCAGGGGCAGCGCGAAAGTCGGATGCGCGAGGAGATGCATCGTGACGGCACCGGCGCCGGCGGCGACCAGCGGAAGGAAGAGCTTGTCCCAGAGCGCTCCGCCGCCCGCGATCGAGCCGACCACGCCGGTGAACACCAACGCGGCGGCGACGGGCGTGCCGAACAGCGCGCCGATGGTGGCGGCCGCCGTGATCATGATCACCAGCTGAGGCGGCACCGCTTTCCACACCCGTGCGACGAGCGCGACCAGGAGGCCGGTGTTGATGGCGATGATCGGGTTCTCGGGGCCGAGGCTGACACCACCCGCCAAGCCGATCACTGCAACGAGGGTGAGCGAGGGCAGCGCGCGCAAGGGCAGCGGCGGTGCGATCAGTTCGGTGGTGGCGGAGTCTCGGCCACCGTGCCCGGGAACCAGCCAGAGGCACAGGCCCACCACGAGACCGGTCAGGGTGAGGATGCTGAAGATCCACCAGCCGTTGTCGGGGTCGATGCCGGTGGCGTTGGGAACGACGTCCCAGATGACCGTCTCGAGTTGGCCGGCGACCCACTCGATGCCGAACAGCAGCAGGGCGCTCACGACCCCGATGAGGAGCGACGGCGCCGACAGCTGCAGCAGACGCTTGATGGTCGGCGCGGGCTGGGTGAGCGCTCCGGGGGCGGGAGAGGTCATGTGCTCACGATAGCGTTCAGCCCCTCGCCACCGGGAGGGTCAGAAATCGTCGACGTGCAAGTGGTCGCAGCTGTCTTCGAAGTCGATGAAGTTCTGGAAGCTCGGCTCGTTGCCGGCGGAGTAGCGGCACTGCGACTGACCGACCCGTGATCCGTTGGGCATCATCGGGTCGAGCACGGCGATGAGGTTCAGCGACGCGTCGTTCGCCCCGGTCAGGCGCACGCCGCCCACCGAGGTGAAGTCGACCGCGTGGCCACCGCCCTGCTTGTAGTGAGCGGATGCGGTGCCCGCCCCTTCGATCTGCCCGGTGCAGCGGCGACTGATGTCGCTCACGCCCGCACTGCCGAAGGCCCGCACGGCGGCCACCATCGCCTGGAGGATGGTGACGTCGATACTGCAGTTGGCGACATCCTGACCCTGCGCGATCCAGGCGATCTCGAAGATGTGGTCGGGGGTCGATCCCCAGAACTGGCCCGCGGCGACGTAGCCCATGAGCTCCTCGGCGAGGGCCTGAGCGTCGCCCGAGACGGGCCCGATGACCTGGCCTCCGCCGTGGGCGGCCGCTGCTGCGGCCGCCGCTGCCGCTGCCGCCGCAGCGGCCCGCGCCGCGACTCCGGCCTGGTATTGCTGCTCGGTGACGGCGGTGTTCTGCTGCAGGCTCGCGAGTTGCGCATCCATCTCGTCTTTGTGGGCGTAGTTCTCCTGCAGGATCGCGACGGCCTCGCGCTGTGCCGCCGCGGCGGCCTCGAGCGCGGCCTGTGCCGCGTCGGCGAGCTCGGTGAGTTCCTGCTTCGCCACGTCGGCCTGCTTGCTGAGCGAGGTCGCGGTGTTCGCATCCTGTTCCGCGGCTGCGTAGACCGCGTTCACCGATTCTGTGAGCTGACTGGCGGCGCTCAGTTGGGCGAGCAGGTCGTCGATGTGAGAGGAGTCGCTCGTGAGGAGGAGGGTGGTGAGGTCCGACCCGCCGGAGCGCACGAACTGGGCGGCCATCTGCGCCGCGCGCTTCTTCGAATCGTCGGCCTTGGTGGCGGCCGCGGCACTGGTGGCAGCCAGGGTGTCCGACTTCAGCTGGCCGGCAGTCAGGGCGGCGCTCGCCTTGTCGTAGGCGTCGGAGGTCTCCGCGACGCGCGCCTGCGCGGCGGCGGCCTTCGCCTCGTTGTCGGCGATCACGCCCTGCAGCTTGGCGATCTCGTCCTGCTTCGCGCTCTCGCTGCTGCGGGCGGCGACCACTTCGTCCCAGCTCGGGTAGTCGTCGGCGAAGGCAGCCGGCGCGCCGGCGATCGAAGCGGCGGCGGTGAGGGCGACGACCAGCAGAGTGGTGCCGACGGCCCGCAGGCGCCGGGCGCGAAGTGTCTTGTCCATGGATCCTCTGAGCTCGGGCACGTCACGGATCGGCGCCCCAGATGCATATTCAACCCCGGCCCGGCACTCGTATCGGGGAGGTGACGGCGGCAATTCGCAAATCGTTGACGCCGGGCAAGGAGATGGCCGGAGGGGGGCGATAGGGTCGCCGTATGAGCGGCAGAATCGACGACCAGGGCGGGAGCCCGGGGCGGTATGGTGCATCCGCCACCACCGAGATCGACCCGCGGTCGGTGGGCCGGTTAGGAGTGGCGTACAACCCGTCGACCGATGGGGATGCCGACCCGGGCGAGGTCGTGTGGACCTGGGTTCCCTATGAGGAGAACGACGGTCGCGGCAAAGACCGACCGGTTCTCGTCATCGCGACGGAGCCCGGCGGAACGGTGCTCGCCCTGCAGCTCACCTCGAAGCCGCACGACGACCCGTACGACGTGGCCATCGGCAGCGGTGCGTGGGATTCGGCGGGTCGACCGAGCTGGGTGCGCCTCGAGCGCGTCTTCCGTGTGCACCAGGCCGGCATGCGACGCGAGGCGGTCGCCCTCGATGCCGCCCGCTTCGCGCTCGTAGCGGCGGCCCTGCAGAAGCGCTTCGGCTGGAAGCCGGCTGCGGCGCCGGCAGCGCCTGTGGCAGCGCCCGCGCGCGCTGCGGCAGCAGCTGTGCCAGCCCGCTCGGGCTCACGCTCGCGGATCGTTCGAGCCTTCCGTCGCCTCTTCGGCGCGCGCGGTTAGTATCCCGGCGCCCTCAGGGCGGGGCGCGGCACGAATCGCAACGGGCCGCTCCCGGACGACCCAGGGTGACGGCGAGGCCGCGAAGCGACCTCACCGGAACATGTCGCGCGGCGCCGGGCAAGGACCGGCGACGCCTGTGGGGGCCGCGCGAAGCACGGCCCCCACAGCAGCAAGCACAGCCGCGCGAAGCATCCCGACTACAACGAGCACCCAAGCACAGCTAGCCCAACGGGTTGGTATCTATACGCCCCGCAACCCCCGACGCGATCGCATCCGCCGCCGAGCTCACCGGCTTGCGGTCGGCCTGGTCGACGAAGCAGCGCAGGAACTCGTCGCGCAGGGTGAGCCGTGGGTAGCGTTCGAGCACCTCGGTGCGAAGTGTCTCGGGCCAGAGTTCGACGTGCCGGCCGGAGATGTCGAGGCCGGTGCCGATGCAGAGCAGGTGGCCTTCGGGGTCGACGGCGGGGTCGACTTCGTCCCACATGTGCCGCACGATGACTTCGGATGCGCGTGTGCGGCGCTCCTTCGACCAACCGGCTCCCGCGCCGAACACCCACGCGACGTGCCCGCTCGCGTTTTCGAACGGCAGTGTGTAGTTGTCGAACTCCGGCACCAGTGCCAGGTCGTGCAGCATCGCCGACACGAACAGCAGCTCGTCGTCGAACTCGAGCCCCGTGAGTCGCCCTTGAGCCGCTCCCCACAGGTACGACCGCACGCAGTGGTTGACGAGCGCCTCGCTCTGATACTCCCGTGCCACTTCGACGGCACTGGTCGCGGCGGCGCTGTCCGGCAGCGGAAGTTCGTCAAGGTGCATGCCCCCATTCTCGCCCGAGGTGTCGGCTGCCGTGAAGTCGCCGCCCGCGGCCGCCGCGTGGCGGACAACTCCAATCGAGGTCACCACCGCCGAGCCATGCGGCCAAGGTCACCCCCTCGTGTGGAGTTCTCCGAGCAACGACCACCCGATATCCCACGCAACAGGCCCTTTTCAATGACCCAGGGTGAGCGCGAGGCCGCGACAGCGACCTCACGCGAACATGTCGCCTCGCGCCGCAGTAGCGGCGGCGCGAGCAGTAGGGGCCCGCCCAGCCGAAGGCCGGGCGAGCCCGAGGGCCGGCGGGTCGGTACCCCTACGCCTGCGGGTACCCCGCGTTCGCCCGCAACACCTCCAGCCGCGCCCGATACTCCACCTCGTCGATGTCGCCTTGGGCGAAGCGTTCGGCGAGGGTCGATTCGGCGCGGCGGGCGGGCTGGTTCCAGCCGCGGGCGGCCCAGGCGTTGCGGCGCCAGCGGCGGCCGACGGTGGCGAAGAGGATGACGAACAGGGCGATCCAGAACAGCGGGATCAGGAAGAAGAGCCACCCGAAACCGCCCACGAAGGGGCCGGCGTGGGCGGCGACGGATGCGAGCGCGACGGTGGTGAACACGATGATTCCTCTCTCGGGCCCCGGAGCGGAACCCTCTGCTCACAGCCTCGCGGAGCGGCGCCTCCGGCGAATCTGCCCACGGGCGGCATTCGCCGTACACCGGCGGGAGTATCCCCGCCGAACCGAGTAGGCGCAGCGGATGCCCGAACGCGCCCTAGGCGCGCCCGGGAGCCACGAGCCCGGTCTCGTAGGCGATCACGACGAGCTGCACCCGGTCACGGGCCGCGAGTTTCGACATGATGCGGGAGACGTGGGTCTTCGCGGTGAGTGGGCTGAGGAAGAGACGGGCGCCGATCTCGTCGTTCGTGAGTCCGGTGCCGACCAGGGCGAGCACCTCGCGTTCGCGGGCCGTGAGGGCGTCGAGGCGCGAGGCATCCGGTTGCTCGCTGAGGTCGTGCGAGATGCGTTCGAGCAGGCGTCGCGTCACACCGGGGCTGAGCAGGGCGTCGCCCGCGGCGACGACTCGCACGGCACGGATCAGCTCGACGGGTTCGGTGTCTTTCACCAGAAAGCCGCTCGCTCCGGCGCGGATGGCGCGGCCCACGTACTCGTCGAGCTCGAAGGTGGTGACCACCACGATGTGTGTGGAGGCGAGTTCGGGGTCGGCGGTGATCTGCTCGGTGGCCCAGAGGCCGTCGCCGTCGGGCATCCGGATGTCCATCAGGATCACATCGGGGTGCTGCGCCCGCACGAGCTGCACGGCCTCGGTGCCCGATCCGGCTTCGCCCACCACGTCGAGGTCGGGTTCGGATGCGAGCAGACTGCGGAAACCGCCGCGGATGAGCTGCTGGTCGTCGGCGATGGCGACGCGGATCACGGGGACTCCTCGGTGGGGGCGGTGGGCCGCGGCGGCGATGGGGCTGGGGTCGGCGGCGCGGCCGGAGGCGGAGTGAGGGTGGAGGTCGAGGGCGGCGCCGAGCGATCGGCGGGCGTGGCTCGGCGGGGGATGGCTGCCTCGACGGCGAACCCCCCGCCCGGCCGTGGGCCGGCGGCGAGGTGGCCGCCGAGGAGTTCGGCGCGCTCGGTCATGCCGAGCAGGCCACGACCGGGGCGGGGCCCGTCGAGGGTGCCGGCCTGATCGCGGGGGTGCCCCGCGATCGCCCCCCGGGAGGCGTCGCGGGCGGGGTGGCGGGTTCCGTCGTCGACCACCGACACCGTCCAGGCATCCGGGGTCTCGGCCAGTACCACCGCGGCGGAGGTGGCGTTCGCGTGCCGGACGACGTTCGTCAGCGATTCCTGCACGATGCGGTAGAGGGCCAGCTGGACCGCCTTGGGAGGCGGGCTCGTGCGGGGCGCCGCGTCAGCGCCGAGCGGGATGCCGTTCTCGAGCGTGACCGCGAGCCCTTGCGACACGACGGATGCGACGAGGCCGTCGATGCGCGAGAGGTCGGGTTCGGGAACGAGGGGTGCGCTCTCGTCGCCCACCGCACCCGGCGCATCCTGACCCTCTCGCAGCACACCGAGAACCGAGCGCACCTCGTCGAGCGCGCTCTTGCTCGCCTCCTTGATGTCGGCCAAGGCTCTCGCCGCCAGTTCGGGCTGCGTATCGATGAGGTGCAGCCCCACGCCGGCCTGCACGTTGATCTGGCTGAGCGAATGGGCGAGCACGTCGTGCAGCTCACGGGCGATGCGCACCCGCTCGGCCTGCACCTCGGTGAGCCGGCGCTCGGCGGCGCGCTTGCGCAGCTCGTCGATGCGGGCGCGGCGGCTGCGGATGCGCTCCCCGATGGCCAGCAGCAGCACGAGGCCGAGGCTCACCGCGATCACGGCGGCCGGTTGCCAGTCAGCGCCGATCAGGATGCCGATGGTCACGGTAAGCACCCACGCCACGCCGAGCGACCACCAGGCCCAGAGCCGTGCACCGCGCACGACGGCACTCACGATCGCGAAGGCGAGGGCGATGTACGGCGGCGCGAACTCGCCCGCGACGAGCAGCGCGTAGGCGCCGGCGGCCGCGGACACCACGGCCACGACGGGGCCCGGAAAGCGGCGCGCGGCGATCAGGGCGACGGGGCCGAGCAGGGCGAGCCCGATCCGAGCGGCGAAACGCACCGGGTCATCGTCGGCGAATTGGGGCGCCTGCCGGAACCGCCAGGTGAACACGGCGGCGGGCACCTGCACGATGAACGAGAGGATGACCGGCACCCAGAGCCGCGCCCACCCCGAGAAACGGAACCGCGGCCATTCGCCGCCGCCCTCGGCCCACCGTTCGTGCATCCTCCGCCTGTCGTCGGCGCCGGCCCACCGTTCGCGGGTCCATCCGCGTCGCTCGTCGAGGGGGTGGTTCTCGCGGGCGCGCTCGTCTCCGCGGTCGTCGTTGGAGCGGCCCGGGTGCGGCATGGCTCGATCGTATCCGCGCCGGCCCACCCGCGGCATCCGCTCCCCGTCGCGGCCCTCGTACTCTCGGGGGAGTACGGCTCACGCCGATCGAGTGGGCACGATTTGTCGCCCGCTCGGCGCGAATGCGACGAATCGTGCCCACTCGATGAGGGAAGAGCGAGCCCTCAGGGAGCGGGGGCGGTGGCGGGGGCGCCGAGCGTGTGGGCGAGGGCCGCGGCCGCCTCGTGGGCCTCGACGAGTTCGCGGCGGCTGCGATCGATCTGGTCGGCCAGGGCGGGCACCGTCTCGGCGAGGGTGAGGTTCGTGGCGATGACCGTCACCTCCATACCGAGCGCCGTGCCGAGGATGAGTCGCAGCGCCGGCACCTCGTGATCCCAGCCGTCGGTCGGCGAACCGGGGTCGTAGGATGCGCCGCGACTGGTGACGATGATGGCCGGCCGCCCGGCGAGGGGCTGGGTGTCGACGTCGAACGGCGCTGTCACGGCCGGCACGTGGATGTTGTCGATCCAGGCCTTCAAGCTCGACGGCATGGAGTAGTTGTAGAGCGGTGCTCCTACCAGGAGGGCATCGGCGGCGAGCAGCTCGGCGATCAGCGAACTCTGCAGAGCTTCCGCATCGGCGGGCGGCATGGAGCCGGCGGGGCGCAGTCGGGGCGGCCAGTGCAGCGCCGCGTCGGCGAGGTGCGGCAAGGGGTCGCGGTGGAGGTCACGATGCGTGACCGTGTTGCCCGGCGCAGCGGCCAGCCACGCCTCGCTGAAGGAGTGCCCGATCGCCCGTGACCGGGAGTTCTCGAGGTCGGCGGAGGAGTCCAGATGCAGCAGATTCGCCATGGGGCCACGCTATACCGCCCGACCCCGGCAGGTCAGGCGCTGAGCCGCCCGAGTTGCTCGTCGACCATCGGCAGCAACCTCCGGAACCGCGAATCCAGATGAGGCGTCATGAAGCCTGAGTCATCCCGCAGATCCTCGATGAGGGCGCGCAGCCGACCGAGTTCTTCGGTCGAGAGGGCGGAAAGCGAGATGTCCGAATACGGAAGGGAAACCGCCACGGCGGCAACCTCATCGGTCCAAGTGATCCGGCCCACGATCCTCCATCTGTGCGTCGAGATGCGATATCAGGGGGAGCCTATCGGTGCGCGCCCTCACCCCGGTGTCCCCAGTAAGGGAGCGCTACGGCGTGTCGCACCGCAAAGATCTCACGCCGCGAGGCGGCGGGCCGCATCGATGCCCTGACGGGTGGCCCGCACGGCGTCGACGCGGGAGGCGTCGAGGGCGCCCCCGACCACCTCGTGGCGGGTGCCGCGGGCGGCGAGGCCGGCGCTCAGCGGGTCGTGCGAGACCTGACCGGCGCACACGATCACCACGTCGGCCGGCACGAGCGACGACGTGCCGTCGGCGAAGACCACCTCGACACCGGATGGCGTGATGCGCCGGTAGTCGAGATCCGACAGCATCTGCACGCCCGCCTCCCGCAGCTCGCCGAGGGCCACCCAGCGGGAGGTGATGCCCATCCCGGCGCCGAACTTGCCCGTGCGTCGCAGCACCGTCACCGAGTTCCCCGGCCGCGGGGCGAACGGCGCCGCCCCGGGGCGCTCGCGCACCCGCGTGCGCTGGGGGAGCGCATCCGATTCGAGGAAGGTGCTCGGCGACGCGAGCTGGAACTGCTCTTCGAACGCTCGTGCCCGAACGGCGGGGTCGTGTGAGAGCACCAAGAACTTCGCCGTGTCGATGCCGATGCCGCCCCCGCCGATGATGGCGACGCGACCCGGCGGCACCCCGTCGAGAATCGCGCGCTCGTAGGAGAGCACATGCGGCAGCGTGGACCCTTCGATCTCGACCGCGCGCGGCCGCACACCGGTCGCCACCACGACTCCCGCGTATCCGCCCGCCGCGAGCTCCTCGACGGTGACCGGATGCGACAGCTCGACCCGTGCGCCGAGCGAGGAGAGCCGGGCGGCGTAGTGCGCGACGGTCAACGCGTAGTCCTCTTTCGTGGGGATGCGTGCGGCGAGCGTGAACTGCCCGCCGAGGTGCGCATCCGCTTCGTAGAGGGTGACCCGATTGCCGCGGGAGGCGAGATCAGTGGCCGCGATGAGCCCGGCCGGCCCGCCGCCCACCACCGCGTAGTGGGCGGGGGCGGCGCTCAGCGTGAGCGGATAGCGCGTCTCGGTTCCCGCCCGCGGGTTCACCAGACACGACACCGGCTGCTTCACGAAGGAGCGGTCGAGGCACGCCTGGTTGCAGCCGATGCAGGAGTTCACCGCGTCGAAGTGGCCATTGCGCGAGCGGTCGACGATCGCGGCGTCGGCGAGGAAGGGGCGTGCGAGGGCGACCGCGGTGATGGTGCCGCGGGCCAGGATGTCTTCAGCGTCGCGCAGGTCGGTCAGCCGGTTGCTCGCGATGACGGGCACCGCCGACGGCGAGGTCGGATCGCCGGGCAACGCGATCGCCCGCGCCACGGCCTCGGCATAACGCAGCCACACACCGTGCGGCACCGCGGCCTGCACCGTCGGAACCTTCGACTCGTGCCAGCCGATGCCCACGTTCAGCGCATCCGCCCCGGCTCGCACGAGGTCGCGGGCGAGGGCATCCGTCTCGTCTTGCGTGGTCGAATCCGGCACCAGGTCGGCCCCCGACATCCGCACGATCACAGGCACGTCGATGCCCACGCCCTGCCGCACCGCGCGCAGCACCTCCACCGCGAAACGGCGCCGTCGCCGGGCGTCGCCGCCCCACTCGTCGTCGCGCCGGTTGGTCACGGGCGAGCAGAACTGGTTGATCAGGTAGCCCTCCGACGCCATGATCTCCACCGCGTCGAACCCCAGTTCCACGGCCCGTTCGGCTGCGATCCGGAAGTCGTCGATGGTGCGACGGATGCCCGCCTCGTCGAGTTCCACGGGCACCTGAGCCCCCGCACTGCGCCAGGCGAGCGGAGAGGGGGCGACCGGATGCACGGGGCGGCCCTCGGCATCCGTCACCCCGTCGAGCAGCGCGTAGCGACCGGCGTGGAAGAGCTGCGCGGCGATGAACCCGCCGGCCTCGTGCACGGCCGTGGCCGCCGCCGCGAAGCGTGCGTCGCTCGCCGGGTCACCGAGCACGCTGAAGTCGTCGGCCCCGCAGCCCTCCGCGTTCACTGCGAGCCCGCCCGTGATGATGAGCGCCGCGCCGCCCTGGATGCGCTCGGCGTAGTAGGCCGACAGCGCCGCCCCTCCGTCGTCGAGCGTTTCGAGACCGGTGTGCATGCTGCCCGTGATGACACGGTGCGGCAGTTCGAGCGCGCCCAGCCGCCACGGTGAGAAGGTGCGCTCGAGGGCGGGGGTGGCGTCGTCGCCGTGCATCCGGATGCTCCGATTGGGTCGAGCGACGTGGGTCGCGAGAGAGGTTGGTCGAGAGAGACGGGAAGGTTACCCGAAGGCTACTCGCCGGAGGCTATTCCCCCGAATACACCGCCGGTGCGACCGCGGCGCCCGAGGCGCCTTCGCCGAGCACGGCCTCACGCAGGTCGCCCGTGGTGTCGGCCCAGAACGGCGGCGACACGATGGTGAGACCGCCGTCGACCTGCAGCACCTGCCCGGTGATGTACCCGGCCTTCGCCGAGAGCAGGAAGTCGGCGGCATCCGCCATGTCGTCGGCCGTGCCGGGGCGGCCGAGCGGGATCTTCTCGAGCACCGACTGCATCGGCGCCATCCCGGGCACCCTGTTGTAGAAGTAGTCGAGCGAATCGGTGTCGATGAGTCCGCCGTTGACGGCGTTGACCGTGATTCGGCGCGGACCGTACTCGGTGGCCATGAACTTCACGTAGGCCTCGTTCGCCGCCTTGGCCGCGCCGAGTGCCGCATAGGTGGGGAACGCCCGCAGCGAGCCGTAGCTCGTGATGGCGAGGATGCGGCCACCGTCGTCCATGAGCTCGGCGGCACGGATGGCGCCGAGTACGAAGGAACGGGTGTTCATCGCGTAGCTGCGGTCGAGGTGGTGCACCTTCAGCTGCGAGACGGGCTTGAACGCGCTCGCCGCGGCGTTGGCCACGAACGCGTCGAGGCGCCCGTAGCGCTGCCGCACCTCGTCGAACAGCCGGTCGATGTCGTCGGGGATCTCGATGTCGGCCTGCACGGTGAAGCCCGATCCGCCGGCCGCCACCACGTCGGCGAGTGATTCCTCGGCGAGGTCGGCGTTCACCTTGTAGTTCACGACGACCGCGGCGCCTTGCGCGCCGAGCTTCTGGGCGAGCAGACGGCCGATGCCGCGGGAGGCTCCGGTGATGACCACGACGCGGGGGTTCTCGGTGTTCTGGGTGTCGCTCATGCTCGGGCCTCGGCTTTCGGGGTCGCGGTCGGGGTCGGTGCTGCGGCGGTCGGCGCCGGTGAGGTCGGTGCCGCGGAGGCGGCCGCGGCTGCGGTCGCCGCGTACTCGGCGAGCACGGCTCGCGCCACGACGGCCTTCTGGATCTCGTTCGTGCCTTCTTCGAAGCGCTGGGCACGGGCATCCCGGTACACGCGTTCGATCGGGTTGCGTGCCCAGTAGCCCTGTCCGCCGTGAATCTGAAGCGCCTTGTCGGTCACCCGGGCGAGCATGTCGACGGCCACGATCTTCGACGCGCTGGAGAGCGCTCCGGCGTCGGCCGCACCGTTCTCGTAGGCGCGCGCGGCCTCGAAGACCAGGGCGCGGGCGGCCGCGATGTCGGCGTAGTTCTCGGCGATGTAGTTCTGGATGACGGGTCGTTCGGCGAGTTTTCTGCCGAAGGTCTCGCGTCGCAGCGCGTATTCGATGGCGAGTTCCTGAGCGCGCTCGGCCAGGCCGACGGCGCTCATCGCGACCGAGACGCGGCTCGGCAGCAGGAATCCGCCCAGTGCGACCTCGAGACCCTGGCCCTCTTCGCCGAGACGGGCGCTGACCGGAACCGGGGTCTCGGTGAACTCGAGGATGGCGTGGTCGGTGCCGCGCACACCCATGGTGTGCGAATCGTCGATGACCTCCGCGCCCGGCAGGCCGGTGTTCGGCACGAGCAGGGCGACGGTGCCGTCTCGGCCGGTCGTGCCCTCGAGTCGTGCGAAGAGCAGCCAGTAGTCGCACTTCACGCCGAAGGTGATGAGGTGCTTCTCGCCGTTGAGGTAGTAGGTGTCACCCTCGCGGCGCACCGTCGACCGCAGGTCGGCGCCGGTTCCGGCGGTGGCCTCGGTGAGGGTGAACGCCACGAGCACCTCACCGGTGACGGCCTTCTTCACGAGCTCGCGCTGCTCGGTGTTCGCGAACGGCTCCATGGCACGCCAGGTTCCGTTGTTGACGTGCACGAGCATCCGGATCGACGCGTGCGAACGCGACACGATCTCGAGCAGTTCGAGATAGCGGGGGAACGGGATGCCGCGGCCACCGAGTTCCACGGGGGCGGCGAGGCTGAGCCAGCCCTTGTCGCGCAGCTCCTCGTAGAGGGCGCGCGGAACGTCGCCCTCGGCCTCGATGCGTTCGGCCCACACCTCACCCGGCCCGCGCACCCAGGCGTCGATCTCGCTCTTCAGCTGCTGGAAGTCGTTCTCGTCGATGCTCACGCTTCTGTGCTCTCCAATGCGTCGTTCTCCACGGTGTCTGCGTTCTCATCTGCGAGGAGCGCGGCGACGCGCTCCCGCAGGAGGTTCTTCTGGATCTTTCCGACCGGGTTCCGCGGCAGGGCCGCGATGGCTTCGAGCCGCTCCGGCCAGTAGTACTTCGATACCCGTGCGGCGGCCAGGAACTCCTGCATCTCGCTGAACCCGAGCGGCTCCTGGCCATCGGCGGGCACCACGTAGGCGCAGGCGCGCTCGCCGAGACGGGGGTCGGGCATGGCCACGATCGCGACATCCTTGACCTGCGGATGCGTGAACAGCAGGTTCTCGATCTCCACGACCGGAATCTTCTCGCCACCGCGGTTGATCACGTCCTTGACGCGTCCGGTGACGTGCAGGAATCCGTCGGTGTCGACGATGCCGAGATCGCCCGTCTTGTACCAGCCGTCGGGCGTGAAGACCTCCGCGGTGAGGTCGGGGCGATCGAGGTAGCCGAGGAACAGGGTGGGGGAGAGCAGCTCGTAGTTGCCCTCTCGACCGGCCGGCAATTCGACACCCTCGTCGTCGACGATTCGGATGCGGATGCCCTCGAGCGGCCGACCGTCGGTGCCCCAGGCGGAGCCAGGCGGATCGTTCGGCGCCGACAGCGTGCCGAGGCAGGTCTCGGTGGTGCCGAAGGCGCCGCAGACCGCCGTGTCGAGCACGCGGGTGGCACGCTCGGCGAGTTCTCGGGGCACGGCGGCGCCCGTGGCCACGAAGATGCGGAGGCTCTCAGGCGCAGATTCGCCGCTCTCCACCGCCTCCACGAGATCCATCAGGAACGGTGTGGCCGCCTGCACGAAACGTGCGCGGGCGGCGCCGAAGGCCTGCCGGAGCGCGACCGTCGGATCCCAGATCGGCTGCACGACGGATGCGACGCCCAGCTGCCAGCTGAGCAGCAGGCCGTAGAGAAAACCGGTCTGGTGGGCCAGCGGGGAGGGGATGTAGACGCGGTCGTCGGGGGTGAGCCCGAGGTGGGCGACCTCCATGGCCGTGGCGAGTTGGAGCGAACGGTGCGCATGCTGCACGCCTTTGGGTTCGCCCGTCGTGCCCGAGGTGAACAGCAGCTGCGCGACATCCGTCTCGCTGGGCCGCCGCGCCGTGATCGCGCCCGCGTCGACGCGCGCTGCAGCGAGGGCGGCGTCGAAGTCGTGCCATTCCCACGCCTCGAGCATCGGCTCACTCGTCCCGAAGTGGGCAGAGTCACCCTCTTTTGCCCCACTTTGGGACGAGTCGGCGAACGTGGGAGTGGTGCCTGCTCGGGCGGCGCCCGTGGGGTCGGTGTCGCCGATCACGAGCACGTGTTCGAGGAGCAGGGTGCGTCCGCTCGCAGCGGCCGAACGAACGACGCCGGCCAGCTCGTCGGCATGACGGCGCTTGCGGAACGAGCGCGGCAGCACGAGAACGCGCGCCTTCGCCCGTGCAAGCACCATCGCCACCTCGCGCTCGCCGAACACGGGCATGATCGGGGCGACCACGGCGCCGATCTGCAGCGCGCCGAGGGTCACTGTGACGCATTCCGCCCAGTTGGGCAGCTGGAAGGCGACGGATTCGCCGGGCTCGACCCCGAGGTTGAGCAGCACCGCCGACACCCGGTCGGCGTCGGCCTTGAGCTCTGCCCAGGTCAGGGTGCGCGCACGATCCCCGACTTCGATCACGGCCGGAGCATCCGGTTGCTCGCGGGCGAGCGCGTCGATCGCCGCGGTGACGCCGGGCGCCCCATCCTGCTCGGAGCCGGAAGGTATCGTCTCTCTGCCGCTCACGAGGCGAGCGCCTGCGCGGAGCGTGTCTTGTCGGCGCCTTCGAGCGGGGTGATCGCGAGGTCGAGCCCGACACTCGTCATCGCCTGGAGGAACGTGGGATAGGAGATGCGGTAGGCCCGCGGATAGGTGAGCCGGGACTCGCCGTCGGCCCGGGTCGCCGCGACCGACAGCGACATGAGCACGCGGTGGTCGTTGAACGACGACATGGGGGCGCCGCGCAGGCCGTCGACGCCGGTGACGAGCAGTTCTGATCCGGTGTCGACGAGGTCGCCGCCGAGCTTGTTCAACTGCAGCATGGCGTTCACCCGGTCGGATTCCTTCAGCCGGATGTGCGAGATGTTGCGGAGCCTCGAGGTGCCCTGGGCGAAGCTCGCCAGAGCCGCCAGCACGGGCAGCAGGTCGGGGATGGGCTGACAGTCGATGTCGAGCGGTTGCAGTTCGATGCCGTCGTGGCGCACGCGCACGAATCCGGTCTCCTCGTCGTGCTCCATCGGCAGTCCCATGGCGGCGATGAGGTCGAGGAACTCGGCTTCGGGATGGTCGGTCTCGGCCGAGGTGGTGGCCGTCAGCCCGCGGAAGAGCACGTCTGAGGGGTGGATCGCGGTCGCTGCGAGTCCGAACGCCGCCGATCCGATGTCGGGCGGGATGGTGTAGTCGGTCGGGGTGGCCGTCTGGCCGGGGGGAACGGTGAAGGTGCGCCAATCGTCGGAGTGCTCGACCACGAGCCCCCAGTGCCGCATCATCCGCACCGTCAACTCCACGTAGGGCTGCTCGTTCAGCTCGCCGAGCACCTCGACGGTGGTCTCGTTCTCGGCGAAGGGGGCGAGCAGCAGCAGACCCGAGAGCCACTGCGAGAGCGTGCCCGGAATGGTGACATGGCCGCCGGCCGGGGTGCCCGGCTGCACGGTGATGGGCGGGCAGTCGTTCTCGGCGGTGTACTTCACGCCGAGCTGACCCAGGGAGTCGAGCAGCGCCTTGATCGGCCGGCGGCGGAAATACTTCATGCCGGTGAGCGTGATCGGCCGGTCGGCAAGCGCAGCCAGGCCGGTCATGAAATAGAGGGTGGTGCCGGAGGAGCCGACATTGAGCAGGCCCTGCGCGGAGATCGATCCGTGATCCACCACGTCGTTGCGGGTGTGATAGCGCCCGCCGTGCACGACATAGGTGTCGCCGTCGATGTCGATCCGGGTGCCCAGTGCACGGAGTACTCCTACGGTCCAGACGACCTGTCTGGTCTCGGAGAGGCCGCGCACGACGCTGCGTCCGGGTGCGAGGGACGCCAGCACGAGTGCGCGATGCGCGTGGTATTTGGAAACGGGGATGTTCAGCTCACCGCGGATCGGGGTCTCGGAACCGCTTACGAACAACTGCACGCCAGTGCACCTCCTGAAGATGTGTCGCGGGCTCCGGCAAGAGGAGTCGCACAGGCAACGGAAAGGTATCGGGTCAATCTTGCCACTTCGCGTGCCGACATGCAGTCATAGCGACCGCCCGGAGACCGCCTGTCGCTCAGAGCGTGGTGCGCACCAGGGGCCGATCGCCGCCGGCCACGCGGATGTCGACCGACCGCAACTCGCTGGTGGGAATGCTCGTCGACGCCGACAGATTGGTCGCCTTCTCACCCGAAGCCGACCAGCTCGCCACCGTGGTCTCGGTGCCCTGCGCGTCGGTCACGACGAGGTCGTAGGTGATCGATTGAGCACCGGGATACTCCGGCCGCTCGGCGCCGTAGCTGCAGCTCCAGTCGAACCGGGTGCCCCAGCCCTTCTGGGTGACCGCGAGCTCGGCATCCACGTAGCCGGGTTCGACCTGCACCATGGCGCGCGCCACGCCGTCACCCGGTGCGTCGGCGGTGCTCGGCGCGGTCGGCGCCGGCGACACGATGGCGAAAGGGGCGCTGGGCTCCGAGATGGCGATCAGCCCACAACCGGCGAAGAGTCCTCCCACGGCGAGCACGGCTCCGACCCCGCCGGCGAGGATTGTCAGGCGCCGGCGCCTGCGCGTGCGGGTGCGACGCACCGAGCGGGCGAGGTCCTGCATGATCACGGAGTCGGGTGGCAGGGAGACGGGCGCCGGTGGATCGTAGAGCAGGGCCCCGGCCTCGGCGGTCGACAGTTTGCGCAGGATGCCGGGCAGCCCCGAATGTTCGGTGACCGCGGCGGCACACTCCGGGCAGGTGGCGAGGTGACGTTCGTAGACGCGGCGTTCCTCCGGTCCGAGCATGCCGAAGAGGTAGGCGGCATCCCAGTCCCGGTAAGGATCGTCGGCACGGTCAGGATCGACGGGTTCGTCTCGGTCGATCACTCGGTCACCCCCCTCTCCTGCAGGGCCACGCGGAGAGCACGAAGCGCGTAATGGATGCGGGAACGCACCGTGCCCACCGGCACGTTCTCCCGTTCGGCGATCTCGGCGGCGGTCTGGCCGAGATAGAACGAACTGACGATGACGGTGCGGTGTTCGAGCGAGAGCGCCAACAACGCGTCGGAGAGCAGCCACTTGTCGAGCACCGCATCCGTGGCGTCGTGCGTGCTGCGCTCCGGCACGTCGTCGGTGGCGAACTCGTGGGAGTGCCGGGCGCTCCGCCGATCGTCGATCACGAGGTGGCGCGCCACCGTGAAGAGCCAGGCGCGGGCCGCCTCGTCGCTCTGCTCCAGGATGGCCGGTGACCGCCAGGCACGCAGGAGCGCCTCCTGCACGATGTCCTGGGCGAGAATCGGGTCGTGCGTCAGCCGCACGACGAACCGGAACAGGGCCGGCGCGTGGGCGTCGTGAACCGCGCGCAGCAGCACAGCCTGATCGTCGGACATCGGTACCTCCAACCACACAACGGTATGCGAGGCGTTCGCGTTCAATTCTGAGCTCGATCCGACCCGGAATAGGCTCGGAATCCTGCCCTCCACCTGGGACTCCGCTGGGAGCCTGAACGATTCGGTGGCACGTTCCGTCTCCCCAATCAACGGTACGAAACCATTGAAGGAGACACCATCATGAAAACCCGGATGACCCTCGCTGCTGCTGCCGCGGCGATTGCCCTGCTGGCGCTGGCCGGCTGTTCGTCGAGCCCCTCGTCGGATACTTCGACGCCGGCCGCCGAGACCTCGTCGACACCGACTCCGTCTGCCGCGGCGGGCGCGGACTCCACCGGCACCGCCGACATCGCCACGGCGAGTTCTTCGCTCGGCGAGATCGTCGTGGACGGAAAAGGCATGACCGTCTACTACTACACCGTCGACACGGCGAACTCGGGCAAGAGCGCGTGCACCGGCGCCTGCGAGCCGCTCTGGCCAGCCGTGGTCTCGGCATCGACGACCCCGGTCGTCGAAGGCGTCACCGGCACCGTCGGCACCATCACGGGTGTCGCCGGAGGCAACCAGATCACCATCGACGGCCGCCCGATCTACACCTTCGCCGACGACAAGAAGCCCGGCGACGTCTCGGGTCAGGGCTTCGGCGGAATCTGGTTCGCGGTGTCTCCTGACGGCGCGGAGATCTCCGGGTCCGGGGGCGGGTCCACGCCCGCGGCATCCGGAGCCGGCTACTAAAGCCCGAGGGCACGCACGACCTCGTCGTCGGTCGTCGCGCGGAAGTCTCCGTAGTAGAGCCCGACCGCCCCGAAGGGGTCCGGCGTGAGCACGGACACGATCTCGTCGGCCTCCTCGATCACGGATGTGGTGCTCGTCGCTGCCACGGGCGCGGCGAGCACCACCGCGGAGGCGCCCCGCTCCCTCGCTGCCCGGCACGCGACCCGGGCCGTCGCACCGGTCGCGATGCCGTCGTCGACCACGACCGCCACCTTCCCCTCCAGAGAGCGGGGGCCGAGGTGACGACGGAGCAGACGCACCCGGCGGGCGAGCGCCTGCTCCTCGACACGCTCCACCCCGGCGAGGTCGGAGGCGCTGACGCCCTGGTGCACGAGGAGCGCCGTGTCGAGGTAGCGGACGCCTCCCTCGGCGATCGCCCCCATGGCCACTTCGGGCGCGAGGGGCAGACCGAGCTTGCGCACCACGATGACGTCGAGCGGAACGCCGAGCATCTCCGCCACCTCGGCTGCCACGATGACGCCGCCGCGCGGCAACCCGAGCACGATCATGTCGGCCCGGCGCGCCGGCAGCAGCATCCGGCCGAGCTGTCGCCCGGCATCCCGTCGATCCCGGAACCGGTCCATCTCCCGACGCTACGCCTCCATGGCAGCAGGTGAGTCGATGACGTCGACGAGTTTCAGGGGGCCACGAAGCGCCCCGCCGCCAGGTCGGCCGGTGCCTGCCGCTTCATCAGGAAGTGCTGCTTCTTGCCGGTCGCGGTGTAGGGCAGCTCGTCGACGAAGGCGTAGCGGCGGGGCCGCTTGAAGCGGGCGAGGGCCACGCTGTCCTGGCAGAAGCGGTCGAGGTCGGTCGCCGCTTCGGCCGCATCGTCGAGCGCACCGGGGCGGCGTTGCACGTAGGCGACCACGATCTCGCCCCATTCCGAGTCCGGCATGGCGGTGACGATGCTGTCGGCGACCCCCGGATGCCCGGCCAGCACCTCCTCGATCTGCACCGGATGCACGTTCTCACCGCCCGAGATGATCATGTCGTCCTTGCGTCCCACGATCGTGACGATCTCGTCGCCGTTCCACGTGGCGAGGTCACCGGGGTAGACCCATCCGTCACGGAACTTCTTCTCCTGCTCCGAGGGGTTGTGCATGTAGGCGTAGCCGCTCTTCACCGATCGCATGATCACCTCGCCGACGGTGCTGCCGTCTTGCGGCACGGTGTCGCTCGGGTCGGCCATCCGGTCGGGGTAGACGTTCACCACCACGACGTCGTCGTCGAGACAGGCGCGACCGGATGCGCCGGCGGCGTCGGGCAGGTCGTCGGGGCGCAGGTAGGTGTTCCAGAACGCCTCCGTGGTGCCGTAGCCGTTCGCGATGCGGGGCGTGATGGTCTGCTGGTAGCGCAGCGCGGCGGCGCGCTCGAGCGGTGCGCCCATGGTGACGATGCCCGAGAGCGAGGAGAGGTCGCGCGGCCGGGCCTCCTGCTCGTCGGCCAGGCGCTCGAGGTTCGTGGGCGCCCCGATCACGTAGGTGAGGCCGTGTCGCTCCACCAGGTCGAGCACGAGGCCGGGCTCGAACTGCGGCAGGGTGACCACCTCGGAACCCACGTAGAACGCGGTGTTCGGGCCCGCGCAGTAGTTGCCGCCGCGGTGGAACCACGGCGACATGTTCATCGTCTTGTCGGTCGGGCCGAGCGGGAAGTGCATGATCGCGTCGTGCGCCGTGAGCACCTCGTTGAGGCTCGTGAGCGGCACCGCCTTCGGCATGCCGGTGGTGCCCGAGGTGTAGAGGCGGGAGGTCTCGTCCCACACCGAACCGCCCTCGGGGGCGCGGAAGCTCGGGGCACCGTCGACGAGCAGGGAGTCGAACGGGATCGTGCCGGGAACGGCCGCCGCAGCGGCTGCGACAGCGTCGTCGTCGCCGACTGCGACCAGCACCTCGGGAACGAAATCGGTCAAGCCCAGCGCAGTCCGCACATCCGCTGCTGCCGCCGCCTCGTAGACGAAGATCTTCGGCTTCGACTCGCCCAGGATGTGCGCCGTCTCGGCCGGTGCCAAGCGGAAGTTCATCGGCGACGAGACCGCCCGCAGCCCCTGGGATGCGACGTACAAGAACGCGAACTCGGGCCGGTTCATCAGCTGGTACCCCACGATGTCGCCCACCCCGATGCCGCGTGCGGAGAGCCCGGCGACGAGGGCGCCGGTCACCTCGCCGAGCTGCCGGTAGGTCCACGAGTCGCCCGTGGTCGAGTCGGTGATCGCCGTGCGGTTCGCGTAGCGATGCGTGTTGCGCGCAACGGCCGAGGCGTAGGTGAAATGCTGCTCGAACACCTGGCGGAACGCCGTGGGATCGTACTCGGTGTTGCCGACGGTGGCGGTGGGGGCGACTGTGCGTGTGGAGGGGGCGCTGATGCTCATGAGACCTCGTTCTGTTCGGATTCCAGGTATACAACGCCGGGTGGCGCCCAGTCATCCCACACTCTTGCGTCTGCCGTGTCGACGTGATCACACTGGGTCATGGCCGACGACGTGACCGCCCCTGTTTCCGCCTGGATCGACGGGTACCGCCGAGCGTGGGAGTCGAACGATCCCGACGACATCCGGGCCCTCTTCACGCCCGACGGCGAGTACCGCACCGAGCCCTTCGCCGATCCGTGGACGGGGCACGAGGAGATCGTGGCGGGCTGGCTCGACGCGCAGGACGAGCCGGGCGACACGACGTTCTCGTGGCATCCGGTCGCCATCGACGGCACGGTAGCGGTGGTGCAGGGCACCACCGTCTACTCCGGCGGGCCGGTCTACAGCAACCTCTGGGTCATCCGCCTCGCCGACGACGGGCGGGCGACCGAGTTCACCGAATGGTGGATGGAGCAGAAGGTCGACGCCGGCGGCTGAGTGGTTCCTCGCTCGGGGATGGGGCCCTGATCAGGTGATCGTCGCCCTTCAGAGGAATTGCGCAAGCCCTGTACCCGGGGCGGCACCGCCTGTTAGGGTGAGCGACACCGACGGCGGGGTCGAGCCCGCCGCCCGAGTCAGGGGGACCAGATGGCAACGACGCCATGGGCACAGACCGAGCGACGCTCCGCCACGCGCGCGCGCATCCGCACCACCGTCGCCGGAGGAGGGGTGTTCGCGCTCGTCGCAGGCGGCCTGATCTTCGGGGCGGGGGCAGGAGCGGCCAACGCCGCGCTGCCACAAGCTCCGGTGGAGTTCACGGTGCCGGGGAGCGTGGAGAGCTGGACCGTTCCGGTCGGGGTGACCTCGGTCGACCTCGTGGTGAACGGTGCGTCCGGCGGTCGAGGCGGCGGCACGAACGGCGGCGCCCCGGGGGTCGGCGCGACGCTCTCCGGCACACTGGCCGTGACAGCGGGCGACGAGCTCGAGGTCTACGTCGGCGAAGCCGGTACGGATGGCTACCTGCTCGAGCCCGGCGACGACGGCTACGACGGACCGAGCGACGGTGACGCCGGCGTCGGAGGCCAGGGCTGGACCGAGGGCGGCGAAGGCGGCCATGGATCGTTCTTCGCCCGTTCGGGTGGTGGAGGTGGCGGGTCGAGCGCCGTCGTCGTGAACAGCGACGAGGCGAACGCGATCGTGGCTGCAGCCGGCGCCGGCGGCGGGGGCCGCGGCGTTTTCGGGTTCTGCTTCGGCGGCGACGCCGGTGATGCGGGCGAGGCCGGAAACGCGCCGCGTGACGACGAGGCGCTGCCGCCCGACCCCGACTTCGACCTGCACTGCCTGGGCGAGGGAGCCGGCGGCGAGCTCAACTTCTCGGATGACGGCGACGGCACCAACGGTCAAGACGTCGACTTCCTGCTCGGCGGCGGTGGCGGTGGCGGCGGCGCGAGCGTCTTCGGCGACGGGATCTCCGGCGGCCAGGGTGGCCGCGCCGGATCGCTCTTCCCCGCTCCCGACGGCAACCCGGACACGCCCCTGGGCACCACGGGCATCGAAGACGGCGTCATCGGCCTCGGTGGCGGCGGCGGCGGCGGCGCGGGCGGTGGCGGCAGCTCCACCACCGGCCTCGAGAACACGAGCACCGGCCTGGCCACGCAGGGCGACGGCTCGGTGACCATCTTCTACAGCATCGAGTACGCCACGGCCACCTCGATCGCCATCGCACCCGCCTCGCCGATCTTCGCCGACGACCTGACGGTGACCGTGACGGTGGAGAACCTCACGACCGACTCCTTGCCGACCGGCACGGTTCAGCTGATGATCGGCACCGACACCCCGCTCACCGCTCCGGTGGTCGACGGGCAGGCGGTGTTCACGCTCACGGCGCCGTATCCGGCGGGCACCCACATGGTCTCGGCGGCGTACCTGCCCGACGACATCTCGCCGTACGCGCCGTCATCCAGCGAGACGACACTCGCCATCGCCAAGGCGCCGACGACTACGACCCTCGTGGTCGACCCGGCGAGTGTGCGAACGGGATCGTCGGCCCGACTGACCGCGACGGTCGGATCGGCCACCGACGTCGTGCCCACCGGCACGGTCGCGTTCTACCGCGGAACGCAGCACCTCGGCGACGCGACCCTGACGGCTGCCGGCACGGCGACGCTCTCGGTCACGACCACCGGCACGGGCACCGGCCAGATCACGGCCCGGTTCCTCGGCGACCCGAACTTCCTCGCGTCGACGAGCACGGCGGTCTCCCTCACGGTGACGGCGGTCCCGGCCGCACCGGCGGCGCTGGCCAACACCGGGTTCTCGGTGAACGACGTACTGCCGCTGGGGATCGCGTTGCTCCTGGCAGGGGCTGCGGCGGTCGGTGTCGGAACATACCGTCGCTCCCGTTCCCGTTCCCGCTCCCACTCGAACGGGTAGGCGCCTCCTCCCGCATGCCGACACCCCTCGCCGACGATTCGGCGAGGGGTGTCGGCACGGGGCGGGTGGGTAGTCTGGCGACATGAGCTCGGGCCCGGTCGACGTCGTCGTGGTGGGGAGCGGCCCGAACGGACTGGCTGCCGCCGTCACCATGGCTCGGGCCGGCCTCTCGGTGAGGGTGTTCGAGGCGGCCGGATCGGCCGGTGGTGGCTCGCGTTCGGCTGAGCTCACCCTGCCGGGGCACCTGCATGACGTGTGCTCCGCCGTGCATCCGATGGCCCTCGCGTCGTCGTTCTTTCGCGAATTCGGCATCGAGCAGCGGGTGGCCTTCGCAACCCCGGAGGTCTCCTACGCCCAAGTGCTCGACGGCGGCCGGGCCGGCATCGCCTGGCGCGATCTCGAACGCACCGTCGACGGGCTCGGCGTCGACGGACCCGCCTGGCGACGCCTGTTCGGCCCCCTCCTCGAGCGGCAGGACGCGGTGGTCGACTTCGCGATGTCGCCGATGCTCCGTGTGCCCCGGCGGCCGTTCGCGGCGGCGTCGATGGTCTCCCGGATGCTCGCCTCGGCTCGAGCGGCCGACGCCGGTTTCGAGACCGACGAGGCCGGGGGGCTGCTGGCCGGGGTGAGCGCGCACTCGATCGGTCCGGTGGCGTCGCTCGGGGCGCGCGGGGCCGGGCTCCTGCTCGGCATGCTCGCGCACTCGCCCGGCGGCTGGCCCATTCCGATCGGCGGTTCGCAGGCGATCGTCGACGCCCTGGTGGCCGACCTGCGGGCCAACGGGGGAGAGGTGGTGACCGAGACGCGCATCCACTCACTCCGCGAACTCCCCTCGGCGCACGCCGTGCTGCTCGACGTCACCCCGCGCGCCCTCGACCTCATCGGCGGCGACCTGTTGCCGAGCGGCTACCGGGGCGCGCTGCGCCAGTTCCGATACGGCAACGCGGCCGCGAAGGTCGACTACGTGCTCGACGGCCCCGTGCCGTGGGCGAATCCCGACGTCGCGCTCGCCGGTACGGTGCACCTCGGCGGAGGAGCGGCCGAGGTCGACGCCGCCGAACGCGAACTGGCTCGCGGCGCGCATCCGAAACGCCCCTACGTGCTGGTCTCGCAGCCGAGCGAGTTCGATCCGGGGCGCGCACCGGATGGCCGCACGATCGTCTGGGCCTACACGCACGTGCCGCGCGCATCCGGTCGCGACATGACGGATGCCGTCACCGCCCGCATCGAGCAGTATGCGCCGGGGTTCCGCGACCGCGTGGTGGCCTCGGCCGCGATCCCGGCCTCGGCGCTGCAGCTCTACAACGCGAACTACGTCGACGGCGACATCGCGAGCGGCGCCGCCACGGTCGGGCAGCTGCTCGCCCGACCAGTGCTCTCGGGTACCCCATGGCGCACGCCGCTCGACGGGGTGTACCTCTGCTCGGCGAGCACGTCACCCGGCCCCGGGGTGCACGGCATGGCCGGCTGGCACGCCGCGCGCACGGCCCTGCGCGACGTGTTCGGCACGGAGCCTCCCTCGCTGGCGCCCTGACCCCGCCGACCTCATCGCGACTCGCGGGTCGCGGGTCGCGATGAGTGAGCGGGACGCAGGGCCCTAGAGGTCGAGCGTGTCGCCGGGCTGCAGGGCGAAGAACTCGCCGCCGCCCTGCGCGGTCGCCCACGCCAGGCGGTCGTTCGCGATGCTCTTGCCCGCCACCGAGAGCACCATCTCGTGCGTCGGGAAGGCCCTCTTGGGCTTCACCTCGAGCACGTAGTCCATGGCCTCGCCGATCTTCAGCCAGGGCGCGCCGGCCGGCACGGCGAGCATGTCGACGTCTACGCCCTCCGGAACCGCGAAGGAGTCGCCCGGGTAGTAGAGCACGTCGTTGATCAGCACGCCGACGTTGTCGACGAGGGGGATCGTCGAATGGATGAGCGCGTGCACGCCGCCGAAGAAGCGCAGGGTGAACGGGCCCGCCTCCACGGTGTCGCCCGGGTCGACACGGGTGACGTCGAAGCCGGAAGCGGCCAGCACGACCCCTTCGGGCCCGTAGATCACCGCGTCGGGGGAGACCTCGAGGATGCGGTTCAGCTGATCGGGCGTCCAATGGTCGGCATGCTCATGGGTGATCACCACGGCGACGGTGTCGGAGGCCGACGTGATCGGGGTCGTCAACGACCCGGGATCGACGAAGAGCTTCTTGCCCGACTGCTCGAGGAGAAGGGCCGCGTGTTCGAATTTCGTGAGTCTCATATCTCCCGACTCAACACCCGCGCATCGGGATACGCAACTTGGGGAATAATCGGTCGGTATGGTCTCCCCTGCGAAGCGGATCGTCGTCGCGATCAACCCGAACGCCTCCTTCGGCAAGACCCGGCCGGTGGGCCCCGCTGCGGTGGCCGCCTTGAAGCGGCGGGGGCACGAGGTCGTTCCGCTGAGCGCCCCTGATTTCGACGGTCTCGTGCGGGTGGCTCAGGATGCGCTCACCGCGCCGACCGACGCGCTGGTCGTGGTCGGGGGTGACGGCATGGTCAACCTGGGGGTCAATCTGGTGGCCGGCACGGGCATCCCGCTCGGCATCGTTCCCGCCGGCACCGGCAACGACTTCGCCGCCGGGGTCGGCATCCCCACGGCCGATCCGGATGCCGCCATCGCCGCCCTCTGCGACGCCCTCGACCGCGCACCCCGCGTGATCGATGCGGCGAAGGTCACCGGGGTCGAGGGCGACGCACCGCACCGCTGGTTCGGGGGCGTGCTCTCCGCCGGATTCGACGCCCGCGTGAACGAGCGGGCGAACGGGATGCGGTTCCCGAGGGGCGCCTCACGGTACGTCTACGCGCTCGTCGCCGAACTGATCACGCTGCGCGCGCGGCGGTACGAGCTGATCGTCGACGGAGAGCGCCGCGAGGTCGACTCCTGTCTGCTCTCGGTGGCGAACAACACCACGATCGGCGGCGGGATGCGGGTGGCGCCCGACGCCCTCCTCGACGACGGACTCCTCGACGTCTTCATCGTGAAACCCGTGTCGCGGCTGCGTTTCATCCGCCTCTTCCCGAAGGTGTTCGCCGGTGCTCATTCGGAACTCGAGATCGTGGAGTTCATGCGCGGCCGCACGGTGACCGTGTCGTCACCCGGCATCGTGGGCTACGCCGACGGGGAGCGATTCGGGCCGCTGCCCCTCACCGTCGAACTGGTGCCGGGTGCACTATCCGTCCTGGTTTGAGAAGGCTTGCCGGGTGTGGCATACTCGATGAGTTGTCAAGACGGCCCCATCGTTTAGCGGCCTAGGACGTCGCCCTCTCACGGCGGTAACGCGGGTTCGAATCCCGCTGGGGTCACAACACGCGAAACCCCCGGGAAACCGGGGGTTTTTCGCGTTTCCTGCCTTCTTCTCCCATACCCGAACTGATTCGCCAAAATACGCCGCTATGCGCGTGGGCGTTGCGGCGTGTCTTGGCGATTCGTTGCACGTCCCGAGTGTTTGAGAAGCGCAGACGCGAGCCGCGGGCCGCGCTCGGGTGAGCCTGGGCCATCGCCTCGGCCTTCCTCATCGGTGTGGTCGGCGCGGTGCTGGCCTCGCGTGATGGCCGGATACCTCGGCGTCTCCACCTCCGCGCTCGCCACCGCAGTGGTGCCGCTCGCTTTTCTCGCGGCCGCCGGATTCGGCAGGATCGACGTCTCGACCGCTCTCGACTCGCGACTGGCACGATGGCGCTCGCTCTCGCGCTCGCGGCAGTCGCACGGGCCGAACTGCCGTGGTGGTCGAAGCTCGCGGTGTTCGTGGGCGAATTGCTGTTCGCGGCGCTCGTGATCATGATTGAGTTGCTGACACACGGCCGATCCACCATCGTCTTCGGCCGGCCTGGGAGGACACCATGAACGACAAGAACGACGAGCCCGTCGACCTCAGCGACATCGAGTACCCCGACGGCGCGGGCTACCCCGACGGACAGGGCGTTGTGGGCAACGGGCCGACGACGGATGCGGTTCCCTCCGGCGTCGACGCGACGCTGGCCGACGAGCCCGAAGACGCCGACCAGGAGATCGAGACCGACGACGAGACGCTGACGGAGAACGACGGCTGACGGTCGACGCGCCGGCGCGATGACCTCGGGGTCATCCGCCCCCGATCGTTAACATCCGTCAATCGGATGTTTCCTCATCAGCCGTCCACCTCTTCTTCAGCCTGAGGGCATGCGGACGTCACCCACCGCCCCGATCGTTTCCCCCTGTACTCACTTACCGTGCAGTACCGGTCATGGTCAGGGGGAACGATGTCGGAGACGTCGCGCGTCGTCTTCTCGTCGTTCCGTGCGGGCGGCGATCCGATGCTGGACTCCTGGAACCGCTTCCGCCAGGTCGTCGCGCCGCTGTCGTCGGCCGGGTCGCCGGATCGGCCGGGCTCGCGGCCGGGTGTCGCGTCGGCGGTCGCCTCCGGGGCCGCCGAGCGCACCGGCATCTGGCGCATCCTCGCCACCAACAACCGGGAACTCTGCCGCTCCGCGCACGTCTACCCGAGCTTCTCCAGCGCCCGCGCCCACGTGCTGCAGCTGCGCGACCGGATCGACGAGCTGGTCGTCACACCCGTCATCGGCCCGCGCCCCGGCAGTCGCGGCTGGTACATGACGCTGAACGGCGTGGTGGTGGTGACCTGCGGCCGGTGGTACGGCGCCGCGGCCTCGAGTGCGGAGGCGGCATCCGCGAGCCTGGAGGAGCTGGGCCGCGCCCGCATCATGGACGCCGCTCGCGATGTGACGGCACCCGGTCGTCGCGCTCCGGGTCACTCGTCCGTGCGGGCTGCCGAGCGGCCGGCGTGGTGACGCGCGCTCAGCCGGCTCGCAGAACGTCGTCGGTGAAGGAGTGGAGGCGGGAGCTCAACCCCTGCGCCCGCGACGCGATCACGTCGGCGGGGTCGGGCTGCATGTCGGACTTCGGGGGCACGATGCGGATCAGCATCGAGCAGGTGAGGTCAGAGCAGATGTAGGTGCCGATGGTGCTGCCGTCGATGCCCGCCTGGCCCGCTCGCGGCGCCGTGAACAGGGTCACCTGGCCTCCCGGGAGCGGTGTGCGGCAGAGTGAGCACATCGCCGAGATGCCGGGCCGCATCCGCGAGCCCGCTGCTTTCAGCAGGATGCCGACGGGCCGGTCGTCGCGCCAATAGACGATATAGCCCCGATGGATGGCGTGGGCGTCGCGCCAGCCGAGGAACTCCCTGTCCTCCCACACGATCTCGTGGAGGCCCGGCAGCGTCATACGGGCGATCTCGTGCGCGCTCGTGTTGGTGAAGGAGGCGCGGATCTCCGACTCGGTGAGTGGCAGCATCGATTCGAGCTTAATCGCTCCGGGGCCAGGCGCAACCGCGGTCGCCCGTCACCCGGCTCAGGGCTCCAGCACGGGCGTGTGCGTGACGCCGATCGACACGGTGGCGATCGCATCCGCCGCCCGCACGAGGGCGAGGTGCGAGAAGGCCTGCGGAAAGTTGCCGACCTGGCGCTCGCCGGCCACGTCGTACTCCTCCGAGAGCAGCCCCACGTCGTTCACCAGCCCCACGAGCCGGTCCATCAGTGCTTTCCCCTCGTCGATCCGCCCCGAGTGGGCGTATTGCTGCACCAGCCAGAATGAGCAGGCGAGGAACGGATGCTCGCCACCCGGCAACCCGTCCACCCCCGACTCGGTGCGGTAGCGCATCAGCAGGCCGTCGCGCAGGAGGTCTTCTTCGATCGCGGCGACGGTGCCGAGCATCCGTTGATCCGTCGCACTCACGAAGCCGATCTGCGAGAGCAGCAGCAGCGAAGCGTCGACCTCGGTGGAGCCGTAATGCTGCACGAAGGTGTTGCGCACCGGGTCGTAGCCGTGCTCTTCGATCTCGGCCCGGATCGTGTCGCGCAACTCGGCCCAACGGTCGGCGTCGCCCGGCAGTCCGTAGACCCGCACCGCCTCGACGCCGCAGGCGAACGCCGCCCAGATCATCGCCCGCGAGTGCGTGAACGCCACCTGCGGGCCGCGGATCTCCCAGATGCCGTTGTCGGGGCGCATCCAGTTCTGTTCGAGGAAGCCGAGCAGCGCACGCTGCAACGGCCACGAGAACTCGTCTTCTTCGACGCCGATGCGCCGCGCTTCGCGGAGCGCGATCATGAGCTCGCCGAAGATGTCGCCCTGATACTGATCGGATGCGCTGTTCCCCACGCGCACCGGCGACGAACCCAGATAGCCGGGCAGGCTGTCGATCTCGTACTCCGGCAGGTGCCGCTCGCCTGAGAGCCCGTACATGATCTGGATGTCGGCCGGGTCGCCCGCGATCGCGCGCAGCAGCCAGCGCCGCCAGTGCCCCGCCTCGGCCTCGTAGCCGTGCAGCATCAGGGCGGCGAGGGTGAGTGAGGCGTCGCGGATCCAGGTGTAGCGGTAGTCCCAGTTGCGCGAGCCTCCGAACTGCTCCGGCAGGCTGGTCGTGACCGCTGCGACGATGCCGCCGGTGTCTTCGTGGGTGAGGGCGCGCAGCACCAGCAGCGAGCGGCGCACCTCGGCCTGGTAGGGCTCGGGCAACTCGGTCGCGGCCGCCCAGTCGCGCCACCAGGTGGCCGTGGCCTCGAGACACGCCTCCACGTCGATCGGTTCCGGTGGCGAGCGATGAGAGGGATACCAGGTCAGCACGATGTCGGTCTGCTCGCCCTCGGCGAGGGTGAAGATCGACTCGTGGAAATGGTTCGAGGCCTGCAGCTTCGGGCCGCGCACGACGACCGCATCCGGCCCGGCCACCCCGATCACGACGTTCTGGCCGTATTCGGGGGCCTGGCGCATCCACGGCAGGGCGTCGGCGTAACCGAAGCGGATGGCGAGCTCCTGGCGGATCTCCACGGAGCCGCTGACACAACGCACCCGACGCACCAGGTCGGCACGGCGGTCGCCTTTCGGCATCGCGTCGATCACTTCGGCCACGCCCGTCGGGGTCTCCCAGCGGGTGATGAGGATGAAGGTGTCGTCGAGATATTGGCGCGTCGAGGTCGCCGACGGGTCGGTCGGCGCCACCAGCCAGCGGCCGTGCTCCTCCGTTCCGAGGAGCGCACCGAAGGTCGAGGCCGAGTCGAAACGGGGGAGGCAGAGCCAGTCGATGCTCCCGTTGCGGCCGACGAGCGCGGCCGTGTGGCAGTCACCGATGACCGCATAATCCTCGATGGGAAGTGGCATGTTCCGATTCTGTCCCTTCTCGCCGAAAGTGCCGTGTATGACGCGACGATCCGTCGCGCTCGGTTGTGTTGTACAGGTGAGGCCTGTTGAATGGGGCGGATGAAGTACCAAGGCCCACTGCTCGGCGTCGTCGCCATGACGTTCGTTTTCGGTGTCGCCGTCGCCACGTCGGTGCCCGCCGCCTCGCTGACGACCCCGGATTCCTTCGACAACGTGCAGATCGATGCCGCCGTCGGAGGGGAGCAGTCGTTCTCAGCACTGGAGGGCGAAGGCCCCGCGGTGTCGCGCGACGGCTACGTCATCAACACGCCGACACCCACTCCCACGCCGAAGCCGGTGGCCTCGTCGTCGTCGTCGGGCGGCTCGAGTGAGGGCGGTTACGGCGGAGGGCAGTGCCAGGCAGGCTCCGACGCGATCGGCGAATCCGTCGCCTTCTCGCCGGTCTACCCCGACGGCTACCGGATGTCCGACGGCTTCGGCCCGCGCTCCGAAGGCTTCCACAAGGGTGTGGACATGCTGAACAGCTCCGGCGTTCCCGTGCACGCCATCGCCGACGGTGTGGTGATCGCCGCATCCGGAAACGGCGGAACCGGCGGCGTGTACACCTCGATCGCGCACAAGGTCGGCGGGCAAGCCGTCTGCAGCATGTACATGCACTTCATCGACGGATCGCTGACCGTCGGAGTCGGCTCCATCGTCACCGCCGGCCAGGTGATCGGGCTCACCGGTCGCACCGGCAACGCCACCACGGAGCACACCCATTTCGAGATGTACGGAGCCGACGGGGTGCGCTACGACCCGATGCCGTTCATGGCGGAGCACGGGATCGGGTAGAAGGGTACCGACTCGCCGCTTTTCCCCGCGCTCGGCCGGCCTTCGGCTGGTCGGGCGCTCATTGCTCGCGCCGGTCCCTGCCCGGCGCGAGGCGACATGTTCGGCTTCGGTCGCTGACGCGGCCGAGGCCTCACCTTAGGTCGTCGAGTAGGGCCTGTTGCGTTCGAATCGGCTGCCATTCCTTCCGGCATGAGGCACCCCGATCCCGCACCTCCTTTCTTCTCACCTCCTTCCCCCCTCTTCCCACCTCGCACCCCCATCTCGCATCCGCGCCAGCTCGCGATATAGCTTGACTTGCGCCCGAACGCGATATAACGTGACTTCAGACATCAACGCGATATATCGCGAATCAGGTTGGAGTGCATCGTGGTTTTGGAGAAGTGGATCGTCGACGGTCCGAAAGTCATCGACATCGAGCTGGTGCGGTCGCTCAAGGTGGGCCTCATCGGCGGGCAGATCGACATCATCGGGCACGACGAGCCGGGCGCCCGCATCGAGGTGCACTCGGTGACCGGCAAAGACCTCAAGATCTCGATCGACGGCGACCTGCTCGAGATCGACCATCCGCAACTCCGCTGGGACAACTTCATCGAGGTCTTCAAGTCCTGGCGTGGCAACGCCCGCGCCGACATCAGCCTCATGGTGCCGCGCGACGTGGCGCTGAAGTTCGGCGTCATCTCCGCCTCCGCCCTCATCTCAGGGCTCACGACGGATGCGCGCATCAGCACGGTCACCGGTGAGGTCGTCATCGACGCGGTCACCGGCGACCTCGACATCAACACCGTCAGCGGTGAGGTGTCGATCCGCGATCACAGGGGTCTCGTCAACGCGCACACGGTGTCCGGCGACATCGCGGCCTCCGGCGCCATCCGTCGATTCTCCTCCGACGGAGTTTCGGGCGAGGTCTTCGTCGACACCACCGGAACCCCCGACGAGATCCAGAACAACACCGTCTCGGGCGACCTCACGGTGCGCTTCGACAGCGATGTCGCGGCCCGCTACAACGTGAACTCGGTCTCCGGGGCCTTGCAACTGGGCTCCAGCACCATCAAGGGGCTGCGTGGTGGCGGCTACAACGGTCACACCGGCGACCTCGACGGGCGCTGGACCGAATTCCGCGCCAACTCGGTGTCGGGCAACATCACCGTCATCTTCCGCGACGACACGGCGACCGCCGACGCGACCGGAACCACGGCAGGCGACGCGACCGGAACCACCGCGGGCGGCGCGACCGGAACCACGGCGGGCGGCGCGACGTCCTCCGCCACCGGCACCGCCACGACCTCCGAGGGGGCCTCGGCATGACTCCCGTCTTCGGCCACGGCCACCTGCGCCTCTACCTCCTCAGCCTGCTCGACGAATCGCCGAAGCACGGTTACGAACTCATCCAGGCGCTGAGCGACCGCTTCGGCGGCACCTACAGCCCGAGCGCCGGCACCATCTACCCGCGCCTCGCGAAGCTCGAGGAGGAGGGGCTCGTCACCAAGACCGCCGACGGCCGCAAGACCGTCTACGCCATCACGGATGCCGGTCGTGCCGAGCTCGAATCCCGTCGCGGCGAACTCGACAACATCGAGGCGGAGCTCTCCGACTCGGTGCGGCGGCTCGCCGACGAGGTGCGCTCCGGCGTCAACCAGGCCATGAAGAGCCTCAAGGCCGATCTCGCGTCGGCGGCGCGCGATGCCCGTTCGAGCACCACCATGCCGACATCCGGAAGGGGCACCTCGGCGACATCCGGCCCCGGCTGGTCGAGCAGCGGTTCCTCGAACGGGTCGACGGATGCGCGTTCCGACCGCGGAGGCGCATCCCGTGCCGAATCGGCTGAAGCGCTCCGTGACGCCGACGCCGCGATCACGGAATTCCGCCAGCGGTTGCGGCTCGAGCTGCGCAAGGCGGCAACCCGCGAGGGTGTGGCGCCCGAGCTGGTCGCGCGGCTGAAGCAGCGGCTCAACGAGGTGGGTGCCGAGGTGCGTGACGAGCTGGCGCGAGCCCGCACCACCCGCTGACCTCCCCGTCCGCACGAAACGACGGAGATTCTCGCAGAACGCCCGGAACGACGGATGCCGACACCGGGTCTTGCGACCACCTCCGTCGTTTCGCGCGGTGGGGGCTGATGCGTCGCTCCCTGTAGTATTGCGTCGCAGAAGGGGAGTATCCCACTTCGCCGTTTTCGTCATCACGGTATCCGTCGTCGGGTGCCCGGAACGGCGGCGCGAGCACCGGGCAACCGGGGCCTTCGCGCGGGAGAGACTTTCGGAGCTTCACGCTGTCCGAGAACAGTCGCAACGGAAAGGTCCTCGTGCCCCTCGAGCTCCCTTTGGCCTTCGAAATCACCTCCCTGGTGGTTCTCGTGCTCATTCTGGCCGCCGACCTCATCCTGGCGTTCAAGCGCCCGCACGTGCCCACCTTCAAGGAGGCGACCCTCTGGGTCGTGTTCTACGTGGTGCTGGCGCTGATCTTCGCGCTGCTGATGCTGGTGTTCGCCGACGGGGAGCACGCGGGGCAGTTCCTCGCGGGCTGGCTGACGGAATACAGCTTGTCGATCGACAACCTGTTCGTGTTCGTCATCATCATGGCGCGCTTCAACGTGCCGCGAAAATACCAGCAAGAGGCGCTGATGGTGGGCATCATCATCGCGCTCATCCTGCGCGGCATCTTCATCCTCATCGGTGCGCAACTCATCGAGAGCCTGAGCTGGATCTTCTACCTCTTCGGCGCCTTCCTCCTCTACACGGCGTGGAAGCAGGCCTTCGGCAACCACGATGAGGGCGACGGCGAGAACGGCCTGGTGCGGATGCTGCGCAAGCGCATCAACATCGCGCCCGACTTCGACGGCGCGAAGGTGCGCACCACCTTCAACGGCAAGAAGATGTTCACGCCGATGCTCATCGTGTTCCTCGCGCTCGGGTCGACCGACCTGCTGTTCGCGCTCGACTCGATCCCCGCCATCTTCGGCATCACGCAATCGCCGTTCATCGTGTTCACGGCGAACGTGTTCGCGCTGATGGGGCTCCGGCAGCTCTACTTCCTGCTCGGCGGGCTGCTCGAGAAGCTCGTGTACCTGCACTACGGCATTGCGTTCATCCTGGCGTTCATCGGCGTGAAGCTGGTGTTCCACGCGCTGCACGCCAACGAGGTGTTCTTCATCAACGGTGGTCATCCGATCGAGTGGATCCCCGAGATCGACACCTGGACGAGCCTCGCGGTCATCATCCTGTCGATGGCCGTGGCTACGATCGCGTCGCTCATCAAGATGCGTCGCACCCCCACGCCCGCCCCGGCGGCCCCCGCCCCCAAAGACGCTCCCGCCCCCAAGGACCACTGACCCGCCACCCCATCGAGTGGGCACGTTCTGTCGCCTATCTCCCGGTCGCTCGGGGCGGCGCGGGGCCCTCAGGGAGGGGGCAGGAGGGCGGTGGTACGATCGGGAGGTGCTGTTCGGTCGGCTTCTCCTTCGTTGCCGCGACGGGTCTTAGCTCAAGGCCACCCCGTCGCGGAGTTTGTCGTTGGCTGACCCCCTACTCTCCGAAGGACATCCGTATCAATGAGCACCCCATCGACTCCGGAGGCCGGCGCGGGCGCCGGTGCCCCGGACACCACTGCTGCTGAGCCGACGCCGATCGACACTCTGTCAGCCGACACCGTCGCCATCGACATCAGCGCGTTGCTGCGTGCAGACGCCGAGGCAGCAGCCGCAGAAGCGGACCTGGCCGACGAGATCGCCGACGCCGAAACGGCCGCGGCCCAGCCGGTCGATCTCGCCGAGAACGCGGCCGAGGTCGCCGCCCACCTCGCGGCAGACGCCGCCTCGACCCAGCGCCCCCGCACCCTGGCCGAGAAGGTCTGGGACGACCATCTCGTCGTGAAGGGCGAGAACGGCAGCCCCGACCTGCTCTACATCGACCTGCACCTGGTGCACGAGGTCACGAGCCCCCAGGCCTTCGACGGCCTGCGCGCCGAGGGCCGCCCGGTGCGACGCCTCGACCTCACGATCGCCACCGAAGACCACAACACCCCCACCCTGGCCATCGACAAGCCGATCGCCGACCTCACGAGCCGTACCCAGATCGACACGCTGCGTGCCAATGCGAAGGAGTTCGGCGTTCGCCTGCACTCCCTGGGCGACCTGGAGCAGGGCATCGTTCATGTGGTCGGCCCCCAGCTCGGCCTCACGATGCCCGGCATCACGGTGGTCTGCGGCGACTCGCACACGAGCACGCACGGCGCGTTCGGCGCGATGGCCTTCGGCATCGGCACGAGCGAGGTCGAGCACGTGCTCGCCACGCAGACACTCCCTCTGAAGCCGTTCAAGACGATGGCCATCACGGTCGAGGGCACCCTCCGCCCCGGCGTCACGGCCAAAGACATCATCCTCGCCGTGATCGCGAAGATCGGAACCGGCGGCGGCCAGGGCTACGTGCTCGAATACCGCGGCAGCGCCATCCGTGCTCTCTCGATGGAGGGCCGGATGACCATCTGCAACATGTCGATCGAGGCCGGTGCCCGCGCGGGCATGGTGGCCCCCGACCAGACGACCTTCGACTACCTCGAGGGTCGCCCGCACGCGCCCACCGGCCAGGACTGGGACGACGCGGTCGAGTACTGGCGCACCCTGCAGACCGACGACGCGGCCGTGTTCGACGCCGAGGTCTTCCTCGACGCCGACCAGCTCGAGCCCTTCGTGACCTGGGGTACTAATCCGGGCCAGGGCGTCTCGCTCAACGAAAGCGTGCCCGATCCGTCGGCCATCACCGACCCCAACGAGCGTGCGAGCGCCGAACGGGCCCTGGAGTACATGGACCTGAAGGCGGGCACCCCGCTCAAGGAGATCCCCGTCGACGCCGTGTTCATGGGCTCCTGCACGAACAGCCGCATCGAAGACCTGCGCGCCTTCGCGAGCGTCATCAAAGGCCAGAAGAAAGCGGATGGCGTGCGCGTCATGGTGGTGCCCGGCAGCGCGCGCGTGCGCATCGAGGCGGAGGCCGAGGGCATCGACAAGATCGTCGAGGAGTTCGGCGCCGAGTGGCGCTTCGCCGGCTGCTCGATGTGCCTCGGCATGAACCCCGATCAACTCGCGCCGGGGGAGCGCTGCGCCAGCACCTCCAACCGCAACTTCGAAGGCCGTCAGGGCAAGGGCGGCCGCACCCACCTGGTGTCGCCGCTGGTCGCCGCGGCGACCGCCATCCGGGGCACGCTCTCGAGCGTCTCCGACCTGTCGACGGATGCGCCGACTCGCGAAACCGTGGAGGTCTAGAACCATGGAGAAGATCAGCACCCTGACGGGCGTCGCCGTGCCGCTGAAGCGCGCAAACGTCGACACCGACCAGATCATCCCGGCCGTCTATCTCAAGCGCGTCACGAAGACCGGATTCGAGGACGCTCTCTTCGCGGCATGGCGTGGCGACCCCGATTTCGTGCTCAACCAGGAGCCCTACAAGCACGGCAAGGTGCTCATCGCCGGCCCCGATTTCGGCACCGGATCGAGCCGCGAGCACGCCGTCTGGGCTCTTCGCGACTACGGTTTCACGGCCGTTCTGAGCGCCCGTTTCGGCGACATCTTCCGCGGCAACTCGGGCAAGCAGGGGCTCCTCACGGGTCAGGTCGACGAGGCCGACATCGAGAAGCTCTGGGCCGCCATCGAAGCGAACCCGGGAGTCGAGGCCACGGTCGACCTGGTGGAGAAAATCGCCACGGTCGGTGACCTCACAGTCTCTTTCGCGATCGACGATTACACTCGGTGGAGGTTGCTCGAAGGTCTGGACGACATCGGGCTCACTCTCCGCGACGAGGCGGCCATCACGGAATTCGAGAGCCGACGAGCGAGTTGGAGACCTCGAACTCTTCCCGTCAAATAGCGAGGGGCGCCGACACGACCGGCACCCTGAGCGCGAAATATCGTCAAATCAGACAGTGCAGGTGATTCAGTGAACAGTCTCGTACAGGATGCTCGTAATGCGGCCGAGCGGGTCGGACTCAAGTCCGACACGATCGTCATCAACGGTGGCCGGCCCCTCCGGGGAACCATCGATGTTCGAGGGGCCAAGAACCTCGTGACGAAAGCGATGGTGGCGTCCCTTCTCGGAGACACCACGTCGACGCTCCGCGATGTCCCCGACATCAGCGATGTGCACGTGGTGGCGAGCCTGCTCGAGATCCACGGCGTGAAGATCACCGGCAGCGCGGGCACGGGCGTGTTGCAGCTCGACCCGGCGAACGTCGCCACGGCCACCAGCGCCGAGATCGACGCGCTCTCGGGCTCCAGCCGCATCCCGATCCTGTTCTGCGGCCCGCTGCTGCATCGCCTCGGTCACGCCTTCATCCCCGACCTCGGCGGCTGCCGCATCGGCGACCGCCCGATCGACTTCCACCTCGACGCGCTCCGTGCCTTCGGCGCGGTCGTCGACAAGCTCCCGTCGGGCATCAACATCACCGCGCCCAACGGCCTGCGCGGCGCGAACATCGAGTTGCCCTACCCGAGCGTCGGCGCCACCGAGCAGGTGCTGCTGACCGCGGTGCGTGCCGATGGCACCACCGAGCTGAAGAACGCCGCGATCGAGCCCGAGATCATGGATCTCATCGCCGTGCTGCAGAAGATGGGCGCGATCATCTCGGTCGAGCCGAACCGCACCATCTTCATCGAGGGCGTCGAGAGCCTCAACGGCTACAACCACCGTGCGCTCTTCGACCGCAACGAGGCCGCATCCTGGGCCTCCGCCGCGCTCGCGACCGGCGGCTCGATCTTCACCACGGGCGCCAAGCAGTCCGAGATGATGACCTTCCTCAACGTGTTCCGCAAGATCGGCGGCGCGTTCGACATCGAGGAGGAGGGCATCCGCTTCTACCACCCCGGTGGCGAGCTGAAGCCCGTCGTGATCGAGACGGACGTGCACCCCGGCTTCATGACCGACTGGCAGCAGCCGCTCATCATCGCCCTGACGCAGGCGCACGGCACCTCGATCGTGCACGAGACGGTGTACGAGAACCGCTTCGGCTTCACGGATGCGCTCATCAAGATGGGTGCGAACATCGAGGTGCACAAAGACGGCCTGGCCGATCCGAACCGTCGTGTTCCGCGTCGTGCGCTCGAGCAGGCGGCCGTGATCACCGGCCCCACACAGCTCCACGGCGCCGAACTCGAGGTTCCCGACCTGCGCGGCGGCTTCAGCCACCTCATCGCAGCCCTCACCGCCAAGGGCCAGTCCTCGGTCAGCAACGTGGGCCTCATCGCGCGCGGGTACGGCGACTTCGTCGGCAAGCTGGAGAAGCTGGGAGCAGACTTCTACTTCGCGGAGTAGGGCCGATGGCGAAAGCGGGAGAGCAGACGGACGTCGATGTCCAGAAGCGGAAGAACACCGAGAAGACGGTGTCCTTCCGGGTGCTCGAAGCGCTCGCGATACCGTTCTTGAACGTCATCGCGAAGCTCGAGCTGCATGACACGGCCAAATTGCCGGTGACGGGTGCATTCATCCTGAGTCCGAATCATTACAGCAACATCGACCCGGTCATCATGGCCTGGTCGGTGTGGAAGCTGGGGCGGGCGCCGCGGTTCCTCGCCAAGGCGTCGCTGTTCCGGATTCCCGTGATCGGTTTCCTGTTGCGCAAGAGCGGGCAGATCCCGGTCGAGCGTGCCGGAGGAACTCGGCACAACGCGGCGATCTCGGCGGCGAACCAGCTCGTCGAGCACCAGCAGGGAGTCATCGTCTACCCCGAGGGAACGCTCACCCGTGAGCCCGACATGTGGCCGATGCGCGGAAAAACCGGCGCCGCCCGGATCGCGCTGGAGCACGACATCCCGCTCATTCCTGCCGCTCACTGGGGCACCCAGGCGGTGTTGCCGCGCTACTCGAAGAAGCTCAGCCTCTTTCCGCGCAAGACGATCCAGATCGTCTTCGGCGACCCGGTCGATCTCGACGATCTGCGCGGCAAGCCGGTCGACCAGAAGGCGCTCCTCGAGGCGACGGATCGGCTGATGACCGCGATCACGGTGCTGCTCGAGGGCCTGCGCGGCGAGAAGGCGCCGGCGGAGCGCTGGAACCCCGCAGCGCACAACCAGACCGAGTTCGGTCGGATCGAAGCGAGAGACGGCGAGGCCCCCGCGTGAGCCGCGCCGCCGCTCGTGTGCCGGTTCGGCCGCGGGTCACCGTGCTCGGGGCCGGCAGCTGGGGAACCACGTTCTCGAAGGTGCTCGCCGACGGCGGCTCCGACGTCACGCTCTGGGCCCGCCGGCCCGAGCTCGCCAAGGAGATCCGCGAGGCCAAGCGCAACAGCGACTACCTTCCCGGTGTCAACCTCCCGCTCGCGATCACCGCGACCGCGGACATCACGGCCGCATTGAAAGACGCGCAGTTCGTCTTCGTCTCCGTGCCCAGCCAGTCGCTGCGGCAGAACCTCGAGCAGATCCGCGAGATCATCCCCGCCGACATCCCCGTCATCAGCCTGATGAAGGGCGTGGAGAAGGGCACCGGGCTCCGCATGAGCGAGGTGCTGGAATCGGTGCTGGAGATCGACCGCAATCGCATCGCCGTCGCATCCGGTCCGAACCTCGCTCTCGAGATCGCGAAAGAGCAGCCCACCGCTGCGGTCGTCTCGTCGACGAACCTCGAGACCGCCGAAGCGGTGGCCAAGATCGCGACGAACCGCTACTTCCGTTCCTTCGTGAACACGGATGTGATCGGCACGGAGTTCGGCGGGGTGCTGAAGAACCTGATCGCGGTCGCCATCGGAATCGTCGACGGCGTCGGCTACGGCGAGAACACGAAGGCGTCGATCATCACCCGCGGACTCGTGGAGATGACCGATTTCGCGGTGGCCTACGGCGGGCATCCGGAGACCCTGTCGGGGCTCGCGGGCCTCGGCGACCTGATCGCCACCAGCGGCTCGTCGCTCTCGCGCAACAACACCGCCGGCCGCCTGCTCGGGCAGGGGTACAGCTTCGCCGATGTCGTGAAGTCGATGCAGCAGACCGCGGAGGGGCTCGCATCCGTCGCGCCCGTTCTGGAGCTCGCGGCGGCCAAGGGCGTTGACATGCCCATCTGCCGTCAGGTGAGCGAGGTGCTGGCCGGTACGCTCGATCCGAAAGACATAGCCCCCCACCTGACGACCGACGACGATTCGGGACCGCAGGGCGAAAGGACTCTCGATGCCAGGCAAGATCACGGTGGTGCTGCTCTTCGGAGGTCGCTCAAGCGAGCATTCGATCAGCTGCGCAACCGCGGGCGGAGTTCTTGAGGCGATCGATCGGTCGCGCTTCGACGTGATCCCGGTGGGGATCACCCGGGAGGGCGCGTTCGTGCTCGAAGACGACGACCCGGCGAAGTTCCGGCTCGACGTGAACGCTCTGCCGCAGGTGCTCGACAACGGAACGCGCATCCTGTGGCCGGATTCGATCGAGACCCGGGAGCTCTCGGTGCGGTCAGCCTCGGGCGACGGTGCGGGTGACTCTGCGGGCGGCGAATCGGTGCGGTCGCTCGGAGACGTGGATGTGGTGTTCCCCATCCTGCACGGACCGTACGGCGAAGACGGAACGGTGCAGGGGCTGCTAGAGCTGATCGGCCTGTCTTATGTGGGTTCGGGCGTGCTCGCCTCGGCGCTCGGCATGGACAAGCACTACACGAAGACCGTGCTCGAGAAGGCCGGCATCGCAGTGGCGCCCTGGCGCACCCTCACGGCGCGCGAGTGGGCGACGTCTCCCGAGGCGATCACCGCCTCTGCATCGACGCTCGGTCTGCCGCTGTTCGTGAAGCCCGCGCGCGCGGGATCGTCGGTGGGCGTGAGCAAGGTGTCGTCGCTGTCCGAGTTGCCGGCCGCGATCGACGTGGCCCTGCGGGAGGATTCGCGGGTGCTGATCGAGCAGGGCATCGCCGGGCGCGAAGTGGAGTGCGGGGTGCTCGGCGGTCGCGGCGGAACGATGCCGCGAGTGTCGGTGGCCGGTGAGATCGTGATGACCACGCGGGAGTTCTACGACTTCGACGCGAAATACTTGGATGCGCCGGGCGTCGAGCTCGTGTGCCCGGCGGCGCTCACGCCGGAGGAGTTGGCGACCATGCAGTCGCTCGCTGCACGCGCCTTCACGGCGATCGACGGGGCGGGGCTGGCACGAGTCGACTTCTTCCTCACGCCGACGGGTTTCGTGGTGAACGAGATCAACACGATGCCCGGCTTCACGCCGATCTCGATGTTCCCGAAGTGCTGGATCGCGTCGGGGCTGAGCTATCCGGAGATCATCGACGAGCTCATCGCGCTCGCGCTCGAGGCCTGAGCCCGGCGGTCTCAGTCCGCGGGGATCGGAACGGGCGTGCCCGTCGAGGTGCCCGTGCCGTCGTCGAGGTCGAGGCACTGATTGGTCTGCGGGATCGACGAGACCGCGTTCGCCAGGTCGACCAGCGTCGACGAGCTGGACACCGCCTCGCTGTCGAGCACGACCTCCACGGCCGGCACCCGACCGAAGGTGGTGAAGCGGTAGGTGGGGGCGTCGCTGTCGTCGCGGATCCAGTCGACGCCGTTCACGTTGTCGCAGGGCAGCGTGGTCGGGCCGTAGGGCTGCACTCCGCAGCGCAGCAGAACGGATGCGGGATCGCCCCACGCACCGGTCGCCTGCGCATCCGTCTCCCGTTTCGCCAGGTCGGCCACCGTGTCGGGCAGCCGCACGATCACGTCGGCGCAGGAGGGATTGGTGGCGTCGTCGGCCGGGTCGAGGGCGACGGTGCCGGCGCATCCGCTCAGCAGACCTGCGGCGACCAGCGTGAGCGCGAGAATGCCGGCGGCGCGGCTGCGGGTCGGGCGGGCGAGGATGGTGGCGGCGGAGCGGGGACGGGTACGTGCGGGCATCGCTGTTCAGGCTACCGTTGAGAGGTGGCCCTCGACTTCGGTTTACCTGCGAACGCCCGCCCGGAGACCCTCGCCGAAGTCGGCGAGGTCGAGACGTTGCGACGAATCTTCCCTCGGCTGCCGCACGCTTCGACGGAGCTGCTGGGGCCGGGCGACGACGCGGCGGTGCTGGCGGCGCCCGACGGTCGCTATGTGGTGACGACCGACATGATGATCCACGGCCCCGACTTCCGGGCCGCGTGGTCGACGGCGCACGACCTCGGCTGGAAGGCCGCGATGACGAACCTCGCCGACGTCGCCGCCATGGGTGCGCGGCCGACGGCGCTGGTAGTGGCGATCGCGGCGCCGCTCGACACGCCCGTCGAGGTGCTGCTCGGCATCGCCGACGGATTGCGGGATGCCTGCGAGGCGGCGGCCCCCGGATGCGGCGTGGCCGGGGGAGACCTGTCGGTGTCGGCGACCCTGACCCTCGCTGTGACGGCGTTCGGCGACCTCGAGGGGCGTACGCCCGTGACGCGAGCCGGCGCGCAGCCCGGCGACGTCGTCGCGGTGGCGGGCGCGCTCGGGCGGGCGGGGGCCGGGATCTGGCTGCTCTTCCGCGACGGGGTCGTGCGCCACGCGGGCGGGGCTGCCCGCACCGCGAGCCCTGCGGGCGGGGCGCTTTCCTCGCGAGCTGGGAGCGATGTTGTCGGCGAACATACCGCGGGAGCAGCGACGGATGCCGGCGGCGCGCACACCTCACAAGCGGCGACCGAGGCGACCGAGGCCGGTGGGGCGGGTGCCGGGCTTCGCCCTCGCGACGTGGTCGACGCATCCGGAGTGTCCGACGCATCCGCGCCGCCCGCTGAACCCGACGCCGTGCTCGGGGCGGTGCTCCGGCGGGAGCACGCCGACCTGCTCGAAGCGCAGCTCGCGCCCACGGCGCCCATCGCCTCCGGGGTCGAAGCGGCGCTCGGCGGGGCGACCGCGATGCTCGACGTCTCCGACGGTCTCGTGCTCGACGCCAGGCGCATCGCGCAGGCGAGCGGATGCGTCATCCGGTTCGACCCCGGCGCCATCGCTCGCGAGGCGCGTGCCCTGCTCGACCTCGACGCGATCGTCGGCGACCACGCGGCCGATTTCGTGCTCACCGGCGGAGAGGATCACGCCCTGCTCGCGACCTTCCCGCCCGGCGTGCCGCTGCCGCAGGGCTTCCGTCGGCTCGGCGAGGTGGGTGCGGTGCCGTCGGGCGCGGCCCCGCAGGTGCTCATCGGCGACCGTCCCTACGACGACCGGGCCGGCTGGGACCCGTACGCCGACTGGGACGGCCAGGCCGGCTGACCCGTCACCCGGCCCCATCCCACTCCACCTCGCCTCGTCGCGACCCGCCAAAATCCGGCAAAATCCGCCCCTAAATCGCTCGGGGAGGGCGAATATCGGCGAGTCGCGAGGAGGAACGACGGTGGTCAGGCGGGCGAGGCCCACCAGAGCACGGTCTCGCCATAGGCCTTCGTGCGGTCGAGTGTCAGCCCCGCGGGCCACGCGGGTTCGGGGGTGCGGCTGCTGCGCTCCACGAGCACCGTGGCGTCGGGCGCGAGCAGGGGAGCGAGCGCGGACAGCGCCTCCGTGAGTTCCGGCTCCGGCAGCTCGTAGGGCGGATCGACGAACACAACGTCGTATCCCGCTCCCACGACCACGGGCGCCGCGCGGAGGTAGGGCAGCACCGCTTGCACCGACACGTCGACCCGTGGGCGCGCATCCCGTGCCGCCGCTCGGGTCACCGTCTCGGCGTTCTGCCGGGCGATCCATGCCGCCGGCGCGTTCTTCTCCACCAGAACGACGGATGCCGCGCCTCGGCTGGCTGCTTCCAGGCCCAGGGCGCCCGATCCGGCATAGAGGTCGAGCACGCTGAGCCCGTCGAGTCCGCCACGCGCCTCCAGCGCCGAGAAGATCGCCTCCCGCACGCGGTCGCTCGTGGGGCGGGTGCCAGAGCGGGGCACGGCGAGGTTGAGCGATCCGGCGAATCCGGCGATGATGCGAGGCATCCCAGCACCCTACCGCCCGTCCGAACCCCCTCAGCGGGTCGCGAGCGTCGCGAAGTCGCGCTAAGTCGGCCGAAGACACGGTTCAGGGGCGACTTAGCGCTACCTGGCGAGCCGATTCGCTGTCCCGGACGTGCTGTCGGGGGCGCGACATAAGATTTAGGCATGACCAGCCCGGCCCCCACCTCCCTGCCCGGGGCGGGTACCGCGCTCGATGCGAAGCTCTCGGGGGTGCTCGGAGGGCGCACGGCGTCGGCGTTCGAGAAGGCATTCGGCATCCGGACCGTGGCCGATCTGCTGAGCCATTACCCGCGCCGCTACGCCCGCCGTGGCGAACTCACGGCCATCGACATGCTTCCGATCGACGAGAACGTCACCATCGTGGCCGAGGTGCGCACCGTCAGCGAGCGGCAGATGAAGGCGCGGCGAGGAAACATCCTCGAGGTCTCGATCTCCGACGGCCAGGGTTTCCTCACCCTCACCTTCTTCAACCAGGCCTGGCGGTCGCGGGAATTGCGGCCCGGGGTGCGCGCCATCTTCGCCGGCAAGGTCTCCAACTACAAGGGTGCGCTGCAGCTCTCGCATCCGAACTACCAGGTTCTCGACGACCTGGCCCTCGCAGCCGGTGCCGGCGAGGCGCTCGACGACGCCGAGGCGAAGCGCTGGGCCGAGATGCCCATCCCGATCTACCCGGCCACCGCCTCCCTCGCCAGCTGGCAGATCGCGAAGTCGGTCGAACTGGTGCTCGACGGTCTGCACGGCGGCATCCCCGATCCGGTGCCCGACGAGGTGCGCGAAGAACGCGGGTTGATGACCGCCCAACGCGCCTTCGAGGGCATCCATCGTCCGCAGAAAGACAGCGAGTGGATGCGCGCCCGCGACACGCTGCGCTTCCATGAAGCGTTCGTTCTGCAGACCGCCCTGGTCAAGCAGCGCGCCGAGACGCACGCCGTGCACACCGCGGCCCGCACGCCGAAGCCCGGAGGCTACCTGGAGCGCTTCGACGCGGCACTGCCGTTCCGGCTGACGGCCGATCAGCAACTCGTGGGCTCGGAGATCGCGCGCGACCTCGCATCCGAGACCCCCATGATGCGACTGCTGCAGGGCGAAGTGGGTTCGGGCAAGACGCTGGTCGCCGTGCGCGCGATGCTGGCCGTCGCCGACTCGGGCGGCCAGTCGGCGCTGCTCGCCCCGACCGAGGTGCTCGCCTCCCAGCATCTGCGCTCGATCGTGAAGGTGCTCGGCCCCGACCTCGCGGCCGAACTCGTGCCCACCCTGCACACGGGGCAGCTGCCGACCGCCGAGCGCAAGAAGGCGTTGCTGCGGATGGTGTCGGGTCAGGCGAAGCTCGTCGTCGGCACGCACGCCCTGCTCTCTGACGTGGTGCAGTTCTACGACCTCGGACTCGTGGTGGTCGACGAGCAGCACCGCTTCGGCGTGGAGCAGCGCGACACCCTGCGGCAGAAGGGCACCACTCCGCCGCACGTGCTCGTGATGACTGCCACGCCCATCCCGCGCACGGTCGCGATGACGGTGTTCGGCGATCTCGACATCTCCACCATCAGCGAGCTGCCCGCCGGCCGCCAGGGTATCGAGAGCTTCAGTGTGCCGTTGGCCGAGAAGCCGGGGTGGGCAGGGCGCATCTGGCAACGCGTGTCTGAGGAGCTGGCCGTGGGCAGGCAGGCCTTCGTGGTGTGCCCGGCCATCGATCCTGCCGACACCAGCGGAGACGGGCTCGACGACCCCGATGAGGGCAGCGGCGAGGGCCAGAAGGATGCCGGCCCCCCGCCGCCCCCGAAAGCCAACGTCGTCGAGACACTTCAGCAGTTGCGTGCCACCCCTCTGCTCGCCGGGCGGCGCATCGAAGCCCTGCACGGCCGGCTGCCGAGCGAGGAGAAGGATGCGATCATGCGCGCCTTCGCCGCCCGCGAGATCGACGTACTGGTCGCCACGACGGTGATCGAGGTGGGGGTCGACGTGCCGAACGCGTCCACGATGGTGGTGCTCGACGCCGACCGGTTCGGCGTGAGCCAGTTGCACCAGCTGCGCGGCCGGGTGGGCCGTGGCGGTGTGCCTGGCCTCTGCCTGTTGGTCACGCACGCGGAAGCCGATTCGCTCGCCCGCGAACGTGTCGACGCCGTCGCGGCGACTCTCGACGGTTTCGCCCTGGCCGAGATCGACCTCGAGTTGCGGCGCGAGGGTGACGTGCTCGGCAGCGTGCAATCCGGTGGCCGGTCGTCGTTGCGGCTGTTGCGGGTGGTCAAAGACGCCGATGTGATCCAGGATGCGCGGGCCGTCGCCACCGGGATCGTGGCCGACGATCCGAGCCTCGACGCGCATCCCGCTCTCCGCGATGCGCTCGATCGGCGACTGCGCGAGAGCGAGCGGAGCTTCCTGGCCAAGACCTGACCGCGTTTCCGCAGAGGAATTCTGTGCGGTCCGCAAGAGCCTGTGGCTTTCGCGCGGGATCCCGCATCATCCCCACACACCCATTGAAATCTGCTCCGCACGGGAGCACAGTGGAACCAGTGGAGATGAGGTGGCTATGAAGACCCTGAAGTCACGCCGGAGCACTGCAACCCTGCAGCCCGACATCATGCCGGTGCTCTCCGCGGGGCGGCATCGCTCCCCGCGTTCGGGCGCCTGTTTCATGGAGTTCGCATCCTTCCTGGCGGGCGAACGCTGGAGCGATCATCCGTCGTGCACGCATGCCGGGCTCGCCCACATGGCGCGCGCGGTCAACGACCTGACATCGAATGAGGGGCGAAGTGCGCTCGCGCCGCTGATCCCCTCGGTGATCGGGTTGACGACCGATGATCCGAGGCTCGACCTCATCATCGCGGTCACGGCCGCGTCGGCGGCGATCCCGATCGCGTCGATCGACCGGCAGCACGCCCTCGCCGTCGGAGCCCTGGTATGCCAGGACGCCCTCGAGCGTGCAGGCGGAAGCGCACCGATCGATGTCGACGGCCCCCTGCGCGAGGCTCTCGACGCCGCGCCCGAGGCCGAGGCCTGGGCTCGACGTTTCCTGGATCGCAATGTGCGGTGGCGCCGTGCGGAGATCTCGGCGCGGCAGACGCATGTGACGATCGCGATGTCGGTCGACGGCGTGCGCTCGGCGTGTGCGCCGTTCCCCGACGAACGGCTCTACGCTTTGCTCGAGTCGACGATCGCCTTGAGCGCGGAGTTCGTGGCCCGGGAGCAGGAGCAGGCGGGCACAGCGGAGGCCGCGGCATCCTCGCCGGCTGCACCTTTCACAGCATCGGCACCACCGGTGTCGGAGCCGACCGCAAGGGCGCAGGGAGACTTCAGCCGTCACGTGTGACCGGGGGATCCCGGCGTTGATAGCCTTGGGCCATGAGCAGTGTCGCCGTGGTCCCTGGTTCCTTCGATCCCATCACCCTGGGTCACATCGACGTGATCGAACGTGCGGCGAAGTTGTTCGACGAGCTGCACGTCGTCGTGGTGCACAACCCCGACAAGCACGCCCTCATCCCGATCGCCCATCGTGTCGCCCTGATCGAGAAGTCGCTCGAGGAACGCGGTCTCACGAACGGCAACATCGTCGTCAACTCGTGGAGCGTCGGGCTGCTGGTCGACTACTGCACGGATGTCGGCGCCTCGGCGATCGTGAAAGGCATCCGTTCGCAGGTGGATGTCGCCTACGAGACGCCGATGGCGATCGTGAACCGAAATCTCGCGGGGGTGGAGACGATCTTCCTGCTGCCGGATCCGGCCCACGCGCATGTCTCGAGCTCGCTGGTGCGACAGGTCTCAGCGCTCGGCGGCGACGTCGCGCCCTACGTGCCGGCGCCGGTGGCGGAGTTCCTCCAACACACAACCGACTGATCTGCGGGCGTTCTCCACAGCATCGGCCAGGGCGCGGAACCGGTCACGCCTGCGACCTATAGTCGAAGGAGAACAACCGGAAGGTCCATCGATGTCGAACATTCAGGTCGGCTACGCCGCGATGCTGGAGCAGTTCCATCCCAGCGAAGCCGTAGCCCTCTCGGCCTACGCCGAAGAGCACGGGTTCAGCGGGGTGATGGCGGCCGACCATTTCCAGCCGTGGGTGCCTCGTCAGGGGCAGTCGTCGTTCGTCTGGAACGTGCTCGCCGCGGTGGGGGAGCGCACGCGGGGAGACTTCGGGCCGGGGGTCACGTCGCCGAGCTTCCGGTGGCATCCGGCGATGGTGGCGCAGGCCTCGGCCACGCTCGGCGCGATGTATCCCGGGCGGCATTGGCTCGGGCTCGGCTCGGGCGAGGCCCTGAACGAGCACATCGTCGGTGGCTACTGGCCCGAGGCTCCGGAGCGCATCAACCGGATGTTCGAGGCCGTCGACATCATCAACAAGCTGTTCACGGCGTCGCTGGCCGGCAAAGACGTGAAGCACTCGGGCACCTTCTTCAAGCTGGAGTCGACACGGTTGTGGACGATGCCTGAACGGGCACCCGAGATCCTGGTGGCCACGGCGGGGCCGGTCACGGCGCGGCGGGCGGGCCGCACGGTCGACGGGTTGATCACGGTGGGGGCGCCGCTGGAGAAGATCTCCGGGTTGTTCACGAAGTTCGACGAGGGCGCGCGTGAAGCGGGCAAAGATCCGTCGACGATGCCACGGGTGCTTCAGCTGCATCTGTCCTGGGCGGCGACAGACGAGGAGGCCATGGCGAGCGCGCTGCGGGAGTGGCCGAACGGCGGGATGCGTTTCCCGAAGGCCGACATCCGGAGCCCCTTCGAATTCGAGCAGCTCGCCAAGATGGTGCGGCCCGAAGATTTCGACGGTCGCTTGGTGATCTCGAGCGATCCGGATGTGCACCGCGCGCACATCCAGCGCTTCGCCGACCTCGGGTTCGACAAGATCTACCTGCACAACGTCGGCCGCAATCAGCGCGAGTGGATCGATGTGTTCGGCCGCGACGTGCTCCCGAAGCTGCACCGATGAGCGGCATCACGATCGTGCCTCTCGGGGGCCTACCCGAGATCGAGGAGGGCGCCGACCTGGTGAGGCTCATCGGCGACGCGCTGGTGTCGGCCGAGCTCTCGCCGCAGAGCGGCGACATCCTGGTGGTGACGAGCAAGATCATGTCCAAGGCCGAGGGTCGGCGGATCGCCGCGGCCGATCGTGAAGACGCGATCACCGCCGAGACGGTGCGCGTGGTGGCCACACGGGCCTACCCCGGAGGGGTGACCCGCATCGTCGAGAACCGGCAGGGGCTCGTGCAGGCGGCCGCGGGGGTCGACTCGAGCAACACGCCGTCGGGAACGGTTCTTCTGCTTCCGGTCGATCCGGATGCGTCGGCACGTGCTCTCGCCGCCGGATTACGGTCGCGGTTCGGGGTGCGTCTCGGGGTCATCGTGTCCGACACCTTGGGTCGCGCCTGGCGGGAGGGCCAGGTCGATCTGGCCATCGGGGCCGCGGGAGTCGGTGTGCTCGACGATCTACGGGGCAGTCGGGACAGCTTCGGGCACGAGCTGTTCGTGACGCAGGCGGCGGTGGCCGACGAACTGGCCTCGGCCGCCGACCTGGTGAAGGGCAAGGCGAGCGGAATGCCGGTCGCCCTGGTGCGCGGTTACGGACACGCGGTGCTCGACACGCTCGACACACCGGCGCGGGCGCTCTCGCGCACCGGTGAGCGGGACATGTTCCGCCTCGGCACCGACGAAGCGATCGCGCTCGGTCGTGAGGAGGGCTTGGCCGAGGGGCGCGCCGCGGCGCTCGCGGAGGCAGGAGAGGCGGCGTTCGCGGTGGATCGCGAGGCGGCGCTCGCGGAGGCGCGGGAGGCTGCGTTCGCGGAGGGTCGTGAGGCGGCGCTCGCGGAGGCCCGAGAGGCCGCACTCGCCGAGGCGCGGGAGTCCGTCCTGGCCGAGGCCAGGGAGTCGGCGTTCGCCGATGGGCGTCGCGCCGGCCTGACCGAGGGTTGGGAAGCCGGATACGGCGACGGCCGCGAGGCCGGTCTGCTCGCGGGCCGCGAGGCGGGTTTCGCCGAGGGCTACGAGCGCGGCCTTGCCGAGGGTTGGGCGCGCGGCCTCGAGTGCTGACGCCACGACCCCACGGCGCGAGTGTCGTCGCACCCAGGCCGGCGAGCGAAGCGACCACCGGCCCGGGTGCGGCTGTCACACGATGATGCGGCGCAGGATCTCGCGCTCGCCGAACGTCCAGGACAGGGTGACCAGCAGGTAGAGGCTGGCCGCCAGAGGAACGAACGACGCGAACACCACCGTGATGAGCGGCAGCCAGCTCAGGATGCTCGCCGCCGCCCCACCCGGAGTGAACGCCGCCAGCACCCCGGCCCCGGCATCCGCGCCTCCAGCCCCGCCGGCACCGCCCGCGCGTCCGCCGGTGCCGCCAGCCCCACCACCACCGCCCGTGAGTCCACGACCGCCAGTGCCGCCAACACCACCCGCGCGTCCACTGCCGCCCGCGCCGCCCACGCGTCCACTGCCGCCCGCACCGCCCGAGCTTCCACTGCTGCCCGCGCTGCCCGCACCGCCCGCTCGACCGCCGCCCGCGCCTCCCACACCCGATGGCGGCACCGCGCCGACAGTCAGGGACGTCGCCCGCAGGCCCTGCCGGCGCGACAGCAGCGCGATCCCGGCGATCAGGGCGAGGATCACCGCCCCGACGAGCACTCCGATCGGGTCGGCTCCGCTCGAGACGGCTGTGGCGAAGCTCGTGCCGAGGGGCGCGCCGGCGAAGGTGTGACCGAGCAGCTCGTTCGGATGCCCGTTGATCGTCGGCAGCAGGAACAAGCCGTAGATCAGCGACAGGATCGGCGCCTGGATGAGCAGCGGCAGGCATCCGGCAAGCGGCGACGCGTTCTCGGCGGCGTAGAGCGCCATGGTCTCGCGCTGCAGCCGTTCCGGATTCGAGCCGTGCAGACGGTGGAGCTCGGCGAGGCGTGGGGCGAGGCGGCGTCGCATCCGCTGAGCCCGTGCCTGCGACAGGCCGACCGGGATGAGCGCGAGGCGCACGAGGATCGTGATGAGCACGACGGCGAGAGCCGCCGCATTCGCCCCGGCGAGGGGGACGAGCGCAGCGGCGAGGTACTGCACGACGGAATACGCTCCGTCGAGCGCGGCCGCGATGGGGCCGAAGGCGTAGATGTTCACAAGAACTCCAATCGAGCAAGAAAGCGCCGATGCATCGCGCCGATTCGCGGATGCACGGACGAGGACACGAACGTGTGGTCGCGGAGGAGTCTTCTCAGGTGAACGCGAGCTTCCGAAAACTCGCGCGATGCCTCAACCGAATTCCAGCCGAGCCGGAAGCGGGGCCGGAAGGCAGGGGCGGATCGGCGAGACGCGCGTCGGAAGAGCGGGTGGGCTCCTAGGCGGCCGCGAGGCGGCGGCCGGGAGCGCGAGGTTGCGGACGCCCGGGAGCGTCGGGCCGGCTCTGCGTGATCATGACCGGCAGGTCGACGCGCTCCGAGGGTGCCCGGGCGACGGATGCGCCGGAGAGCGCGACAATGGTCGCGATCAGGATGCGCAGCGAAGCCGAGAGCGCCATGGCGGCTGCGGTGGTGGCCGCCACGAGGGCGACCGCAGCGATGAGTCCGGCACCCGCTCCCGCTCCGGTACTGGAACCGGCCGAGACGGAAGCGCCGACTCCGGCGCCCACGACATTGGCCGTCAACAGCCACGCGAAACCGAGACCGGTCGCGGCGGCCAGCAAGCGCCACGCGGCCGAGCCGCTGTCACGCATCCGCTGTGCCGTCATGCTGCGAGGATACCGCGCCGACGTGCCGCCCGGGCTCAGCGCCCGACGTTGCCGAGTGGCGTCGCCAGCGCACGACTGAACAGCGCCGGATCGAAGCGGGTGGTGCCGGAGACGACGAGCGTGCGCTCGTTGATGCGCTCCCCGAAGTAGCCGGCGTACGGGAGTTGCACGATGTGCGTCAGGCCGGTCTTCCACGCGGCGATCAGCGCGGAGAGCGAGCGCCGCTCGGGCGTCGACTCGAGGGTCGGAACGTGTTCCGCCTCGGTGAGCATCCGTTCCCAGTCACCGAGCGCCGAGACGTCGATCCCGCGGCGCCAGAATTCCGAAGGCGCGCCGGAGACGGCGTGCGCGAGCTCCGTGTCGTCGAGGGTTGCGAGCATCCGGGCGGTCTTCGCATCCGGACCTGTCGCCCCGCGGTTCGGCGCGTCGAAGAGCGACCACGCCCGCTCCCAGTCCTGGCGCCACAGCGCCGCCATCTCACCCGACCCGAGACCGCGCCCGGGGGCCAGTCGCGAACTCGCGCCCAGCGCGGGGGGAGCGTCGAGAGACGGAACCTCGCGGATCTCGAATCGCCACAGCTCCCGCGCGAACAGCAGTTCGATCAGCGCATTCGGCGCCGTATCGATGTGCAGCACCATGTCGTGCGGCCACGGGTTGCCGGGCACCGGCTGGTCTGATCTCATTTGCCGACCCTACCTGCACGGGGCGCATGCCCGGTGCAAGCAGGAGACGGATTTCAGGAGTGGGTTTCCGGATGCGCCGCGCACGACTCCCGACGCCGGGTCACGACGCCTGTCGTCGCGGTTGCGGTCGCGCGCAGGGGCGTCAGGCAGCTCGCGCGTAGTCCGCTTCGGACGAACCCGAATCCGAACCCGAGCCCACGCGTCCGACGCGAGCGCCGGGTGCGATCGTTGAGTCGCTGTCGACCAGCGTCTCGTCGCCGATGATCGCGTTCGCGCCGATCTTCGTGTGACTGCCGATCTTCGAGCGGCGGCCGATGCGGGCCTTCTCGGCCACGTGCACGTTGGCTCCGATGAAGACCCCGGCGCCGATCAGGGCACCGCTCTCGATCCAGGTGCCCGAGCCGATCCACGCTTTCTGGCCGATGTGCGCACCGGTCTCCACGTAGGTGGTCGGGTCGACATACGCCGTGGCGTCGACTTCGGCGCCCACGGCGACATATCCCTTGCCGTTGGGGTGGCGGCGATACCGCGAAACGACTCCGCGTTCGCCCTCGATCTCTAGGAATGTTCTGCTCACGTTGTCTATAACAAACAATGCATCTGCATCATTCCTGGGAATGGACACAATGGACCGATCGTTCTGTCTCGTCTGGTCGACCCAGTCGGGTGAGGGATAATCGACCCGGTGAGCGACATCCGACAGACCTGGACCGTGGTGGTTCCCGTGAAGGGAACCGCCGCCGGCAAGACCCGGATGGCCCCGGCCCTCGACCAACGGCAACGGATGCTCCTCGTCGAAGCCTTCGCCCTCGACGCGGTGTCGGCGCTCACCGCCTCCGCGCTCGTCGACCGTGTCATCGTGGTGACGGATGCCGCTGCGGGGCTCTCCGAGTCGTTGCGAGGTCTCGGTGCCGAGATCGTTCCCGACCCGGGCGCGGGTCTCAACGTCGCTGTAGCAGCCGGCATCAGGGCAGCCCGCGCGACCGACGGCGACAGCGCCACACGGAGCGCCGGCACCGTGGGCACCGCCGTGGCTGCCCTGCTCGGCGATCTCCCGTGTCTCGTGACCGCCGACGTCGACGACGCACTGACGCGCGCGTCGTCGCATCCTCGCGCCGTGGTGCCCGACGCGGAAGGCAGCGGCACGACGCTCATCACGGCCCTGCCCGGCGTCGATCTCGTGCCGCGCTTCGGTGTCGGATCGGCCGCTCGGCACGCCGGGGCCGGCCATGCGGTGCTCGACGTCGCGCCCGACTCCACGCTGCGCCTCGATGTCGACACCGAGCAAGATCTCGCGGCGGCGCTGGCGCGCGGCGTCGGCCCGCACACGCGAGCCGCCTGGGCCTGATCGGCTTCGGCAGCGCACCTGCACCTGCACCTGCCTCGGAAGGCAGGCCCGAGCCTAGGCCTCCAGCAGAGAGTGCGCCGTCGCCTCGTCGACGATGAGGTCGGTCATCAGTCCTGCGGCCAAGGCGCCGCGCAGCGCCGGCAACTTCGATCGACCCGACACCACGCAGACCCGTCGTGACACCTTCGACAGCAGCGAGAGCGGGGGGCCCGAAGACCGCGCGTTCATCGGGATGTCGTCGCTCGATCCATCGGCACGATAGAACACCGTGGCCACGTCGCCCACGACGCCGGCGCGCGTGAGCTGCTCGAAGTCGGCGTCGTCGAGATAGCCACCCACGTAGACGTGCGACGGCACGTCGGCGAAGGCCGAGCCGAGTCCGAACAGCGCGATGTCCATGTGCTTCTGGATCTCGAGCACCCGGCGGATGCTCCGTTCCCGCCAGAGCACCTCCTTGGTGCGCGGATCGTCGAAGAATGCCGGCACCGGGAACTGCTGCACGTAGGCGCCGAAGGCCCGGCCGAAGCGGCTCATGATCTCGCTCGCGTACCCGATTCCGGTGGTCTGCGCGTTCGAGGCCCCGTTCAGCTGCACGATCTGCGAGTTGTGCGTGACCTTCTCCTGCAGGTGCCGCGACACGGCCGAGAGGGTGGAGCCCCAGGCGATGCCCATGGTCATGTTGGAGTCGAAGAAGGGCCCGAGAATCCGTGCAGCGCTCATCGCGACGCGCTCCAGCCGGTCGACCTCGTTCGTCGAATCCGGAACCGGCACGACGTGCGCTGTCACCGAATACTTGTCCCGGATGCGCTGCTGCACCGAGGAGATCCGGTCGACCGGCGACTTCACCTGGATCTCGACGAGCCCGATCTCCCGCGCGAATCCCAGCAATCGTGAGACGGAGGAGCGTGACGTGCGCAGTTCGCTGGCGATCGCCTCCATCGTCAGATCCTGCATGTAGTAGAGATGTGCGGCCCGCAATGCGTCGCGCACTTTGTCGCTCGCGAGTCCTTCGTTGGCCATGCTGCGGTGCTTCCCTCCGAAACGTCTGCACGTATGTGCATTGCTCTTGATCATATGTGAGAAGAGTCGTAGAACTATCTCGTCACATGGATTGCCAGACGCAACCCTCACGAGAGCACGAAGGCGAGTACACAGTGAGCACCCAATCCGACATCAGGCCCGAGGTCGACTCCATCCGTTCGAACCCGAAGACTCAGGTTCTGATCATCGGTGGGGGCATCAACGGTATCGGCACGTTCCGCGACCTCGCATTGCAGGGAGTGGATGTCGTCTTGATCGACCGGGGCGATTACGCCTCCGGGGCGTCGAGCGCCTCGAGCCACATGATCCACGGTGGAGTGCGTTATCTCGAGAACGGCGAATTCCGGCTCGTGCGCGAGAGCGTGCAGGAGCGCAACCGCCTCCTCCGTCTCGCCCCGCACTACGTGAAGCCGCTGGCCACCACCATCCCGATCTTCTCGATCTTCTCCGGCATCCTTTCTGCCCCCTTGCGCTTCCTGACGCACAAGCAGGGCAAGCCGAAGGAGCGCGGTGCTCTGCTCATCAAGCTCGGCCTGCTGGGGTATGACTCGTTCTCGCGCGACGGCGGAAACGTGCCGCGCCACAAGTTCGTGGGTCGCAAGAAGAGCCTGGCGAAGCTGCCGAAGCTGCGCCCCGACGTGAAGTTCACCGCCACCTACTACGACGCGACCGTCGAGAACCCCGAGCGCCTCGCGCTCGACCTGGTTCAGGATGCGCTGGCGGCCGGCCCGCACGCCCGCACGGCCAACTACGTCGAGGCCGTCGGCTCCGACGGCGATTCCGTGGTGCTGCGCGACATGCTGAGCGGCGAGACCTTCGAGGTCACCGCCGACGTCGTGGTGAACACCTCCGGCCCCTGGACCGACCTCACTAACTCCACGCTCGGCGAGCCCACGAAGTTCATGGGTGGCACGAAGGGGTCGCACATCGTTCTCGACAACCAGGAACTGTTCGACGCCACCGGCGGCACCGAGGTGTTCTTCGAGAACGACGACGGACGCATCGTGCTGATCAACCCGCTGAACGGCCGCGTTCTCACCGGCACCACCGACCTCGAAGCCGACCCGTCGGAGCCGAGCGTCACCACCGAGGCCGAGATCGACTACTTCTTCGGGCTGATGAAGCACGTCTTCCCCACCATCAAGGTCGACCGCTCGCAGATCATCTACCGGTATTCGGGCATCCGTCCGCTGCCCGGTCACGGCGACACCGCTCCCGGCTTCGTGTCACGCGACTACCGCATCGAGCAGAGCAATTTCGCCGATTCGAAGACGGTGAAGCAGCTCAGCCTGGTGGGCGGAAAGTGGACGACGTTCCGCGCACTCTCCGAGCACATGACCAACGAAGCGCTCGCCCTGCTCGGCCGGCAGCGCACGGTCAGCACCACCGACCTGCCCATCGGTGGCGGCGCGGGCTTCCCGCAGACGCCGGCGGCGGTCACCAGCTGGGTGAAGGCGCACGGCGCCGACATCGGTGAGGCCCGCGCCCGCGTGCTGCTCGCCCGTTATGGCACCAAGGCGGCCGCGGTGATCGACTTCATCGTGGCGCAGTCCGACACGAGCGGTGGCACCGGTGCGGTGGACACCCCGCTTGCGACCCTTCCTGGCTACAGCAACGGCGAGATCGCCTACCTCATGACGGAGGAGCACACGGTGCACCTCATCGACCTGCTGCTGCGGCGCACGCTCATCGCCTTCGTCGGTTTGCTCAACCAGGCCTCCTTCGACGAGTTGAGCGCCCTCGCGGCCAAGGCCGCGGGCTGGACGCCCGAGCGCCTGGCCGAGGAGCGTGCGCAGACGGTGGAGAATCTCCGCTTCTTCCACGGCATCGAGCTCGAGGCGACCAGCGCCACGGCGACCGCAGCCAGCTGAACGGGGCGGCACAGCTGCCGCCCCGACGCCCTGGGGCGGGTGTCTCTTTGGGCAATCTCTGATCTCGACCTGATCAGAGGCTGACAAGAGCGCTCGTTCTTGCAAGAATCCAATCAATAACAAAGGAGTTAGACGTGTCCGAACAGAAATATGTCCTGGCCATCGATCAGGGCACAACCAGTTCACGAGCCATCATCTTCGACCACGCCGGCACCATCGTGTCGACCGGTCAGAAGGAGCACGAGCAGATCTTCCCGAAGGCGGGCTGGGTCGAACACGATCCGACCGAGATCTGGGACAACGTGCGCGAGGTCATCGGTCAGGCCCTCTCCAAGGCTGACCTGACGCGTCACGACATCGCCGCGGTCGGCATCACCAACCAGCGCGAGACCGCGGTGGTCTGGAACAAGAAGACCGGCAAGCCGGTGTACAACGCGATCGTCTGGCAGGACACCCGCACCCAGGACATCGTCGACCGCTTGGCGGCGGACGGCGGCGTGGAGCGGTTCAAGCAGATCGTGGGCCTCCCGCTCGCGACCTACTTCTCGGGCACGAAGATCGTCTGGATCCTCGAGAACGTCGACGGCGCCCGCGAGGCGGCGGAGGCCGGCGACCTGCTGTTCGGCACCACCGACAGCTGGGTGCTCTGGAACCTCACCGGAGGCACCGAGGGTGGCGTGCACGCCACCGACGTCACCAACGCATCGCGCACCCTGTTCATGGATCTCGAGACGCTGCAGTGGCGCGACGACATCCTCGAGGCGTTCGGGGTTCCGAAGTCGATGCTGCCGGAGATCAAGTCCTCCTCGGAGGTCTACGGCACGGTCGAGGCGTCGAACCTCCTCCGCGAGGTGCCGGTTGCCGGCATCCTGGGCGACCAGCAGGCTGCGACCTTCGGTCAGGCGGCGTTCGACGCGGGTGAGTCGAAGAACACCTACGGCACCGGTAACTTCCTCATCTTCAACACCGACACCGAGATCGTGCACTCCAAGAACGGGTTGCTCACCACGCTCGGCTACAAGCTGGGCGACCAGCCGGCGCACTACGCGCTGGAGGGCTCGATCGCGGTGACCGGGTCGCTCATCCAGTGGCTGCGTGACAACCTCGGCCTCATCTCCTCCGCCCCTGAGGTGGAAGAGCTGGCGAAGACGGTCGACGACAACGGTGGCGCCTACTTCGTGCCGGCGTTCTCGGGTCTGTTCGCGCCCTACTGGCGACCGGATGCGCGTGGAGCCCTGGTGGGTCTCACCCGTTACGTCAACAAGGGTCACATCGCCCGCGCCGCCCTCGAGGCGACGGCGTTCCAGACCCGCGAGGTGCTGGACGCGGTCAACGCCGACTCCGGCGTCGACCTCACGGAGCTGAAGGTCGACGGCGGCATGATCGCCAACAACCTGCTGATGCAGTTCCAGGCCGACATCCTGGGCGTGCCCGTGGTGCGTCCGGTGGTGGCCGAGACGACGGCTCTGGGTGCGGCCTACGCCGCCGGTCTCGCCGTGGGCTTCTGGGCCAACCTCGACGAACTGCGCTCCAACTGGCAGGAAGACAGCCGGTGGACGCCGCAGATGGACGAGGCCGAGCGCGACCGTCAGATCCGCAACTGGAAGAAGGCGGTCACGAAGACCTTCGACTGGGTAGACGCCGACGTGAACTAACCTGACGGCCAAAGGCCCGCAGCCCGCACAACCGCCCAAAACGCTGGGACGGGAACGCAAGCTGCGGGCCTTTCTCGACGACCCAGGGTGAGCGCGAGGCCGCGTAAGCGACCTCACGCGAACATGTCGCCTCGCGCCGCAGCAGCGGCGGCGCGAGCAATAAGCGACGCGCGACCGCAGGCCGCGCATCGCGAAAAGCGGCGACCCGGTACCCCGCCCAGGCCCTACCCAGGCTCGTGGAACTCACTGAGCGTAAGAATCCCCCCCTGCGGGTCCTCGATCCGCGCCAGATCCGTCCACGGCGTGTCTTCGGTGCTCAGCAGCGAGCCCCCCAAGGCCTCGGCACGCGCCACACTGTCGGCGCGGGACGCCACACTGATCACCACCTGCCAGTTCGGCTGCTCCGAACCAGTGGTCGGCTGGATGGCGCCGATCACGTCGGCGAAGCCCTCGGGCGCGCCCGCCTGGCGCTCGTAGATCTCGGGGTCGACGGTGCTCTGCAGGTGCCGGCCGTAGCCGTCGACGGCGATCATCGCCTCGACACTCTCGCCCAGGTCGAGGTACTTCCAGCCGAAGAGGCGCCCGTAGAACGTCTTGGCGTCCGGGATGTCGCCCGTGCGCAGGTTGCTGAAGTTCCAGGCGCCCGGAATGTTCACCGTCTGCGCACCGAGCCGTCGGTAGGCCTGCCAGAGTCGGAACTCCGCCCCTTGCGAGTCTCGGCAACGCGCTGTGCGTCCGCCAGGGCCGGCGTCTTCCGGCCCGGAGAGCACGATCCCGCCCGCCCGGATGACCTCAGGAGCCATCGCGTCGACATCGTCGACCGCGACATACGTGTTCCACACGGCCGGACCGCCGGGTGCGCCGGAGCCGATCGCGGCGACGTCGCTGCCGTCGAGTTGCGCGATGAGGTAAGAACCGGGGGCGTCGGGCGGCATCGCGTTCTCGAAGGTCCACCCGAACAGGCCGCCGTAGAACGCGGCCGCGGCCTCCGGATCGGGCTGCTCGGTGTCGATCCAACAGCTCACGCCCTGCGGGTAGGTTCGGGGTGCGGCGCTCATCCTGAGTCCCTTCGACGGCTTCCTCCCATCCCAGCCCATTCGGCCGAAGAAGTGAAGCGCGCCGAAGTGAAGCGCCGCCTAGGCCATGGGCAGGAGGCGCAACGACTTGCCGGTCGCCGCGAAGCCGCGCGACGCGAACTCGCGGGCCACGGCGACGCGCTCCGCCGTCGGCCGGCCATACGTCGTCGTGCGCTGCACGGGCACGCGACCGATCTCGGTGATCATGCCCTCCAACTCGTCGACCGTCTTCTCCGAGCCGTTGTCGGCCCCGGCCATCCGGCTGATCGTCTCCTCCATCAGGGTGCCGCCGAGGTCGTCGGCGCCGCCCTGCAGCATCTGCTGGGTTCCGCCGTTGCCGAGCTTCACCCAGGAGGTCTGCACGTGGTCGATGCGCCCGTGCAGCATGAGTCGCGACACCGCGTGGATGGCCCGGTTCTCCTGCACGGTCGGCCCCGGCCGGGCAACGCCCGCGAGGTAGACGGGGGAGTTCATGTGGATGAACGGCAGCAGCACGAACTCCGTGAACCCGCCGGTCTCGTCCTGGAGGCGCGACAGCGTGCGCAGGTGCCCCACCCAATGCGTCGGGTTGTCGACGTGCCCGTACATCATGGTCGACGACGACCGCAGCCCCACCTGGTGCGCCGCGGTGACGATCTCGATCCACTGCGCGGCCGGCAGCTTGCCCTTCGTGAGCACCCACCGCACGTCGTCGTCGAGGATCTCGGCGGCCGTGCCCGGAATGGTGTCGAGCCCGGCGGCCTTCGCCTCGAGCAGGAAGTCGCGGAACGACAGCCCTGTGCGGGCGGCCCCGTTCACGATCTCCATCGGCGAGAACGCGTGCAGGTGGATGTCGGGCTGCCGCGCCTTCACCGTGCGCGCGAGGTCGAAGTAGGCCGTGCCCGGCAGGTCGGGATGGATGCCGCCCTGCATGCAGATCTCGGTGGCCCCGATCGACCAGGCCTCGTCGACGCGGTCGCCGACCTGTTCCATCGACAGCGTGTAGGCATCCGCATCGTTGCGTCGCTGAGCGAAGGCGCAGAAGCGGCATCCGGTGTAGCAGACGTTCGTGAAGTTGATGTTGCGGTTCACGACGTAGCCGACCTCGTCGCCGACGGTGGCGCGCCGCACCTCGTCGGCGAGGGCGGCGAGCGCCTCGAGGTCGGGGCCGTCGGCGCCGAGCAGCGTGAGGTAGTCGGCATCCGAGAGTCCGGCGGGGTCGACGGATGCCCGCAGCAGCGCCGAGCGCACCGCCGGATCTCCGGATGCGCGCGTGCTGTTGCCGGGGTTCGCTCCCACGTGCTCGCGCAGCTCCGACCAGTCGCCGTAGACGTCGTCGAAGTCACTGCGGCGGTCGCCGGTGCGCCCGACGGTGTCGATCTCGGTGTGCAGCTCCGTGCGGCCCGATCCCGACGAGCCCCACTCCGGCTCCTGCCACGGCAGACCGACCGGGTTGCGGCCTTCGACGGCGAGTCCGTCTTCGGCCGCCAGTGCCCGCACGTGCGGAAGCACCCGGGGATCGATCCAGGGCTCTTCGGCGCGCACGAAGTGCGGATGGGCGGTGAGTCGCTCCCGCAGCGTGAAGCCCGCGTCGGCGGTGAGCCGCGCCAGGTCGTCGATGTGCGGCCACGGTCGCTCGGGGTTCACATGGTCGGGAGTGAGGGGTGAGACGCCGCCCCAGTCGTCGATGCCGGCGCGCACGAGCAGCGACAGCTCGCGCGCATCCGTGAGGTTCGGCGGAGCCTGGATGCGCGCCTTCGGCCCCAGCACCAGACGCGTCACCGCCACCGCGGCCACGTACTCCTGGGTCTCGAGGTCGTCGGCCGCCATCATGGCCGTGGCCGGCTTCGCGCGGAAGTTCTGGATGATGACTTCCTGCACGTGCCCGTGGCGGCGTGCGGCGGAACGGATGGCGAACATGCCGTCGACCCGCTCCTCGTAGTTCTCGCCGATGCCGAGCAGGAGGCCCGTGGTGAAGGGCACGTTCGAGCGCCCCGCGTCTTCGATCACGCGCAGGCGCAGCGCCGGGTCTTTGTCGGGCGAGCCGTAGTGGGCCTGGCCCTTCTCCGTCCAGAGGCGGGTCGAGGTGGTTTCGAGCATCATGCCCATCGAGGGAGCCACCGGCTTCAGCCGCTGGATCTCCTCCCACGTCATCACCCCGGGGTTCAGATGGGGGAGAAGCCCGGTCTCTTCGAGCACGCGGATGGCCATGGCCCGGAGATAGGCGATGGTGGAGTCGTAACCGTGCGCATCCAGCCACTCGCGGGCCGCGGGCCAGCGGTCTTCGGGCCGGTCGCCGAGGGTGAACAGTGCCTCCTTGCAACCGAGGGCGGCGCCCTGGCGAGCGACTTCGAGCACCTCGTCGGGCGACATGAAGGGAGCCTTGCCCTGCTTGGCGAGGCCGCCGGGGGTCTGCACGAAGGTGCAGTAGTGGCAGCGGTCGCGGCAGAGGTGGGTGAGCGGGATGAACACCTTGCGCGAATAGGTGATGACGCCCGGACGCCCGGCGATCTCGAGCCCGGCGTCACGCACGCGGGAGGCGGCGGCCAGCAGACGATCGAGGTCGTCGCCACGGGCGTGCAGCAGCGTCTCGGCTTCGGTCGCGTTCAGCGAGACACCTTCGTCGGCACGCTTCAGCGCCCGCCGGATCGCGGACGCGTTCGGCACGAACGACTGGACGACGGGCGGCGGCGAAGCCTTGCGACGGGTGGGAACGGGCAGATCAGCAGGCATGGGCGACGACCTCGAAGTATCGGAAGAGATAACAAGAGAGCAGGGCCCAAAGCCAGACCCAGAACCAGAATAGAACGAGCCTACCCCCTGTTCTGGAGCACGCCCGAACCGGGAGCGCTGTGCCACTATTGCCCCAGAACGACGAATGGGGATCGACTTGGCTGAGACAGCAATCCGTGGCACCTTCTTGGATTTCGTCGATGACCCGTGGAAACACGTCGGTCGCGAAGACGAGTCGGTGCGGTTCCACTCCGACGGGTTGCTCGTCATCGACGACGGCACGATCACCGACTTCGGGCCGTACGCCGAGGTCGCGCCGCGGCATCCGGGAGTCTCCGTCACCGAGATCACCGACCGCATCATCCTGCCCGGCTTCATCGACGGCCACATCCACCTGCCGCAGACCCGGGTGCTCGGCGCCTACGGTGAGCAGCTGCTGCCCTGGTTGCAGAAGTGGGTGTTCCCCGAGGAACACAAATACGCCGACCGCGCCTACGCCGAAGAGGGCACGAAGCACTTCTTCGACAACCTGCTCGCCTCGGGCACCACGACCGCGCAGACCTTCACCACCGGCAACCTCACCTGCAACGAGGTGTTCTTCGAGGAGGCCGCGCGTCGCAACATGCGGATGATCGGCGGGCTCACCGGCATCGACCGGCACGTTCCCGACTACTTCGCCAACACGCCCGAGCAGTTCTACGACGACTCGAAGACGCTGATCGAGAAGCACCACGGGGTGGGCCGCAGCCTCTACGCCATCACGCCGCGCTTCGGCTTCGGCGCCTCGAACGAGCTGCTGGCCGCGTGCCGGCGGCTCAAGCAGGAGTATCCGGAGCTGTGGATCAACACCCACATCTCCGAGAACCCCGCCGAGATCCACGGCGTGCTGGCGCTGCACGACGACTGCCACGACTACCTCGGCGTCTACGAGAAGTACGACCTGGTGGGCCCGAAGTTCACGGGCGGTCATGGCGTGTGGCTCTCGAACGACGAGTTCCGCCGCATCTCGGAGTCGGGCGCCGCGGTCTCGTTCTGCCCCTCGTCGAACCTCTACCTCGGCAGCGGACTGTTCCGCCTGGGTCGCGCGACCGATCCCGAGCACCGCGTGCTGCTGAACTTCGGCACCGACATGGGCGGCGGAAACCGCTTCAGTCTGCTCAACTCGCTCGAAGACGCCTACAAGGTCGGGATGCTCAACAACACCCTCCTCGACGGCTCGGTCATTCCGAGCGAACAGGATCTCGCGGAGTCGGAGCGCAACAAGCTGTCGCCGTTCCGCGCCTTCTATTCGCTCACGAAGGGCGCCGCCGAGTCGCTCTACATCGACCACCTGGTGGGCAGCTTCGACATCGGCAAGGAAGCCGACTTCGTGGTGCTGGACTGGAACGCGGGCCCGCCCGCGACCGCCTGGCACCAGAGCATGCTGCACGACGGCGGGGAGCTCACGCTCGAGGCGGCATCCGACCTGCTGTTCGGCATCATGATGGTCAGCGACGAGCGGGCCGTCGACGAAACCTGGGTGATGGGCGAGCGCGCGTACAAGAAGGCCTGAGCATGACGGTGGCCCTGGTGGTGCACCGACGTCTGGCCGAGGAGAGCTACCCCGATTACTCCAGCTGGCAGGAGAAGGTCGGCCGGCGCATCGAGGAGTGGCCCGGTTTCCTCGATCGCCGCGTCATCCGACCCGACCCGCCGTTGCAGGTCGACTGGGTGATCGTGCAACGGTTCCGCGACATCGATTCGGCCCGCGGATGGTTGCAGAGCGCCGACAGGCTGGCGCTCCTCGACGAGGTGAAGGACCACTTCATCGGTAACGACGACGTGCACCTGTTCACCGAGGAGTCCGAGAAGCCGGCGGAGGCGGCATCCGTGCTCATCTCGAGCCGGGTGCCCGAGGCCGACGAAGCGGCCTTCCTCGACTGGCAGCGGCAGATCTCGGCCGCGGAGTCGCGCTTCGACGGCTTTCTCGGTCACAAGATCGAGCGACCGATTCCCGGCGTGCAGGAGGACTGGGTCGTTGCGCTCAGCTTCGACACCCCCGAGCACCTCGAGAAATGGATCGAGTCGCCCGAGCGCGAGGCGCTGCTCGCCGCGGGCCGCGACTACAACGAGCAGCTGACGCTCACGCGCGCGAGCTACGGGTTCGGGTTCTGGTCGGGTCAGAAGGGCAAAGACCTGCCTGACCCGGTCTTCAAAAGCAACCTGCTGGTGCTGCTGATGCTCTATCCGATCGTCTTCCTCTGGGGCTACTTCATCGCCGATCCGCTGTTCGCCGATCACGGGGTGCCGTTCTGGCTGTCGTTGTTCATCGGCAACGTGGTGTCGACCCAGCTGCTCGGTTGGTTCTTCGTGCCGTGGGCGTTCAAGCTGTTCGGCTGGTGGGTGAAACGCAACCAGCCGGCGCGCGTTCATGCGGCGGGGTACGCCATCATCATCGCGCTCTACCTCGTGTCGATGGCGGTCTACGCGGGGTTGCTGGCGCTTCGGGGGTAGGCCCTGGTGCTGTGGGCGAGGCCGCGGCACGATGGGGGCATGACCTCATCGCACGGATATCCCGCGTTCCGGCAGGTGGTGCTCGACACGGAGGATGCGCGCTCGCTCGCCGAGTTCTACCACCACCTGTTGGCGTTGCCCTACCAGGAGGGTGACGAACCGCCCCTGGAAGGATCGCCCGATCCGCTCGGGCAGGACTGGCTCGTGCTTCTCGGCCCCGACGGGCGCCGGCTGCTCGCGTTCCAACAGGTGGCGAGCATGCCGCCGCCCACCTGGCCCGAGGGGCCACGGCCGCAGATGCTGCACCTCGACTTCTCGGTGCCCGACCGGGAGGAGTTGGCGCGGCACCGCGACCGGGCTCTGCTGCTCGGAGCGACCATCCTGCGCGATGACGACGCCGACGACCCCGAGGAGCCGATCTACATCTTCGCCGACCCTTCAGGTCACCCCTTCTGCATCTTTGTTGCCGCCTCTGCCGGCTCTTCTGCCTAGTCCGCCGTTTCGGGAGGAGCAGCGGGCAACGACGCCCGTATAGGACGATCGTTCGGCGCTCCTCCTCCCGAAACGGCGCGTGGTCAGCGGATGGCGGCGGCCAGGGCGTCGGCGGCGAGCTGCGCGCTGGTGTCCGGGTCGCTCATCCAGAGGGGCACCACCGAAGTGCGGATGCCGGCCGCTTCGAGAACGGGGGCGCTCGCCGCATCCGTCTCGTCGATCAGCCAGGCGTCGAGCAAGCCGCCGCCCCGAGACCTCGATCCGTAGTGCTTCGCGACGGCGGCGGCCGTGGTCTCGACGCCGATGGCGGTGAGGCAGGCGTCGGCCATGCCGCGCACCGCAGCGCCGGAGATGATGGGGGAGACCCCGACGATCGGCGCTCGGGCGGCACGAAGGGCGTTCCGCACGCCGTTGACGCCGAGGATGGTGCCGATGGAGACCACAGGATTCGACGGTGCGATCAGGATGACGTCGGCGCCCTCGATGGCGTGCAGCACCTGGGGCGTGGGCTTCGCCGCATCCACCCCGACCTGGATGAAGCGTTGCGCCGGCACGTTCGCGCGGTACTTCACCCACCATTCCTCGAAGTGCACGACCTTGCGCTGGCCTTCGACGTCGATGACCACGTGGGTTTCGACCGGCTGGTCGCTCATCGGCAGGAGGCGCACGCCGGGGTTCCAGCGTTCGGCGAGGCGGGCGGTGGCTTCGGTGAGCGTGAGGCCGTCGCGCAAGAAGCTGGAGCGGGCGATGTGCGTGCCGAGATCGAGATCGCCCAGGGTGAACCAGGGCCAGCCTATGCCGTAGGCGGTGAGTTCTGCGCTGACGCGTTCGGTCTCGCCTTGGCGGCCCCAGCCGCGCTCGTCGTCGTTGGCGCCCCCGAGGGTGTACATGATCGAGTCGAGGTCGGGGCACACCCGCAGCCCGGTCAGCCACATGTCGTCGCCGGTGTTCACCACCGCTGTGACTTCGGCGGTCGAGCCGCCGTCGCCGTTCGGATACCGCGACCTCAGGTGTGTGCGCAGCCCCCGCAGGAACCGTGCCCCTCCGACGCCGCCCGCGAGAACCGTAACTTTCACGACTCCATTCAACCCCATCCGTGCGGGCGCCTTCGCTGGTCGCGCTCAGTATCCGGTGGCGTCGATGGTCGCCAGCACACTGTGAACTCCCTCATCTCGGCGAGGCCGAGCTGCTCTGCCAGCGTCGCAGCAGGGGCGAGGTCGTCGCAGCTCGCTGCACCCGGGGCAGCGAGGTACCTTTCGGCTGCCGAAGCGCCTCTGCCACCTCACGTGGCGCGGGCAGCACCGGCCAGGAGCGCGCCGACCTGGTCGAACTCCTCCCGCACGCGTCCGGCCGTCACCCTCAGGAACTGGGGGTGACCGGGCGCCGGCGCCGTGGCCGCGAACGTCGAGCCGGCGGCCACCCGGATGCCGCTCGCGGCCAGCGTGACGATCGCCGCCTTCTCGTCGACCACCGGAATCCAGGTGTTGATGCCGTCGGAGGGCTGATGCGGGAGCCCGTTGCGCACGAGCGACTCCGAGAGCAGGCGCTGCCGGGCCTGGTACATCCGCCGGGCGTCGTGCACCGTCGTCACCGACGAACTGGCCGTCAGCAGCTCGTAGAGGATGGTCTGCAGCATCCGCGAAGTCCAGCCGGGGCCGAGCATCCGGCGCGCCACGATCCGGTCGATGAGCGCCTCCGGGCCGCCGAGAGCCGCGATGCGCAGGTCGGGGCCGTGCGATTTCGCATAGCTCCGGATGTGCAGGGTGCGGTGGGGAAGCCAGCGTCCGATGCTGAGCGGGGGAGCGCTGGAGATCTCGCCCGAGTGGTCGTCTTCGATCACTACGGGGTCGCCGAGGTGCTCGTGTGCGCGCAGCACCCGGGCGATTTCGCGCATCCGGCTCTCGGTCATCGACAGGCCGGTGGGATTCTGGGCGCGGGGCTGCAGCAGGATGGCGACCGGATTCAGCTGCAGTGCCCGGGCGAGCTGCTCGGGCAGCATCCCTTCGGCGTCGAGATCGACGGCCAGCCGCTCCACCCCGATGTGATCGAGCAGATCGAGGAAGGGCGGGAAGGTCGGATTCTCCACCACGACGCGATCGCCGTACCGCACCAGGGTCTCCAGCGACCGGGAGATGGCGTCGAGCGCGCCGTCGACGATGGTGAGGGACGCGACCGGGTACGGCCACGCCGCCCGCAGCAGCAGGTCGAGATCCGGCAGCACCGGCGCGCTCAGGTAGCTCGCCGTGTCGGCCCGGGTGGGGAGCTTCGTGAGGGCTCCGCTGAGGTCGGGGAGGAGCTCCGGATCGGGGGTGCCGGTCGACAGATCCAGGCGCGCCACCACGTGTGAGCCCGCCAGCTCGCCGAAGTGCGGCGGCATCCAGGGCGTCGAGGCCTGCAGCACGTAGCTTCCGGCGCGCCCGCGGGAGGTGATCAGCCCGACCCCCGACAGGGCCTGCCACGCGTTGCTGACCGTGGCCGGGCTGACTCCGAGCGTCGCCGCGACGTCGCGTACGGTGGGAAGACGGTCGCCGGCACTCAGAGCACCGGATCGGATGAGACGGGAGATGGCGGCGGCGATGCCCTCCGGCGTGCGGTATTCCACCGCATCGACGATCTGATCGAGCATCCGTGCTCCGTTCTACGAGATGGTGCTCGGCGAAGTGGTGCTCGTGCCTCTTGACATATTTACTCCCGCGTCACAATCTGAAACACACGAGAAATGTTCAAACCGAATAATAACAAAACGGGGATGTGATGAACACTCCGGCATCCGTTCGAAAGGACCTGCAGATGACGACCGTTCGTGCCGCGATCACCCAGACCACCTGGACCGGCGACAAGGAGTCGATGCTCCAGAAGCACGAGGGCTTCATGCGGGAGGCTGCGGCCGAGGGCGCGCAGGTGATCTGCTTCCAGGAACTGTTCTACGGGCCCTACTTCGGCATCACGCAGGACAAGAAGTACTACCGCTACGCCGAACCGGCCGACGGCCCGATCGTGCAGCGTTTCGCGGCGCTCGCCAAGGAGCTCAACATGGTCGCGATCCTCCCGATCTACGAGGAGGAGCAGACCGGCGTCTACTACAACACCGCCGTCATCGTGGATGCCGACGGAACGATTCTCGGCAAGTACCGCAAGCACCACATCCCGCATCTCGAGTCGTTCTACGAGAAGTTCTACTTCCGCCCTGGCAACCTCGGCTACCCCGTGTTCGACACCGCTGTCGGCAAGATCGGCGTGCACATCTGCTACGACCGGCACTTCCCCGAGGGCTGGCGCGAACTGGGCTTGAACGGCGCCCAGATGGTGTTCAACCCGAACGCGTCGAAGCCTGGCCTCTCGAACCGCCTCTGGGAGCTCGAAGGCCCTGCCGCGGCGGGCGCGAACCAGTACTTCGTGCTCGTGCCCAACCGCGTCGGCAAAGAAGACAACGAGTACGGCGACCTCGCCGTGAACTTCTACGGCACCTCCTACGTCGTCGACCCCCGCGGCAACTACGTGGGCGAGACCGGCTCCAGCGAGCACGAGGAGATCCTCATCCGCGATCTCGACCTCGACGCCATCCGCGACACCCGCGACGACTGGCAGTTCTACCGCGACCGCCGCCCCGACGCCTACGCCGAGATCGTGGCACCGTAAGCGGGAGGGCCGTCATGAAGACTCTCATCACCGGTGGAACCGTCGTCAACGCGACGGGCACGGCCCAGGCCGACGTGCTGATCGACGGCGACACCATCGCGGCGGTTCTGGCTCCTGGCAGCAGCCTGCTCGGCTTCGACCTCGCGGGCAATGTCGACGAGGTGGTGGATGCGTCGGGCAAGTACGTCATTCCCGGCGGCATCGACGCGCACACCCACATGCAGATGCCGTTCGGCGGCACCGAGGCGAGCGACACCTTCGAGACCGGCACCCGCGCGGCCGCGCACGGCGGCACCACGTCGATCATCGATTTCGTGGTGCAGTACGCGGGTGAGAACATCCTCGACCAGTACCACCTCTGGCACGAGAAGGCGGCGGGCAACTGCGCCATCGACTACGGCTTCCACCAGATCCTCTCCGACGTGCAGGATTCCTCGTTGACGGCGATGGATGAGCTGATCAACGAGGGGGTCACCTCCTTCAAGCTCTTCATGGCCTACAAGGGCGTCTTCCTCTCCGACGACGGCCAGATCGTGAAGGCGATGCAGCGGGCATCCGACAACGGATCGCTCATCATGATGCACGCCGAGAACGGCTCGGTCATCGACCTGCTGGTGAAGCAGCACCTCGAGCGCGGCGAGACCAAGCCGTACTACCACGGTGTCTCGCGCCCGTGGCAGGCCGAGGAGGAGGCCACGCACCGCGCCATCATGCTCGCCAACCTCACCGGCGCGCCGCTCTACATCGTGCACGTCAGCGCGAAGCAGGCGGTGGAGCAGATCGCGGCCGCCCGCGACAACGGGCAGAACGTGTTCGCTGAGACCTGTCCGCAGTATCTGTACCTCTCGCTCGAAGACCAGCTCGGCGCCTCCAGCCCCGAGTGGGGCGACTTCGAGGGCGCGAAGTGGGTGTGCTCGACGCCGCTGCGCTCGAAGCACGAGGGCCACCAGAACCACATGTGGAGGGGCCTCCGCACGAATGACCTGCAGGTGATCTCCACCGACCACTGCCCGTTCTGCATGAAGGGCCAGAAAGACATGGGCATCGGCGACTTCTCGAAGATCCCGAACGGCATCGGCTCGGTCGAGCACCGGATGGACCTGATCTATCAGGGCGTGGTGATGGGCGAGATCTCGCTGCCGCGCTGGGTGGAGCTCACCAGCACCACGCCGGCACGGATGTTCGGGGTCTACGGCAAGAAGGGCGTGATCCAGCCCGGTGCCGACGGAGACGTGGTCATCTACGACCCCCAGGGTCACACCTCCATCGGTCTCGAGAAGACGCACCATATGAACATGGACTACTCGGCCTGGGAGGGCTTCGAGATCGACGGCCACGTCGACACGGTGTTCTCCCGAGGGCGCAAGATCGTCGACGACAACTCCTACCTGGGTCGAAAAGGCGACGGCGCCTATTTCAAGCGCGGCCTCAGCCAGTACCTGATCTGATCGCCTGCAGAAAAGAGACACAGCACATGGAATTCGGCGCAGTCGTTCAGACGAACCCACCGGCAGCCCGCACAGTCGGGCTCGCGAAGCTGAGTGAGCAGTACGGCTTCGACTACTTCTGGACCTTCGATTCGCACCTGCTCTGGCAGGAGCCCTACGTCATCTACAGCCAGATCCTGGCCGAGACCCACAAGATCAAAGTCGGCCCGATGGTCACCAACCCGGCCACGCGCGACTGGACGGTCACGGCATCGGTCTACGCCACGCTCAACGAGATGTACGGCAACCGCACCATCTGCGGCATCGGCCGCGGCGACTCGGCGGTGCGCGTCACCAACGGGGCGCCCACCACGCTGAAGACCCTCCGGGAGTCGATCCACGTCATCCGCGAGCTCGGCAACTCGCGCTCGGTGGAGTACAACGGGGCGACGTTGCAGTTCCCCTGGAGCCACGGATCGCAGCTCGACGTGTGGGTGGCCGCTTACGGCCCGCTCGCCCTGAAGGTGGCGGGCGAGGTGGGCGACGGCTTCATTCTGCAGTGCGGCGACATCGACATCGCCAAGTGGATGATCGCCTCGGTGCGTGCCGCCGCCGAGAACGTCGGGCGCAACCCCGATGACATCGCGTTCTGCGTCGCCGCTCCGATGTACATCGGAACCGACTGGGAGCACATGCGTGACCAGTGCCGCTGGTTCGGCGGCATGGTGGGCAACCACGTGGCCGACATCGTGGCGAAATACGGCGAGAACAGCGAGGTGCCGCAAGCCCTCACCGACTACATCAAAGACCGCGAAGGCTACGACTACAACGAACACGGCCGCGCGGGCAACACGCACACGAGCTTCGTGCCGGATGAGATCGTCGACCGGTTCTGCGTGCTCGGCACCGCGGAGCAGCACATCGAGAAGCTCAAGCAGCTGAAAGACATCGGGGTCACCCAGTTCGCCGGCTACCTGCAGCACGACTTCAAGGAGGAGACCCTCCGGGTGTACGGCGAGACCGTCATGCCGGCCCTCCGCGACCACATCACGGCCAAGGCATGAGCGAACGCTCCCGATCGGGGCCTGGCGGCCCCCGCACCAATCAGACGGCGAAGCGGATCGCCTTCGGCGTCGGGGGAGTGGTGCTGCTCGTCGTGATCTGGGAGCTCTACAAGGCGCTCGGGCCGGCCGCCGGAGTCGTGGTCGGCGACCTCACGATCCTGCCCCGCACCACCGACCTCGCCATGCCGCACGTCTGGGACATGATCGGCCGCCTGTTCGAACCGACCGGGGGCGGGCGCAATGCGGAACCGGTATGGCTCGCCGTGCTGCAGGCATCCGTCTTCAGTCTCGGCGTGGCCGCTGTGGGCTGGGTGGTGGGCGTGGTCGTGGGGCTGCTGCTGGCCATCCTGATGCAGCGCTTCCGCACCGCGGAGTCGGCCGTGCTGCCCTGGATCATCCTCAGCCAGACCGTTCCGCTCATCGCCATCGCCCCGCTGGTGCGGCGCTGGGGTTCGCAGCTCGAGTTCGGCGACTTCAGCTGGGAGAACTGGATGTCGGTGGCCGTCATCGCCTCCTACCTCGCCTTCTTCCCGGTGTCGATCGGTGCGCTCCGCGGGCTCAACTCGCCCGACACCATCCATGTCGAGCTGTTCCGCAGCTACGGGGTGGGCTGGTGGAAGACGCTCTTCGTTCTGCGGCTGCCGGCCAGCGTGCCCTACCTGCTGCCCGCGCTGCGGCTCGCCGCCGCCAACGCCGTGATCGGCACCGTGGTGGCCGAGGTCTCGATCGGCCTGCGCGGCGGCATCGGCCGCATGATCATCGAATACGCCCAGCAGGCCTCGGGCGACCCGGCCAAGACCTGGGCGCCGATCTTCGGGGCGGTGGCGGTGGGGCTCGTTGCGGCCGGATTCATCGCCCTGCTCGGAGTGCTGCTCCGCCGTTACCGTAGAGGGGAAGTGCCCGCATGAGCGACGCCAGCGTCACCACCGAGGAGCGCGGTGCAGCCGTGCCCGCCGTTCAGGTCGCGGGGGTCGACAAGATCTTCGTGGGCAAGAAGAAGTCGACCGTCACAGCCCTCGAGTCGATCGACCTGACGGTGGCTCCGGGCGAGTTCGTGTCGCTGATCGGGCCCTCCGGATGCGGCAAGTCGACTCTGCTGCGCCTGATCGCCGATCTCGACACTCCCACTGTCGGAACCGTCACCGTCTTCGGCAAGAGCGCGCGGCAAGCCCGGATCGACCAGGAATACGGCATCGCCTTCCAGCAGGCCGGCCTCCTGCCGTGGCGCACGGTCACAGGCAACATCGAGCTGCCCCTGGAACTGCACGGCGTGGCCGGCGCCGCCCGGCGTTCCCGGGTGGCCGAGCTGCTCACGCTGGTGGGGCTCTCCGACTTCGCCGAGAGCTACCCCGACCAGCTCTCGGGCGGCATGCAGCAGCGGGTCGCGATCGCCCGCGCACTCGCCGAGAGTCCCCGGCTCCTCCTCATGGACGAGCCCTTCGGAGCCCTCGACGAGATGACACGCGAACGGATGCAGACCGAACTCGTGCGCATCACCGGCGAGACCGGGGCGGCCGTCGTGTTCGTCACGCACTCCATCCCCGAGGCGGTCTACCTCTCGAACCGGGTGGTCGTGATGTCGCCTCGACCCGGGCGCATCCGCGACGTGCTCACCGTCTCGCTCGGCACGGCCTTGGAGCGCACCGAGGAACTGCGCGAGAACGAGGCCTTCTTCGAAAACGTCAGCAAGGTGCGCGAGCTGCTGCACGGCGAGGCGCCCGTCGGAATCCGGGGGGTCGAGACCCGATGAGGAACTCCGTGAGCATCTACCGCACCGTGCTCGCCCCGGTGCTGCTGGGGCTTGCGCTCCTCGCACTCTGGCAGCTGCTCGTGGTGGCCTTCGACATCAAGGCCTTCATCGTGCCGGGCCCGGTGGCCATCGGGTCGGAGTTCGGCGCCAACCTCTCCACCGTGCTCCAGGGCGCCCTCGTGACGGGCGGCAACGCCCTCGTCGGGCTCGTGATCGGCGGCGTGGCGGGCATCCTGTTCGCCATCGTCGCCGCCCTCGTGCGGGTGATCGACGAGTTGAGCGCCGCGGTGGTCGCCGCCATCGCCGTGGTGCCGATCGTGGCCCTGGCTCCGGTGCTCTACACGATGTTCGGTGCCGCCGCCGAGACCGGCCGGCAGCTGGTGGCGGCGATCGCGGTGTTCATCCCGGTGTACATCAACACGCTGCGGGGTCTGCGGCAGGTGCGCCCCGTGCACCGCGACCTGATGCGGGTCTACGCGGCATCCGCATGGCAGACGACGCGCACGGTGACGGTTCCCGGCGCACTGCCGTTCATCTTCACCGGGCTGCGCATCGCGTCGAGCCTCGCCGTGATCTCCGCCCTCATCGCCGAGTACTTCGGCGGCCCCATCGGCGGACTCGGCAAATCGATCACCTCCGCTGCAAGCGGCTCCAACTACAGCCTCGCCTGGGCCTACGTGCTCGGCGCCATCATCGTCGGGCTCGTGTTCTACTGCGTCACCCTCGCCATCGAGAAGATCGCGACGCGGCACTACAGCCCGAACACCTAGATCTGCACCATCCGGCATCACCCAGAAGGAGGAGCAATCATGAAACACAGCACCCGTCTCATCAGCGGCGTCGGCGCCCTCGCCGTCACCGCGCTCGCGCTCGCGGGCTGTTCGAGCGGCGGAACCAGCGACTCGGTCGACTCGACCGAGTCCGGTGACCTGACCCCGGTCAGCCTGCAGCTGCAGTGGTATTCGCAGGCCCAGTTCGCGGGCTACTACGCTGCCCTCGACCAGGGCTTCTACGAAGACGAAGGCCTCGACGTCTCGATCCTCGAGGGCGCGGCCGACATCGTTCCTATCGACGTGCTCACGGGCGGCGACGCCGACTTCGCGATCTCCTGGGTGCCGAAGGTGCTGGGCTCGATCGAGCAGGGCGCCGCCGTCACCGACATCGCGCAGATCTTCGAGCGAAGCGGCACCACGCAGATCTCGATGAAGGATGCGAACATCACCACCCCGGCCGACCTCAAGGGCAAGACCGTCGGCAGTTGGGGCTACGGCAACGAGTGGGAGCTCTTCGCCGGCATGCAGAAGGCCGACGTGAACGTGGGTGACATCTCGCTCGTGCAGCAGGCCTTCGACATGAACGGCTTCCTCGCCGGCGACATCCAGGCCGCCCAGGCCATGACCTACAACGAATACGCGCAGGTGCTGGAGACGGTCAACCCGGCCACCGGCGAGCTCTTCACCCCCGAGGAGCTGAACGTCATCAACTGGAACGACGAAGGCACCGCGATGCTCCAGGATGCGATCTGGGCCGACTCGGATCGCCTCGCTGACGACGCCGACTACGCCGACACCGCCGTGAAGTTCATCAAGGCCTCCATCAAGGGCTGGGCCTACGCGCGCGACAATCCCGAAGAGGCCGCGACGATCGTGACCGCCTCAGGCTCGCAGCTCGGCGAGAGCCACCAGCTCTGGATGACCAACGAGGTCAACAAACTGATCTGGCCCTCCGAGAACGGCGTCGGCATGATCAACCAGGACGAGTGGGACCAGACGGTCTCCATCGCCAAGGGCACCGAGAACGAGACGGGCGCGACCATCATCACCTCCGACCCGCCCGAGACGGCGTTCTCGAACGAGTACGTGGAGAAGGCGCTCTCGGAGTTGAAGGATGAAGGTGTGGATGTGAACGGAGCGGACTTCGCGCCGATCACGGTGACGCTCAAGGAGGGTGGCCAGTAGGGTCGCCTCCCGTCGATCCGGGGGGTGGTCTTCACCCTCCGCCTAGGGGTTGAGCGGAGCTCAAAGGCGGCGGAGGGCGAAGACCACCCCCCGGATCGACTACCAGATACACAGAACGAGATACAGAAACAGGCATTGCAATGACTCTTGATCCTGACGACGGCGTGCTCGCTCTTGAGCTTGATCGGGCCTACGTGTTCCACTCCTGGTCGGCTCAGGCGACCCTGAAGCCGATGGTCATCGCCGGCGGGGCCGGGTCGACGGTGTGGGACTTCGAAGGGAACGAGTTCCTCGACTTTTCTTCGCAGCTCGTTAACACGAACATCGGACATCAGCATCCGGCTGTGGTCAGCGCCATCAAGGAGCAGGCCGACATCCTCACCACCGTGGCTCCGGCGCATGCCAACCTGACTCGGGGGAAGGCTGCTCAGCGGATTCTGGCCCGGGCGGGGAACTCGTTCAGCAAAGTGTTCTTCACCAACGGTGGGGCGGATGCGAACGAGAACGCCATCCGGATGGCTCGGCTGTACACGGGGCGCGACAAGGTGCTGTCGCACTACCGGTCGTACCACGGGAACACGGGCGCGGCGGTGGTCGCCACGGGCGACTGGCGGCGGGTGCCGAACGAGTTCGCTCGGGGGCACGTGCACTTCTTCGGGCCGTTCGCGTATCGGTCGGAGTTCTGGGCGACGTCGCCCGAACAGGAGTCGGAGCGGGCGCTGCAGCACCTCGAGCGGGTCATCCAGTCGGAGGGGTCGACGTCGATCGCCGCGATTCTGATCGAGACCATTCCCGGCACGGCCGGTGTGCTGGTGCCGCCTCCCGGGTATCTCGCCGGGGTGCGGGCTCTGGCCGACAAGTACGGCATCGTGCTGATCTTCGACGAGGTGATGGCGGGCTTCGGGCGCACCGGGTCGTGGTTCGCGTTCCAGGCGCTGGCCGAGCAGGAGGGCGGGCTCGTGGAGCCCGATCTCATCAGCTTCGCCAAGGGCGTGAACTCGGGGTACGTGCCGGCCGGCGGCGTGATCATCTCACCGTCCATCGCCGACATCTTCGACGACAACGTCTTTCCCGGCGGCCTGACCTACTCCGGGCATCCGCTCGCCATGGCCTCGATCGTGGGCACGCTCGACGCGATGGAAGACGAAGGCATCGTGACCAACGCCGCGCACATCGGGCGCGACCTGCTCGCTCCCGGGCTCGCGGCACTGGCCGAGAAGTATCCGATCATCGGCGAAGTGCGGGGCTTGGGAGTGTTCTGGGCCCTCGACCTGGTGAGCGCCCCCTCGACCCGCGCGCCGCTGTCGCCCGGGGGAGTGGGCGCGCTGAAGGCCGCCTTGCTCGCGCGCGGGCTGCTGCCTTTCACGGCCGACAACCGGCTGCACGTGGTGCCGCCGTGCGTCGTCACCGATGCCGAGGTCGAGCGGGCGCTGACGATCTACGACGAGGCCTTCGCGGCCATCGGCGAGGTCGACTGACGCATCGCCGTCGGCGGTTCAGGTCGGCGGTTCAGGCGGGCGATTCGTTGCGGCGGCAACCATGTAGAGTCCCTACATGGATGTGCGTCGCCTCGAACTGCTGCGGGAGCTCGCCGAGCGAGGCAGCATCACCGAGGTCGCCCGCGCGACGCATCGCACGCCCTCCGCGGTGTCACAGCAGCTCCGCATCCTCGAACGGGAGGCGGGCCTGCCGCTCACCGAGAAGGCCGGCCGCGGCATCGTGCTGACGGATGCCGGCCGCGCGCTGGCCCGTAGCGCCACCGACGTCGCCGTGGCGATCGAACAGGCGACGGCGCTTTGGGACGAGTTCCGCAACGACCCCACGGGCGAGGTGTCGCTCGCTACCTTCCCGACCGGCGGCCAGATGCTGCTCCCCGGCGTCGTGAACCGACTCGACGCCGTCGGCGGACTCACCCTGCACTGCTCCGACCGCGACCCCGAGAGCGACGATTTCCCGGCCCTCACGGCCGACTTCGACATCGTGCTCGCGCACACCGCATCATCGGCGGCGACGAACTGGCCCACCACCGACGTCGCGGCGGTGAAGCTGATGACCGAGCCGCTCGACATCGCGCTGCCGCCCGGGCATCCGCTCGCGTCGAAAGAACTCCTCGACCCCGAAGACCTGATCGGGGAGCGCTGGATCGGCGTGCCCTGGGGCTATCCCTTCGAGCGCACCATCCACGACATCTCGGCCGCGGCCGGCTCGCCGATGAACGTGGTGCAGCGCTTCGGCGACACGCGCGTGACCGAGGCCTTCGTGGCCGCAGGGCTCGGCATCGCCATCCTGCCCTGCTACACGGCCGGCGGCGCCTATCGCAGCGAGATCGTGCTGAAGAACCTGCGCGGTGTCGTGGCCGAACGCCACATCTTCGCGCTGATGCGCCCCGACCGTGCCGAGCGGCTCGCCGTGCGCACGGTCGTCGATGCGCTCCGTGCCGAAGCGGATGCGGTGGTGGCCGCGAACATCCACCGCAACCCGCCCCGCGCCGCCTGAGCTGGGCAACGGCTGAGTCGGGCCTGATCGACGGTAGAATCTCTCGGTGAGCACATTCAAGAAGACCCCTTATACGGTCAACGTGCGCGACCTCATCCATAAGCCCGGCGAGATGAGAGAGCACACGCTCGACATCCCCCTCAAAGAGAAGCTGGGCGAAGGCCTCATCTCCGTCGAGACCGGCGAAACCCTGCACGTCGACGTCCGTCTGGAGTCGGTGCACGAAGGCATCCTGGTCAGCGCGGAGGTCACCTCCGAGGCGGCCGGGCAGTGCGGAAGATGCCTCCGCGACATCCGTCAGCCCGTCGAAGTCGAATTCCAGGAGCTTTTCGCGTATTCTTCTGACGAAGCTTTTGATTACGGGGTTCACGACGACCATGTCGATCTCGAACCTCTGATCAGGGACTCGGTGGTGCTGGCACTACCGTTCCAGCCGGTTTGCACGCCGGATTGCCCAGGCCTCGACCCGGTGACGGGCGAGCGACTGGCCGATCATGCAGCGGCCCCTGTGCCCGAGGTGATCGACCCGCGATGGTCGGCGCTGGCCGGCCTGGCAGCTTCCCGAGACACAGATCCCGACACAAAATAGTCGCCCGATCTAGACGACCGGAGCCGTGCGAGCAGCACGACGCCGACTGAGAAGAAGAGAGATAGCCATGGCGGTTCCGAAGCGGAAGCAGTCACGTTCCAACACGCACGCGCGTCGTTCGCAGTGGAAGGCCGAGGTCCCCACGCTCGTCAAGACCGTCGAGAACGGCAAGACGACCTACAGCCTCCCGCACCGCGCGAAGGTTGTCGAAGACTCCGCCGGCACTCCGCTGTTCATGGAGTACAAGGGCCGCAAGGTCGCCGACGTTTAGCAATTCCTGAAAGGTGCGATCGGTGTCTTCTGAAATCGAGGAGAGCGGGTCGCACCTTTTGGCGACCCTGCAGATCGATCTCGATTCGGCGCTGCTCGATCTCGCGCTGACCCACCGCTCCTTCTCCTACGAGCACGGCGGCATCCCCACGAACGAGCGCCTCGAGTTCCTCGGCGACTCGATTCTCGGGCAGGCCGTCACGGTGATGCTCTACACCACCTTCACCGACCTCGACGAAGGGGAACTCGCGAAGCGGCGGGCCTCCCTGGTGAGCACGGTGGCCCTGGCCGAGATCGCCCGGTCCATCGGGCTGGGGGAGTACATCAAGCTCGGCCGGGGTGAAGAACTCACCGGCGGGCGCGACAAGGCGTCGATCCTCGCCGACACCGTCGAGGCCATCATTGGAGCCACCTATCTCGATCAGGGGCCGGATGTCGCGACTGCGCTGGTGCTGCGGCTCGTCGCCCCCCTGGCCAACGATCCCCTGCGGTTCGGGGTGTCCATGGACCCGAAGACTTCCTTGCAGGAACGCGCCAACCGGCTCGGTTTCGACGTTCCGGTCTACGTTCTCGAGGAGAGCGGACCCGATCACCAGAAGACCTTCGTCGCGACGGTGACGATCGGCGGGCCGTCACCCGTTGAAGCGACCGGCACCGGCTCGAGCAAGAAGCAGGCCGAATCGGTGGCCGCAGCCGCCGCCTTCCCGCTGCTCAGCGCATCCGTGAATACGGATCAGGCCTAGGAGACACCCGTGCCCGAGCTGCCCGAAGTCGAGGTCGTGCGAGCCGGGCTCGAACCCGCCGTCACCGGTGCGGTGATCACGGCGGTCGAGGTGTTCGATCAGCGCTCGCTCAAGCGGCACAGCCCCCTCGAGGGCCCCTTCGACGCGTTGCTGGAGGGGCGGCGAATGCTCGCGGCCGCCAGGCGGGGCAAGTTCCTGTGGTTCCCGCTGTCGGATCGCGACGGGGCGGCTTCGCAGGCCCTCGTCACGCACCTCGGCATGAGCGGGCAGGTGCTGCTGCGCACACCGGGGGTCGAGGAGGAGGGGCTGCTGCGCATCCGGCTGCACATCGAGCATCCGGAGCGCGGCGAGTTCTGGGTGAACTTCGTCGACCAGCGCATCTTCGGCTCGATGGCGGTCGACCGGCTGCTCCCCACCCCCGACGGGCGCGACGGCGGATACTTCGGGTTCGCGGCGCAGCTCGGTCTGGAGCCCGCCGGCGACCCCGCTGAGGAGCACGCGTGGCGCGCATCCGTTCCCGCGCAGGTCGCGCACATCGCGCGCGATCCGCTCGATCCGGCTTTCGACGATGCGGCGTTCTTCGCAGCGCTCGCGCGCAAGAAGACCGGCATCAAACGGGCCCTGCTCGATCAGACCCTGATCAGTGGTGTGGGCAACATCTACGCCGACGAGTCGCTCTGGGCGGCGCGGCTGCACTATGAGTACCCGTCGGACAAGCTGTCGCGACCGCGCGCTCGCGAGCTGCTCGCCGAGGTGCGGATCGTGCTCGAAAAGGCGCTGGCCGAGGGCGGCACGAGTTTCGACGCGCAATACGTCAACGTGAACGGTGTCTCGGGGTACTTCGCGCACAGCCTCACCGCCTACGGGCGGGAGGGTCAGCCGTGCTTCCGCTGCGGAACGCCGATCGTGCGTGAGCAGTTCATGAACCGCTCCTCGTATTTCTGCCCCCGCGATCAGCGCCCCTACCGCGCCCGCGCCGCCCGAACCTAGGCTGAGGCCATGGAGCTCACCGCCGCGGCCTTCCTCACAGAACTCGACGCTCGGCGGTCGGATGCGGAGCTGGCGAAGTACGAGCGGTACTTCCCGCTGGCCGAGCGTGGCGACGACGTGTTCATCGGGGTGCGGATGGGCGAGGTCTTCGCGATGGCCAAGGAGCGCGCGGCCATGCCGCTCGCCGAGGTGGAGGAACTGCTCGAGAGCTCGGTGCACGAGGCGCGGGTGGGTGCGGTGAGCGTGATGGACTTCCAATCGAGAGCCAGGGCCACGACTCCCGAGCGGCGGCAAGAGCTGTTCTCGCTGTACCTCCGCCGACACGACCGCATCGATACCTGGGATCTCGTCGACCGCAGCGCCATCCATGTCGTGGGTGACTACCTGGTCGACCATCCGCGCGACGTTCTCGACGAGCTGGCGCGTTCGGCGCATCCGATCCGGCGTCGCACCGCCCTCATCGCGACCTTCGCCTTCGTGTCGCGGGGCGACGCCTCCGACTCCTTCCGGCTGGCGAGGATGCTCGTCGACGACCCCGCAGACGTGGTGCAGAAGGCGGTCGGCTGGGTGGTGCGCACGGCCGGGGGCCCGGGGTTGATCGAGTTCCTCGACGAGCACGCGGCCACCATGCCCCGCCCGACCCTCCGCGCCGCTCTCGAAAAGCTCCCCGCGCCCCAACGCGCCCACTATCTCGCCCTCGCGAAGTCCTCGCGACGCTGAGCCCGCGCTCACTCGTCCCTAAGGGGCCTAAATCCGGGAAAACTGCCCACTTTGGGACGAGTGGGGGTGGGAACTAGTCCAGAGGGGCGGGAGGCGTGTGCTTCGTGTGGGCCGCGAGGTGGCCGAGGAAGGCGGCGAGAAGGGTGACGATGGCGGCAGCCGCGACACCCCAACCGATGTGCAGGTTGAGGAGCAGCGCGCCTACGCCGGCGCCGGCCGCGATGAGCACGATCGCCGCCGCGCGGCGGAACCAGGGCTGGCCCTTGCCGCCGGCGAGGCGGGAATCGGCGGCGAATCCGGTGATGGTGGAGGTGACGACGACGGTCGTGACATCCTTCACGGCGATGTGGCGCGCTGTCGCCGCCTGCAGGCCCATGGCTCCGGCGAGGAAGACCGTGATGAGCAGCTCCCACGGCTGCGGAGGCTTGCCGTTCAGCACGAAAAGCGCGATGGCGAGCCCGGCCATGATCGCCCCGACGACCGTGAAGGTGGTGGTGGTGCGGGTCGTCCAGCCGGCTTTGACGGGCCGGAGCACCCGGCCACCCACGACGGCGCCGCCCATGAACGCGAACAGGGCCAGCAGCGGCCCGATCCACGGCAGGCCCTCCGCGCCGGCGAGTGCCATGCCCAGGATGACGACGTTGCCGGTCATGTTGCCGGCGAACACCTTGTCGAGTCCGAGGTAGCCGACCGCATCCACGATGCCGGTCGAGAAGGTGAGCGCGAGCATCAGCGCGAGGTGGAGGTCGTCGCGTTTGGCGCGGAGTCTCTGAAGCACGGTCGTCCTGTCGGTGAGGTGATTCGGGTGATGATCGTGCACGTTTCGTGTGTGTGAACACCGGTTTCAGCCGTGCAAACAATGCCTTGAACGGTAGCCCGTGCATCCGTCGCGGTGCAAACGGACGATACTGTCGGGATGATCGCCGGTGAGTCGGATTCGCCTGGGCGCTCGGACGAGAACGGAAACGACATGTCGATGCTGGCCGCCTTGCAACCCGGCGCGGGGGAGATCCGCGCCACGGAATACCTCGCGGCCAGCCGTCACAACGTGCTCTGGGGGCGCCTGCCCTGCGCCACCGACCGTCCGGTGCTGGAGATCGATCCGGGAACGGATGTCACGATCGACACCATCAGCCACGAGGGCCTGCTCGAGGATCAGGGGCGCGATCCGGTGGCCTTTTTCGGCTCGCACGGAGTGACACGCGATTTCGTGCTCGAAGACGCCATCGCACTCGCCGCCTCCGACTACCCGCGCAGCTCGGCCGACGGCCCGCACGTCGTGACCGGCCCGATCGCGGTGCGGGGCGCCCGGCCCGGCGACCTGCTGAAGATGACCGTGCTCGACACCACGCCGCGCGTGCCCTACGGGGTCATCTCGAATCGGCACGGCAAGGGCGCCTTGGTGGGCGAGATGCCGCTCGGGCCGGCGGACGTGAGCATCTTCGCCGAGGTGCAGGATGCGCTGAGCGGCGCCCGGTTCGGAACCCTGCCGCTCGTGCCGGGCGGGGAGCGGTCGGTGCGCTTTCCGCTGAGTCCGTTCCTCGGCATCATGGGCGTGGCCGTCTCGGGTTCCGAGCGGCCCCATTCCGTGCCGCCCGGGCCGCACGGCGGCAACATCGACATCAATCTGCTCACCGTCGGGTCGTCGCTGTACCTTCCGGTGCAGGTGCCCGGCGCGCTCGCGTATGTCGGTGATCCGCACTTCGCGCAGGGCGACGGCGAGGTCGCGCTCACCGCGATGGAGGCGTCGCTGCGCGTGACCGTGCGGTTCGATCTCGTCGACCGATCGGATGCGCTCGCGAACTTCGGCGACCTGGCCGGTCCGCTCGCCGAGACGAGCGAATTCCTGGTGCCGACGGGGATGGACCGCGATCTCGATGTTGCCGTGCAGAACTGTGTGCGCGCGGCACTGGGGTTGCTCGAGGCGCGGTGGGGGATGGATCGCACGCTGGCGTACGCCTATCTCAGTGCGGCGACCGACTTCGACATCTCACAGGTGGTCGACATCGTGAAGGGTGTGCACGCGCGCATCCGGGTGGCCGACTTCGCGGGCGTGGCCCACGCGCCGGGGCGGCACGCGGAGGCGGGCGGAGCTGCTCGTGGCTGAGGACCGGCCGGCCGCTGAGGGCGGGCTGGCCGCCGGAGCCGGTGCGGCTGCCTCCGCTGAGGCGCTTCCCGCCGGGGTGACCTCGCTCGACGGGGCGGGCATCCTGTCGCCGGCTTCGCTCTCGTCGTTGCTCTCCGCATTCCGCGCCTACGAGGCGGCGCTGATGGCGAACGATCTGGATGCGCTCGATCGGTCCTTCGCGCCCGGGCCTGCAACGCTGCGCGGGGATGCCTCCGGGCTGCTCGTGGGGCACGATCGGATCAGCGCGTTCCGCGGGCTGCGTGGGGGAGTGCCGCCGCGCACGATCGTGGAGGTGCACCTGCGGGTGCTCGACGCGGCATCCGTTCTCGTGGTGTCGGTCAGCGCGTTCGCGAAGGGCGGCACCGGGCTGCAGACCCAGCTGTGGCGGCGGGCGGATGCCGCGGGCTGGGTGATCGCGGCCGCGCACGTCACGGGAGCCCCACCCGCTGTCAACGGCGCCGTCTGGCGGGTGGCGGGGGCGCCGCTCGCGCCCGCCCGATCGGGTGACGGGACGCTCACAGGAATGAGCGTGGCCGTAAAGGATCTCTACGATGTGGCGGGGTTCGCGGTTGGGGCTGGGGTTCCCCAGTTCTTGGCCGAGGCGCGGCCCGCTCGCGCCGATGCCGACGCGGTCGCCGCGCTGCGGGCCGCCGGGGCCGCCGTGCAGGGGATCGCGCAGACCGACGAGTTCGCCTACAGCATCGCCGGGCGCAACGTGCACTACGGCACCCCGCCGAACCCGGCCGTGCCGGGGGCGATTCCGGGTGGGTCGTCGAGTGGTCCGGCCGCGGCCGTCGCGCTCGGGCAAGCGGCGATCGGATTGGCGACGGACACCGCCGGGTCGATCCGGGTTCCGGCGTCGTATCAAGGGCTCTGGGGCCTCCGCACCACGCACGGGTCGGTGAGCACGCGCGGGCTGCTGCCGCTGGCGCCGTCGTTCGACACGGTGGGTTGGCTCACGCGCTCGCCGGAGACGCTTCGCGCCGCAGCAGCCGCCACGTTCGCGCGGGCGCCCGGCCCGACGCGGGTGGGCGGCGGCGCGGGCGACGCGGGTCGTCCAGGCGGCGGCGCGGGCAGTGCGGGTTGGGTCACCGGCGGCAGCGACGGCGACGTGGTCGCGCATCCCGGGGCCGGCGCGCCGAGCGCGCTCGAACCGCGGTATGTCGTGTCGGCCGATCTCGTGTCGAGCTGCGCGCACGACGTGCAGGCGGCGTTCGGAGCGGCGGTCGAGCATCCGGTGTTCGGTGACGTCGAAAGCGTCGACCTGGGCGACCTCGATGCGGTGTTCGCAGCCTTCCGCACGGTGCAGGCCGCCGAAGCGTGGCGGGTGCACGGGGCGTGGGTCGCGGGGCATCCGGGTGTGCTCGGCGTCGACATCGCCGAACGCTTCGACATCGCCTCCCGCATCACGGCCGAGGAGGAGACGGATGCGCGTGCGCAGCTCGCCGACGCCCGGGCCCGGTTCGACGCGGTGCTGGGTGGGCGCATCCTGCTGCTGCCGTCGGCGTCGTCGTCGGCCCCGGCACTCGACGCGCCGGCCGAGGCGATCGCTGCTGCTCGGGCGGCGACGCTGCGGATGACCGCCGTCGCGGGCACCGGCGGGTACCCGGCGGTCTCGGCGCCGCTGCTGCGGGTGCCGGCTCCGGGCGGCTCCGCGCCCGTCGGCCTCTGCTTCGTGGGCGCGCGGGGGGCTGACCTGGCGCTGCTCGACCTCGCGGCGGGCGTGGCCGAGGTGCTGGCCGGCGCCGATGAGCCGCCGGCGTAGCGCCCCCGCCACACCCTCCCGCCGCACGCTCACGTTCGAAACGACGGAGTTGTGCACGATATTCGGGCTGAGGCTCCGTCGATTCGTCGTCGGGGCCGAATTCTCCGTCGTTTCGACACGGGGTTACCACGAAACACGACTGAAACGTTCGTTTCGTAGACTGGCGGTTGAGAAACAGGTATTTCGCCCACCATGCCATCACCCGCCGAGGAGCAGCCATTTCCAGCCAGCCGATCAATCCGCCGCCGCGTCTGCTCATGGGTCCGGGCCCGATCAACGCCGATCCGCGGGTGCTGCGGGCGATGTCGGCGCAGCTGGTGGGCCAATACGATCCGGCGATGACGGCGTACATGAACGAGACCATGGCGCTCTACCGCGAGGTGTTCCAGACGCGCAACGAGCAGACGCTGCTCATCGACGGAACCTCGCGCGCCGGCATCGAGGCTGCCATCGTGTCGCTCGTCGCGCCCGGCGACCGCGTTCTGGTGCCGGTCTTCGGCCGTTTCGGGCATCTGCTGCGGGAGATCGCCGAGCGGGCGGGCGCCGAGGTGCACGTGATCGAACGCGAGTGGGGCACGGTGTTCACCGACGCCGAGATCGAGGCGGCGATCGTCGAGACCCGGCCGAAGCTGCTCGCGGTCGTGCACGGCGACACGAGCACCACGGTCGCGCAGCCGCTCGAGGGGCTCGGCGCGATCTGCGACAAGCACGGCGTCTTGTTCTACACCGATGTCACGGCATCCCTCGGCGGCAACGCGTTCGCGACGGATGCGCTGGGTCTGGACGCCGTGACCGCCGGCCTCCAGAAGTGCCTCGGCGGCCCGTCGGGGTCGGCGCCCGCCACCTTCTCGGCGAAGGCGGTCGACGTGATCAACGGCCGCAAGAGCATCGAAGCGGGCATCGCGGGGAGCGACGCCGAGATCGCGACCACACGCATCCGGTCGAATTATTTCGATCTCGCCATGATCTTCGACTACTGGGGCGAGAAGCGCCTCAACCACCACACCGAGGCCACCACGATGCTCTACGGGGCGCGGGAATGCGCGCGCCTGCTCGTGGAGGAGGGTCTCGACGCCGCGGTGGAGCGGCACCGGCTGCACGGCGCAGCCATGCTCGCCGGGGTGCAGGGCCTGGGGCTCGAGGTGTTCGGCGATCTCGCCGTGAAGATGAACAATGTGGTGGCGGTGCGGATTCCGGATGCGGTGAACGGCGACGCCGTGCGCGGCGAGCTGCTGGAAGACTTCGGCATCGAGATCGGTACCTCGTTCGGCCCGCTGCACGGCAAGGTCTGGCGCATCGGCACCATGGGCTACAACGCCCGCAAAGACGCCGTGCTCACGACCCTGGCCTCCCTCGAGCAGGTGCTCCGTCGTCACGGCGCCGCCGTGGTCGGCGGTGGTGGCGTCGGTGCCGCCTACGACGTGTACGAGGACGCGAAATGACCGACGCGTCCAGCATCCTTGCACGCTGCGACATCCTCGCCACCCACTCCTCGCTCCCCGACGGCCTGATCGAGCGCGTCTACCTCTCGAAGGAGCACGCCGAGGTCAACGCCCTCGCCGCCCAGTGGATGACCGAGGCGGGAATGTCCACCTGGCAGGACGCCGCGGGCAACCAGTGCGGTCGCCTCGAGGGCGCGGTACCGGGGTTCCCGGCGCTGCTGCTCGGCAGCCACCTCGACACGGTGCCCTCGGCGGGGCGGTACGACGGCATCCTCGGGGTGCTGACGGCCATCGCGGTGGTGCAGCGCATCCAGGCATCCGGTCGCCGGCTGCCCTTCGCGCTCGAGGTCGTGGCCTTCGCCGACGAAGAAGGCACCCGCTTCGGCCGCGCCCTGCTCGGTAGTCGCGCGCTCGCCGGCACCTGGGACGACGCCTGGTGGGAGCTCCAAGGCGAAGACGGAGTCACTCTCCGCGACGCCTTCACCGCCTGGGGCCTCGACCCGGCACGCATCGGCGAGGCCGCCCGTCGGCCCGAGGAGTTGGTGGGCTACCTCGAGGCGCACATCGAACAGGGTCCCTCCCTCGAAGACGAGCACAAGGCGCTCGGCATCGTCTCCTCGATCGCCGGCGCACGACGCTTCCTGGTGACCGTGATCGGCAAGGCGGGCCACTCCGGCACTCCCTACGAACGTCGCCGCGACGCCCTCGCGGGGGCGGCGGATGCGATCGTCGAGATCGAGCGCATCGCCCGATCGGCGCAACTCATCGCGACCGTCGGTCACCTCGCGGTGTTCCCGGATGCGGTGAACGTCATCCCGGGCAAGGTCGAGTTCAGTCTCGACCTGCGCGGCGAATACGACAGTGAGCGCGATCGCATCTGGACCGTCATCCAGGACACGCTCTCCGACATCTGCCGCCGGCGTCAGTTGCAGTGGGAGAGCGTCGAGACCCATTCCGCACCGGCCGCCGTCTGCAGCGCCCGGCTGCGCGGAGCGATCGGCGAAGGCATCCGCTCGACCGGAGATCAGCGACCGATGTCGTTGTTCTCGAAGGCCGGGCACGACGCGATGGCCGTCGCCGAGATCACGGAGATCGGGATGCTCTTCGTGCGCTGCGAGGGCGGCGTGAGTCACAACCCCGCCGAGCACGTGACCGAAGACGACGTGGCCGCAACGATCGATGCGTTCGAGCGGGCCGTGCTGGCACTGGCTGATGCGGCGGACGCGACGGCAACGGCCACATCCGCTCCTTCTCCGGACGGGGTCTGACCCCATGACCACCGAGATCATGCACATCGGGCAGCGGATCGACCGCTCCTACGGCGAGCTGTCGCCGCAGGAGCAGCGGGCGGCCGACTTCATCCTCGATCACCTCAGCGATCTCGCCGTTTACTCCGGCACCGAACTGGCACAGCGCAGCGGAGTGTCGAAAGCGACGGTGTCACGGCTGTTCCGGCGACTCGGTTTCGAGAACGCGCAGGAGGTGCGGGAGCACGCGCGGTCGCTGCGGTCATCGGGCGTGCCGGTGGGCGGGATCGCACCCGGCGCATCCGCCGACCTGTCGGCCCATCTGGTGCGCGAGGTGGAGAACCTGCGGCGCTGCCTCGACGCCCTCGGCCCGGAGCGCCTCGAGCAGACCACCTCGCTCCTTGTGCGCAGTCGCTCGGTGACCGTGGTGGGGCTCCGCAACAGCTACGCGCTCGCCCTCCACCTGCGCGAACAGCTCGCCCAGGCGCGCGCCGGCGTACACCTCGCCCCGCAGCCCGGTCAGACCCTCGCCGAGGAGTTCGCCGAGCGGGATGCGCGGGATGCGGTCGTGCTCTTCGGATTCCGACGCCGCCCCGCCGGTTTCGGCGCGCTCATCGCGGCCGTCGCGGCACGAGGTGTGCCCGTGATCTTGATCGGCGACGCCTCTGCTCGTCGGTATGCGGAGTTCGCCGCGGTGTGGATCGAATGCCCGATCGACAGCGTCTCCGCCCTCGACAGTTACGCGAGCGCGATGAGCCTCGTGAACGTGCTCGCGAGCAACACGCTGGGCGCGCGCACCCGCGAGAGCCGCACTCGCATCGCCGCCATCAACGGACTCTACGACGGGCTGGGAGAGCTGGAGGGCTAACGGCTAACGCACCGCTTCGGCGAGCTTCTCGCGGGCCTCGGATGCCGTCATCCGCGTGACGTAGGCGGGGGTGTCGCGGTCGAAGCGCCAGCTCTCGGAGAGGGGTCCTGCATCGACCGTGTCGAAGCCGAATTCGTCGAGGAGGGCGGCGACGGTGCTCTTCGCGTCGGCGTCATCGCTCGCGATCGGGAGCGCGCGGCGGTTCGGCGTGCCGGCCGGGGTGCCGTCGGCGGTGAGTTCGGCGGCCATGATGTTGTTCACCGCCTTCACGACCTTCGCTCCGGGCAGGTGGGCCTGCAGGAGCCCCGACACCGTCGAGGTCTTCTCTTCGAGGGGCGTGATGCGGCCGTCGCGTTCCCAGTAGTAGTTGTTCGTGTCGAGAACGACCTTGCCCGCCAGAGGGGCGGCCGGCACGTCGAGGTAGTTCTTGAACGGCATCGTCACGACGACGAGGTCACCCGCGGTGGCGGCCTGCTGCGACGTCGCGGCGGACGCCTGTGGGCCGAGCTCTTCGACGAGCTCGGCGAGGGTCTCCGGACCGCGCGAGTTGCTGAGCACGACCGAATAGCCGTGCGCCACGGCGAGGCGGGCGAGCTGGCTGCCGATGTGGCCGGCTCCGATGAATCCGATCGTGGTGAGTCCTGTAGCTGTCATGCGACAATTCAACGCCTGTCGGCACGGACGTTTCGCGATTCCCGGAGAAATCGCGGGCGAGTGTCAGCGTGCGTGGAGGGGCGGCGCGTCGACGTCGTCTCCGCCGCCCAGGTCGGTGCAGTCGACGGCCTCCGCGTCGTGGGTTCGCAGGTAGGGGCGGGCCCCGATGTCGCCGTGCAAGGTCTCCCCGAGAGGGGCGAAATGGGCTGCGCCGATGACCACCGGATGCCCGGGGCGGCCCGCGTAGAACGCCTGCCGCAGGGTGGTCTCCGTGGCCCTAGCGGCTACCCTCCGGATCGCCTCGGGCCGCAGCTCGGGTAGGTCGACGAGCGTGATCACGGCGTACGTGGGATGGTCGACCTCGGCGAGACCGGCGCGGAGGGACGCGCCGATCCCCTCCTGCCAGCCGGCCGCTTCCACGACTCTCACCGCGGGGTCGCCCGCGAGGAGGGCGCGGACGCGGGCCGCCTCGGCGCCGAGCACGACGATGACGTGGGCGCATCCGCTCTCCCGCAGCACGCGCACGCCGCGCACCAGCCAGGGCTCGCCGTCGTCGCCCACGACGAGTGCCTTCGGCCGGCCCATCCGCCGACCTTCACCCGCGGCGAGCAGGATGCCCACGGCGCCCGGCGGCGTGGGCCGGCTCGCGGCACGGGCAGAGGCGCTCATGCCCTCATCGTAAGCTGGAGGCATGGCCGACTCCTCCGCTGCCGTCATCGATTCTGCCGAGCTGCGCGAGGCCCTGCATTCGTGCCTCGGTGTGCACCGCTTCGTCGAGGAGGTCGTCGCCGGCGCTCCCTACGCGACGTCGGACGATCTGCTCGCGACGGCGGATCGGGTGGCGGCCTCCCTCACACCGGCGGAGGTCGACGAAGCCCTCGCGCACCATCCGCGTATCGGCGAGCGTGCGCAGGGCGAAGGCCGGGCGCAGCAGTTCAGCCGGGGCGAGCAGGCGGCGGCCGAGGCATCCGACGCCGACCTCGTCGACGCGATCGCTGCCGGGAATGCGGAGTACGAGGCGCGGTTCGATCGGGTCTTCCTCATCCGGGCTGCTGGGCGCTCGCGGGCCGAGATCCTCGCTGAGCTCACCCGACGCCTCCGGCTCGACGACGCGGCCGAGGCGGCGACGGTCGCGTCCGAACTCCACGGCATCACGATGCTGCGGCTGCAGTCGCTGTATCCGCACTGAGTCCACCGTGCGCGGGGGCTCCGAGGCCGCTGCGAGCATCCGACATCCCGTCCATCCGGCATCCGTTCCAGCGACACCCACATCGACAGGAGCATCATGAGCACCGCGAACGACACCGAACGCAGTCACGTCACCACCCATGTGCTCGACTCCACCATCGGCCGTCCGGCGGGCGGTGTGCCCGTCATCCTCGAGCACGACGACGTGGGCAATTGGGTGATGATCGGATCGGCCGAGACGGATGCCGATGGCCGCGCGAACGCGCTCGGCCCGGTCGCGCTGCCGGTCGGCCGCTATCGCGTGACCTTCAACACGGCGGTCTACTTCGCCGAGCAGGAAGTGCGCGCCTTCTATCCGGAGGTGCAGATCATCTTCGAGCTCTCCGACGCGGCGGCGCACTATCACGTGCCGTTGCTGTTGAGTCCGTTCGCGTACTCGACGTATCGAGGGAGCTGAGCCGGGTCGAGCGTCGCTATCCGGCTGTGCACGTGTGGCGTTGCACGGGCCGTCGGCCTACGCGAAACCGCCCGCGATCGTCCACGCCGAGCCCGCATCCGGAGCGTCGTCGCGCAGCACCGAGGCCTGGATGAGTCCGTAGGGGCGGTCGTCGGCGTTGAAGACCTCGTTGTCATTGACGAGTCCGAACGGCGAGAGGTCGTAGAGGAAATGGTGCTTGTTCGGCGCCGACATCCGGATCTCGGCGAGGAAGGGGTAGGCCTCCAGCACCGCCTTGCCCATCTCGTAGAGAGTCTGCTGCAGCGCCAGCGAGTGCACGGTGGCGAAGGTCGACACCATGATCTGCTTGATGCCGGCGTAGGTGGCCTCCCAGTCGACCTCCGTGGTCGTGAACCGCCACTGCGCCACCAGCGAGGTGGCCATGATGCGGTCGGCGGTCGGCTCGAGCACCGTGTACTCGTCTTCGAGGAACCCGTGGAACTCCGACCCCGTGGTCTTCAGGATGACCAGATCTTTGAACCCGCCGATCACCCACTCCCGCTGCCCCGAGCCCGTGCCCTCGACGGTGACGGCGGCCGTGCGGATCTCCTGACCCTTGCGCACGAAGGTGTGGTCGTGGTCCGACCCGTCGACGAGCACGCGCTCCCAGGCGTACTCCTCGATCTCGATCCGGGCACCCGACACCGGCTCCACGTCGTCGACGAAATGGCGCGCCAACTCCAGGCCGTAGCTCTCGATCGAGACGAGACCCTTCTCCTTCGCATAGGCGTAGGCGGTCTGCTTCTGGGTGTCGGTGGGGAGCACGGTGCGCTGGTCGCCGCGCAGGTGCGCCGCATCGAAGTCGCCCCGCAACGCCGTGGAGACGTTGACGTCATGGATCTCGTGGCGCGGGGAATCGCGGTAGATCCGCACGATGCGGTTCTCCGCTTTGCCGTACTGGTGCGGGCCGAGAACGATCGACATGCTTTCCTACTCCCTGCGCGGCGGGACTTCGCGGGGCCGCGCGCTCCCAGTCTGGCCTGCGGCGACAGGGCCGAGCGGCGGATGCGCGCTCCGGCCGCAGGAATTAACGATCAATTTACGTGGCGGCTCAGAGCGTGGAACGGCGCTCGAGAAGGCGGCCACGCGGCATCCGCTCTTCGGTGTCATCGAGCACGTGCACCACTTCGCCGGCCAGCCACGTCGTGTGAACGACTCCGCGCAGTGTGCGCCCGTCGTAGGCCGACACCGCATTCTTGTGCTCGAGCGCCGACGCGTGCACCGCGAACGCCTCCTCGGGTGAGAACGCCACGAGATCGGCATCGGCACCCACGGCGATGGAACCCTTCGTCTCGCCCAGACCGAGCAGGGCGGCCGTGTTCACCGCCATCCATCCGAGCACGCGATCGAGCGGGATGCCGCGCTCGCGCGCCGCCGTCCACACGGCGGGGAAGCTCACCTGCAGCCCCGAGATGCCGCCCCAGGCCTCCTGGAAGTCACCGTCGCCGGCGAACTTCAGTTCGGCTGTGGAGGGGGAGTGGTCGGAGGCGATGAGGTCGATGGTGCCGTCGAGGAGCGCCTCCCAGAGCAGGTCGCGGTTCGCTTCGTCGCGAATGGGCGGGCAGCACTTGAACTGGGTGGCGCCGTCGGGGATGTGCTCGGCCGAGAAGCTGAGGTAGTGCGGGCAGGTCTCGACCGTGATCGGCAGCCCCTCGGCCTTCGCCGCCCGGATGGCGTCGAGCGCCCGCGCACTCGAGAGGTGCAGGATGTGGGCGCGCGCCCCGGTGGCCCGCACCCCCTCGATGACGTGGGCGATCGCATCCTCCTCGGCGAGCTCGGGGCGCGAGGCCACGAACGCGCGGTAGTCGGCGCCACCGTCGTTGCCCGAGCGATCGAGCACCGACGGGTCTTCGGCGTGCACGATGAGCAGGCCGCCGAACCCGGCGACCTCCGAGAGCGCCGAGCGCAGCTGCGCGGTCGACAGGTGCGGGAACTCGTCGACCCCGGAGGGCGAGAGGAAGGCCTTGAACCCGAACACGCCGGCCGCCCGGAGCGGCTCCAGCGAGCCGAGGCTCGACGGGATGGCGCCACCCCAGAATCCGACATCCACGCTTGCCTGCGGCCCCGCCGCCGCGCGCTTCAGCTCCAGCGCCGCGACCGTGGTGGTGGGCGGAATGCTGTTCAACGGCATGTCGACGATCGTGGTGACGCCCCCGGCCGCCGCCGCGCGCGTGGCCGTCGTGAAACCCTCCCACTCGGTGCGACCCGGCTCGTTCACGTGCACGTGCGAGTCGACGATGCCCGGCACCAGCACCTGACCTTCGGGAAGCGTGACCACGGCGTGCGCCGGCACCTCTTCGTCGTCGTCGGCGATCGCCGCCACCACACCGTCGCGCACCGCGATGGTGGCCGGGCGCCACCGCCCTTCGGTGAAAACGGACGAGGCGCGGATCGCGAGGTCGTAAGGCTGGGACATCCGGTCTCCTGGGCTGGGAATCGAAGGGGTCACCTCAACAGTAGGCGTCGTCGGTCGCGATTAGCATGAGCGGATGGTCGTCACAATCGAGCAGCGCCTGTCGTGCCCCAAACACATGGAGTACGGGCCCTGCGGCGGCGTGGAGTTCGATGGTCGCTGCGAGGTGGGAGAGTTCCGCTGCGTGTTTCTCGAGACGCCCACGGTGCGTTGGCACGGGATCGCGCCGAACCCGCAATCCCCGGCCGGGCTGGCCCGAACGGGAACCGACGTGCACCACCTCGCCGACGCCCACGAGTTTCCGGTGGCACCGCACCAGGGCGCCGCGGCGATGCGCTCCTTGATGGCCACGCGCCCCGTCGTGGTCGCCGACTTCCCCGGCCGATCCGTCGATCGCGGCTCGCTCAGCGACTGCGCACAGGCGCTCGCCGGGCGGGTGGATGCGACGCTGGCCGGCGACTCCGGGCGATCGCGCGTGCAGTTCTCGCCGAGCTACCGCGCCCAGCTGCTGCAGAACGAGGGTCTCGCGGTCTGGACCGGCCTCAACTGCCGCGATCGCAACCGCGTCGCCCTCGAGGGCGAACTCGCCGGCCTCGCCGATGTGGGCGTCGCGGGGGTGCACTGCGTGACCGGCGACCACACCGCCACCGGCAATCGGCACGATGCGCTGCCCGTCTTCGACCTCGACTCCACGCAGCTCACCGCACTCGCCCGCCAGGCGGGCCACCTCGTCTCGGTCGCGGAGGCTCCGCTCACTCCACCCGTCGATCGCCGCGCAGCGCGCCTCCACGAGAAGGTGCTCGCCGGCGCCGACGTCTGCTTCGTGAACCATTCCGGGGGAGTCGAACCGGTGCGCCGGTTCATCGCCGAGGCCCACGATCTCGGCATCGCACCCGCGTTCATCCCGTGCGTTCCGATGGTGATCGACGCGGGCAGCGCCACACTGCTGAAGTCGTTCACCACGCTGGTGCTGCCGGAGGGGTTCCTCGACGGCATCCTGCACGCCGGGCATCCCTACGACGCGGCACTCGATGCGATCACGCGGCTCTGCGAGCAGTTCCTCGAAGTCGACGGCGTGGCCGGTGTGAACCTGTCGGGCGGCCCGGCGGCGGGCGCCGAGGTGGCCTTCGCCGACGCGATGGGAGTGATTGCCGAGCGCCTCGGTCTCGCGGGATGAGAAGCTGTTCCCCATGAGTGACCAGACACAATCCGGAACACCCGCCCCCCTGACCGTCACAGTCGGTCAGTACCTCGCCACCCGCCTCGTGCAGCTCGGCGCCCACCACGTCTTCGGCCTGCCGGGAGACTTCAATCTCAGCCTTCTCGATCAGATGGCGACGGTCGAAGGATTCACCTGGGTCGGTTCCACCAACGAGCTGAACGCCGCCTACGCCGCCGACGGATACGCCCGGCTGCGGCGCGGCATCGGCGCCCTCGTCACCACGTACGGAGTGGGTGAGCTCTCGGCCATCAACGGGGTGGCGGGCAGCTACTCCGAAGACGTTCCGGTGGTGCAGATCACCGGGATGCCCACCACCGGCGCCCGAGCGGCCGGCACGCACCTGCACCACACCCTGATCGACGGCGACTACGACCATTTCCTCCGCGCCTACCGCGAGGTCACGGCGACCGCCACCGTGGTGCGGGCCCAGACCGCCACGCGCGACATCGATGCCGCGCTGATGACCGCGCTCCGCGAATCCAAGCCGGTCTACCTCGGCATCCCGAGCGACGTCGCCACGGCGCCCGTGCACGCGGCGAACCTGCGCACTCCGCTCGTGGCCGCCTCGAGCGACCGCGCCGAACTCGAGCGTTTCACCGCGATGCTCGCCGCCACCGTCGCCCGGCACGACCAGGTGTCGATGCTGGTGGGCTCCCAGGTGCACCGGTGCAGCCTCGAAGCGATCGTGCGCCAGATCGCCGACCACGACGGCGTCTACATCGCCTCACAGAACATGTCGAAAGCCGTGCTGGATGAATCGCACCCGGCGAGCCTCGGCACCTACATGGGTGCGTTCACGCGGGTCGAGGAAGCCCGCGTCGCCGTCGACGACGCCCCCCTCCTGGTGCTGGCCGGCACGGTGATGAGCGACTTCCTGACCGGATTCTTCACCCAGCGCTTCGACGAGGATGCCGCGATCGAGCTCGGTCTCACCACTGCTCGCATCGCCGACACCACCTTCTACGGCGTGCGCCTCGAAGACTCGTTGCGCGCCCTGCACACGGTGCTCGGCCAGACCCCGCGCACCGGCGTGCTGCCGGTCGGCCATCCGTCGGTCGCGGTCGCCGCGGCTCCCGTCGCCGGCGAGTTGCTCGACCACGAATTCTTCTGGGCCGCCATCCAGGGCTGGCTGCGGCCCGGCACCACCGTGATCGCCGATGCCGGCACCTCGTTCTACGGCGCGCTCGACCTGGTGCTGCCCGACGAGTCCGACCTCCTCGGCCAGGCCGTGTGGTCGTCGATCGGCTACACCATCCCGGCCACCCTCGGCGCCTGCCTCGCCCTGCCGTGGCGCCGCTCGGTGCTCTTCGTCGGCGACGGTGCGGCGCAGCTGACCGTGCAAGAACTGGCCACCATCCTTCATCGCGGCTTCACCCCCGTGATCTTCCTGCTGAACAACGACGGATACACCGTGGAGCGCAAGATCCAGAGCCCGTCGGCGGTGTACCAAGACATCACGCCGTGGGACTGGACGCTCATCCCCGCCGCGTTCGGGGCGGCCGACCGGGTGGTCACGGCATCCGTCAGCAGTCAGGACGAACTGACGGAGGCGCTGGCGCTCGCGCACGAGACGACCGAGAAGGCGGTGCTGATCGAGGTGCGCCTGCCGGAGCTCGACGCGCCCCGCCTGCTCACCGTGCTGACCGAGGGGATCGCGGCCGCGGCGGCCAAACGGTGAAGCGCGGCACCCGGGCGTGATCCTGGTCTCGCCGCCCACCTTCCCCTAGGGTGTGAACAGATCCGGAGCGAGGGACGAGATGGGTGAAGTCATCGGCGAGGTCCTCCCGCTGGCGTTGGGCGTCGCGATCAGTCCGATACCGATCATCGCGGCCATCCTCATGCTGCTCTCGCCGAAGGCCCGCGGCACCAGCCTCGGGTTCCTGCTCGGCTGGGTGCTCGGCATCGTGGTGGCCGTGGTGGTGTTCACCCTGCTCTCGGCCTTCCTTCCCGAGGCCGGAGCGGATGCGCCGAAGCCCGTGGCCGGGGTCATCAAGATCGTGCTCGGCCTCCTGCTGCTGGTGCTGGCCGTGCGGCAGTGGCGCTCGCGACCCAAAGACGGGGTCGAACCCGCGCTGCCGAAATGGATGTCGGCCATCGACACGATGACGGCGGGGCGTGGTTTCGCGCTCGGCTTCGTGCTCGCGGCGGTGAACCCGAAGAACCTGTTGATGGGCGTCGCCGCCGGAGTGGCGATCGGCGGCGATGCTCCCGGCGTCGGAACGAGTGTGGTCGGCATCATCGTCTACACCGTGATCGCGGCATCCACGGTCGCCGTTCCGGTGATCGCCTTCCTGCTGGCCGCGCAACGCATGGCCACGCCGCTGGAAGCCCTCCGGGGGTGGTTGACACGCAACAATGCGACGGTGATGGCGGTTCTGCTGTTGATCATCGGCGTGGTCGTAGTCGGAAAGGGCATCGCGAACTTCTCCTGAGCGCTACTCTGATTTTTGGCAAGCCCTACGCGCGCCGGGGGAGCCTCGCCCGAATCGAGGCAGAGTGGGAGGCTTCATCATGAGCTTCTGGGGAAATTTCTGGGACATCATCGGTTGGTTCCTCTGGGCGTTCGTCTTCATCGCCTACCTGATGGCGCTGTTCGCGATCATCGGAGACCTGTTCCGCGACCACAAGCTGAACGGCTGGTGGAAGGCGCTGTGGATCCTCTTCCTGGTGTTCGTGCCCTTCCTCACCGCGCTCGTCTACCTGATCGCCCGCGGTCGTGGCATGGCCGAGCGTCAGAACAAGGAAGTGCGCCAGGCCCAGACCGCCGCCGACGACTACATCCGCACCGTGGCCGGCTCGAGCGCCTCCGATGAGATCGCGAAGGCCAAGGCGCTGCTGGATGCCGGCACCATCACGCAAGACGAGTACAACCTGCTGAAGGCCAAGGCGCTGCAGGGGAGTTAGCTGCCTCGGGCGCCGCTGTGCTGGTTGCCTCGGGCGCCGTGCTTCGCGCGGCGTCCTCGGGCGTCGCCGGTCCCTGCCCGGCGCCGCGCGACCTGTTCGCGTGCGGTCGCTGACGCGGCCGCGCGCTCACCCTGGGTCGTCGAGTAGGGCCCCTTGCGTTCGGCCTCGGGGGGCAGCTCTGCCTTACTCGGGTCGGACGTCGAGCCTCAACGACTGGGCGATCGTGACCGCCTGATCGACGGTCACGATCGCCTTCGCCAAATCCACGGTGAGGGGATCGAGCGAGGAGAGGTCGCTTCCGCGCAGGTCGCAGCCCTGCAACTCGGCCCGGTGCCACAGGGCGCCGCTCAGGTCGAGGTCGCGCAGCACCGCACCGCCGCAGCGGGCTCCGCTGAGGTCGGCCTCCCGCATCCGCACACCGGTGAAGGATGCGCCGCTCAGGTCGTTACGGGTCAGTGACACGAAGCCCCAGTTGCCGCCGTCGACCTTCGTCAAGTCCCATTCGCACGACACGAACGCGCTGCCCACCAGCTTGCAGCGGGTGAACGAGGCGTCGAAGAAGGAGCACCGCTCGAAGGTGCAGTTCGTGAACGCGGCATCCACGTGCTCCGAGACATTGAAGCGCACACCCCGGAACACGCAATCGGTGAAGCTCGCCCCGTGGTCGGTCAGCTCGGTGAAATCGCAGTCCTGGAACAGCACACCCTCGAACACGTCGTCGGCGCCGAGTTCGCGGCCGTACCAGTCTTCGCCGGAGACGCGGCTGGTGGTGTCGGGGCGTCGATCAGTCACCTCTGAAGCCTAAGCGTGACGGCCGACACCCGGAGCCCTATCATCGGGGGATGGTTCCGTTCGGCAACTGGCTCGCGTTCGCGCTCACCGCGCTCGTGATCATCCTCATCCCCGGGCCCAGCGTGCTGTTCGTCATCGGCCGTTCGCTCGCATTCGGCCGGCGCGGGGGCCTGCTGAGCGTGCTCGGCAACGCCCTCGGCGTGCTGCCCCAAGTGGTGGCCGTGGCGGTCGGCGTCGGCGTGATCGTGGCCCAGTCGGTCGTGGCGTTCACCATCGTGAAACTGGTCGGCGCCGCCTACCTCGTCTACCTCGGGGTGCAGGCCATCCGGCATCGGAACGTCGTGGCAGGGGTGCAGCCGGGAACGACGCTGCGCTCGTCGTGGCGGCTCGTGGCCGAAGGCTTCGTGGTGGGGCTCACGAACCCCAAGACGATCGTGTTCTTCGTGGCCGTGCTGCCGCAATTCGTCGACTACTCGGCCGGCTCCGTGCCGCTGCAGATGCTGCTGCTCGGCCTCACCTCGATCGCCATCGGGCTGGTCTGCGACTCGGCCTGGGCGCTCTCGGCCGGTTTCGCACGCGATTGGTTCGCCAAGTCGCCGAAACGGATGTCGCGGATGCGCGCCACGGGCGGCGGCATGATGATCGGGGTCGGCGGCACCCTGGCCCTCACGGGCAACAAGTAGCGTCAGCCCGGGAGGAGGGCGCGCGACCAGGCGGTGGGGGTGCGGCGGTATTCGGTGCGGCGGCTAGCCGTGTCGGGTCGGCCCTCCCAGAAGGTGAGGCGCACCGGGCGCACCACGAAGCCCGCCCAGGTGGGCGGTGGGTCGAGCGTGCCCTCCGGATGCTCGGCGTCGAACTCGGCCCAGCGGGCCAGACGTTCCGCCAACGGCAGGGCGGCGAACGCGGGCGTGTTCAGCCAGGCGAGCAGCTGCAGGTAGCGCGAGCGGTGCCGGTAGGCCCAAAGTTCCTCGGCGTCGTCGGCGCGCGAGACGTCGCCCTGCACCACGAGCTGACGGCCGGGCCAGACCAGGGTGAGCGCCGCGCGCGGATCGCCCGTGACATCAGCCGCCTTGCGTGACCGGGAGTCGGTGTGAAAGAAGAAGCCCCGCTCGTCGTATTCGCTCAGCAGCACAGTGCGCGCATCCGGATACCCGCTCGACGTGCCGGTGCTGAGCGTCATGAGGGGGCGCGCGGGGTCGTCGTTCGAAGGCAGCCAGCTCGTCAGCAGCGCGGCGATTTCGTTCGCGATCCCGTCGGCGACGGATGTGGTCATGCGGCTCCCGCCGCATCGAACCGCGCCACCTCGGCCAGGGCCGCGACGGAGTCGGCGACCGATGCCTCGAACAGCTCGGCGCCGTAGGCGGCCGTTGCTCCGGTCGGATCGCCGAGTGTGCCGTTGGTGGCGAAGTCGTTCGAGAGCCAGCCGAACGTGACGCGCTTCTTGAAACCGATGTGCTCGTAGCCCGCCAGGTGCTCGGGCACGCTGCGTTCGGCGAGTGAGAGGTCGACCAGGTCGGGGCGCAGGTGCAGCACCAGCGAGGTCTCGGCGTGGCCGGCGTGGATGCCCAGGCCGAACTCCTCCGGTCCGTCGTGCGCGCCGGACGGCACCGTGGCGCCCATCAGGAAGGTCTGCAGCCCGAAGCGGCGGCGCAGTTCCCGGCAGGCCACCTGCAGCAGAGCGAGGTTGCCGCCGTGGCCGTTGAAGAACACGAGTTTGCGGGCCGGGGTGGCCGCGATCGAGCTGCCGAGCTCGACGACCGTCTGCATCAGGGTGTCCCAGCTGATCCACATCGTGCCGGGCGCCCAGTGGTGCTCGTCGGACTTCGTGTACGCGATGGTGGGGAGGATCCAGACATCCTGACCCTCCGCTGCCGCACGCTCGACCGAGGCGTTGGCGACGCTGTCGGCGATGAGGTAGTCGGTCATGAGGGGCAGGTGCGGCCCGTGGTGCTCGATGGCGCCGGTGGGCAACACGATCACCGAGGAGGAGCTGAGGGCAGCCGTCGCAGCGGTTCCGGAGAGTTCGACGAGGCGTCGGACAGTGCTCATGTCGGTCAAGCCCACTTCACCCCCGTCGGCACGGTCTCGCCGAACGGGATCTTGCCGGGGTTGAGCAGTCCATCCGGATCGGTCGATGCCGCCAGGGCCTTCGTGCGCTCCACCTCGTGGTCGACGAACCACTGGTGCGGGCTGTGGAAGTGCACCCCGATGGCGGTGAGGCGGTCGTACCCCGCGTAGACCTCGTCGGCGCTCACGTACGGCGCGGCGAGCATCCCGATCGGATGATCGCGCTGGGCCTCGATGTGCAGCATGGCGCCGGGGTAGACCTCGTGCACCTCGTCGAGTCGTTCGACCAGCGCTGCACCGGAGACCTCGACGTGGAAATACGTCTCCGGGGTCGACTTCTGCAGCCATTCGATCGGGTGGTTGTAGGAGAGCATCGAGATCTTGACGGTGGCCTGCGGCCCCTCACGCACGTCCTCGACGCGCCCGCCGGCGCTCTCGACCAGCGCGGTCGCTGCGACGACGGTCGACGGGTCGAGGATGGCGCGGAGCGAGGCGCGACCCTTCGGGATGGCGGGGTCGTCGGGCAGGGCGTCGGAGATGCGTGGCAGATCGGCCGAGACGAGACGCGGTGTGGGATCGAGCCAACCGATCTGGCGGATGACGGAGGTCGCCTCGTCGAACGACGGGAAGCTGGCGTAGAAGCCCACCCATTCCTGCACCGGCTCGAGCGCGATCGTGGCGCGGGCGATGATGCCGGCCGTGCCGTAGGTGTGCACGTACGGCTGCGCCGCCTCGCCCTCGACGTGCGTGAGTTCGGCCGTGGGAGAGGCGTGCACCACATCGAGCGCCAGCACGTAACGGCCGCTCATGTTCGAACCGTGCTTGATCGACCCCGTGCCGCCGGAGCCCCCCGAAAGGAACCCTCCGATCGACGACTGCGCGGTGGAGGGGTACATCAGGATCTGCTGGCCGGTCTCGCGCGCGGCCTGCTCGATGGCGACCATGGATGCGCCGGCCTCGGCCACCAGGTAGCCTTCGCCGACCTCCACCACGGCCCGGGCCTTCGACATGTCGAGCACCAGTCCGCCCTCGAGCGGAATGGCCTGCCCGTAGTTGCCGGTGCCCTTGCCGCGCGGCGTCACGCTCACGCCGTGGCGAACAGCGGCCGCGACGGTCTGGGCGATCTGTTCGGCGTTCGTCGGGAAGGCGACGATGTCGGCGAGTCCGAGCGGAAGCTGCTCGGCCAGGATCGGCGACATCTTCGCGCCGTCGAGCGACGCCTTCTCACGGCCGCGAAGTTCGGTGGTGACCCCGCGTTCTCCGAGGAGCGCGGTGAGTTCGGCGGCGAGAGCGGTGATCTGTTCGGGGGAGGCGGTCATACGGAATCCTCTGGTGCGTGGGCGGTTCGGGTGAAACGGACGTGGGGCGGCTCGGTCAATGCATGACCATGCCCCCGGTGACGTTGACGGCCTGGCCGGTCATGTAGTCGGCGTCGGCGGAAGCGAGGAAGACGGCGACTCCGGCGACGTCGGCCGGGTCGGCGAGCCGGCCGAGCGGCGAGTAACTCGACCACTCGGCGACGTCCTCCTCGGTGCGGGTGGCCGCGCCCATGTCGGTGAGCACATAGCCGGGACAGATGCAGTTGGCCGTGATCCCGGATGCGCCGAGTTCCAGCGCGGTCACCCGGGTGAGCGCGATCACGGCGGCCTTCGAGGCGGCGTAATGGGCCTGACCCGCGCCTCCGGTCTTGCCCGCCATGCTCGCGAGGTTCACGATCTTGCCGCCGGTGCCGGCCGCGATCATCGATCGGGCGGCGACCTGGGTGGTGACGAGCATGGCGGTGGTGTTGATGGCGAACACGGTGTCCCACTCCTCGACGGTGATGTCGAGGAGTGCTGAGAAACGCAGGATGCCGGCGTTGTTGACGAGCACGTCGATGCCGTCGAGCGCCTCGATGGCCCGGCCGAGCGCATCCGTGGTGCTCGACGGATCGCTGAGGTCGGCCGGAACGAAGTGGCAGCCCAGCTCGCCGGCCAGGGCGGAGCCCTGCTCGGCGAGGCGGTCGAGAACGCTGACCTCAGCGCCCTCGGCCGCCGAGCGCCGGGCGATCTCGGCCCCGATGCCACGCGCTCCGCCCGTGACCACGATGCGCCGACCGGCGAGCCGGGAGCTCGTTGCGGTGCGATCGGTCACGGGGCGGAGCGACATGGGCCGGTTCCTTTCAGGGTGTGGAACGGATTCGACGGATGCGCCCGACTACTTGGCCGGGAGCCCGATCGAATCGTCGATGAATTCGTTGGTGTAAATGTCCTTCACCGCAAGACCGTCGGCCGGAGTGGCACCGATCTTCTCGAGGATCGGCACGGCCTTGTCGAAGAACGACGACATCCGTGCGTCGTCGAGGTCGCCGATGGTGTCGTTCGAACCGTTGGAGACGAGGCCCAGATCGGTCATCTGCTTCACCGAGAAGTCGGCGACGCCCTGCGAGTACACCCAGCCGGTGTCGAACTGGTCGACCAGGTCGAGGATGAGCGAGTTGACCGGCGCGGGGTCGGCGAAGTAGTCGACCTCAGCCTGCTGCAGCACGGGCACCAGGGCCTTCAGGCAGTCGGCGTTGGCCTCGAGGTCACCGGTGCGCGTGGCCATCACCGACTGGTAGTAGTCCCAGCCGGTGTCGTTGATGAGCTGGAAGTCGACCGGCTTCATCCAGTCGGAGACCTCGTTCTCGTAGATGTAGGGCTCGGCCGAGGCGAAGCCCTGCTGGGCTGCCTTGCCGGCGTCGGCGACGAAGTTCGCCGGCGTGCCGTCGTAGCTTCCGTCGGCCTGGGCCTCGGGCACGATGCCCTGCGACTTCAGGTACTCCATGTAGGTGGAGTCGGCGAAGTAGCGCACGATGGCGCCCTTGCTCGTGACGTCTTTGATGGTCTTGGCGTCGGGGTAGGTCGCCGGGTCCCACATGATCATCAGTGGGCTCTTCTCCAGCGGCGCGAAGACGGCCGTGGTGGGGAAGTCGGCCGAGTTCTGGATCTGCTCGTCGGTGGAGACATAACCGAGCATGATGTCGGGGTCTTGATACATGATCGACGTGACGCTCTGGAATCCGATGGCAGGACCACCGGAGCGGATCTCGACGTTGACGCCGGTGTACTCGCCGCCGCTGTAGAGCGGGCCGCTGACCTTCTTGTTGGCGGCGTCGATCTTCGGATCAGGGCCGAGCAATTCGTAGAGGTGACCGTGCTCGGCCTCCGGGTTCCAGTCGGTCTGCAGCACCACGTTCGACGGGCAGACGCCCGACAGATCGGTGGCGCCGATGGTGAGGTCGGCCGAGGGGGTGGAATCGTCGGACGCCGACGAGCTGCTGCTACACGCTGAGAGTGCGATCGCGGTGGTCGCGACGAGGCCGGCGGCCAAGACGAGCCGGGTTCGGGGGAAGCGCATGTCATCTCCTTCTAATTGGTGCAGGAATGGATGGTGCTGTGGGCTGGTGGAACAGGGTGGGACGGATGAGTCAGTTGGCCGAGAAGTCGTACCATCGGCCGACGACGCGCTTGCCGATCCAGCCGAACAGCGCGAAGATCGCGACGCCCAGCAGTGCCGCCACGAAGATGGTGGCGAACAGTTCGGCCGATCTCAACCGCGCCGTGTAGGTGCTGAGCAGCGAGCCGAGCCCCGGCTCGCCTCGACGGAAGAAGAAGTCGCCGACGATCGCGCCGACCACGGCCAGACCGGCGGAGATCCGCATCCCGGCGAAGATCGCCGGCAGGGCGGCGGGGAACTCGAGCTTCGACAGGATGGTCCATCGACCGGCGCGCTGAAGCTGGAACAGCTCGCGCTGACCCGGGTCGACCGATTGCAGGCCGAAGAGGGTGTTCGAGACCATCGGGAACAACGCGATCATGACGCAGACGATCACGCGGGCCGGATATTCGAAGCCGAACCAGAATCCGATGAGGGGAACGAGGGCGAGGATCGGGATGCACTGCAGCACCACCGCGTAGGGGTAGAGCGAGCGTTCCACCCACTTCGCCTGGCTCATCGCCACAGCCCAGAGCACGCCGATCACGATGGCGAAGGCGAGCCCCACCAGGGCGACGAGCGTCGTGCGTCCGAGCGCCTGCATGATCTCGAGGAACGTCGCCGGGTCGAAGAAGGCGATCACCACCTCGTGCGGCGGCGGCATGAGGAAGCGCCGCTGCTCGTCGAGGATGACGTAGGTCACCGCGTACCAGATGCCGATGAGCCCCAGGAAGACGAGGATCGGCGGCAACCAGGTGGTGGCGCGGTTCTTCGACGCGCGCACCGTGGCCGGGCGGGTGACGGTGCGCTCCGTCGGCGGAGCGGGAGGACTGGTGGTCATGAGTGGCCCTCTCGGAGAGCGTGCGAGACCTTGCCGCAGAGTTCGGCGTACTCGGCCGTGAAGCGGATGTCGGGATCGCGTGGGAAGGGGAAGTCCACGGGGAACTCGTCGACGATGTGTCCTGGACGCCCCGACATCACGATGACCCGCGTGGAGAGGTAAACCGCCTCGGAGACCGAGTGGGTGATGAACAGGCCCGCGAACTGCTGCTCGGTGAAGAGCCGGATCAGTTCGTCGTTGAGGCGCTCGCGGGTGATCTCGTCGAGCGCGCCGAACGGTTCGTCGAAGAGGAACAGCTCGGGCTTCAACGTGAGCGAACGCGCCAGGCTCGTGCGCATCTTCATGCCCCCCGAGAGCGTCTTCGGCAGGTGCTTCTCGAATCCGGTGAGGCCCACCAGATCGATCGCCTCCTTCGCGGTGGCCGCGCGCTGCTTCTTCGGGATGCCGTTCAATTCGGCGAGCAGTTCGACGTTCGACTGCACGTCGCGCCAGGGCAGCAGCGTCGCGTCCTGGAACACGTAGCCGATGCGGCTCGTGTCGACCTGGGTCACGCCCTCGGTGGCCGGGGTGAGGCCCGACGCGATGCGCAGCAGGGTCGACTTGCCGCATCCGGATGGCCCGACGACGGTCACGAACTCGCCGCGATTGACGGTGAGCGAGACGCCGGAGAGCGCGGTGGTGCCGTTCGGAAACGTCATGGCGACGTCATCGAAGTGCAAGAGCTGATCGGTGGTGGTCGCCGGAGCGACGGGGGGAGGGGCGATGGTCATGGAGCTTCTCACCTCGTTTCGAGAATGGGTTCGATGGCGGGTGCGGGGGTTCTGGGGGTGGCGCCGGGGCTTACGCGGTGGGGCAGCGCGATCGTGTGGGTGACCTCGCTGCGGGCCACCAGTCGGCCGGCGTGCACGACGAAGCGGTCGGCGGGGGCGTTCGCGATCGCATCCGAGAGGCTGCGGCCGCGCACGGCGAGCAGTTCTGCTCGCGCACCGACCTCGACCCCGGCGACGGGGAGGCTCATCACGTCGCGGGCTCCCGCACTCACGGCGGTGTAGGCCTCGTCGAGGGTGAGATGCCCGGCCGTCACGAGCAACGATGCGGTCTCGAGGGCGTCGCTTCGCCCCACCGGGTTGAACGGGTCGCGCACGTTGTCGGCGCCCGCACCGAGGCGAACGCCCGCGTCGAGCAGGCTCCGCACCGCGGTCAGGCCGCGCGGGGTGGAGACCGGGTGCTCCCAGCCCTGCAGGTAGAGGTTGGTGATCGGGAGGGTGACGATGCCGATGTCGCTGCGCACGATCTCGGCGATCACGTCGTCGAGTTCGGCGGGATGCAGGGTGCCCAGCCGCACGCAGTGACCGGCCGTCACCGGGCGGGTGGCGTGCCAGGGGCGCACCACCTCGGCGAGGGTGCGCAGCGTGAGCGCGCCGTCGAGGCTCTCGTCGGTGTGCATGTCGACTCCCACGCCGCGGAGTTCGGCGAGGGCGAGGAGCCGGCGCAGGTCGGCTTCGGGGTCGTCGGCCAGGTGCGGTGCGCCTCCGACCAGATCGACCCCGAGGTCGAGGGCTTCGTGCACGTCTTCGGAAGGCGCGGTGGGTCCGGCGAGTGCGACGAGCTCGAGGTCGAGGAGCCCGCGGAGTTCCTCGCGCACCTGCACCAGCGCGCGCACCCCGCGCATCGGCTCGGGTGCCCCCAGGATGTCGACGTGGCAGCGGATGGCCGTGGTGCCGTTGGCGAGCATCCGGAGTGCCTGCTCGCGGGCGCGGTCGGCGATGCTCTCGGTCGACATCGTGGCCGCGTAGCGCTTCCACGACTCGATGGCGAGCACCAGATCGCCCATGGGGGGTTCGATTTCGTCCCACGAGAGTGCCTTGTCGAGGTGGGCGTGCGGTTCGGCGGGGGCGGTGAGCAGGAGGAAGCCGTCAAGAGCGAGGGTCGTCGGGTCGGACGCGGCCGACGGATGCGCATGGACCGGCCGGTGCGCACTGCCCGGCGCGAGGGTGCCCGCCGGCACGACCGCGGTGACGGTGTCGCCCGTGATCTCGACGTCGACGATGCGGCCATCAGGAAGGGTCGCGCCCGTCAACCGGGTGAGCTGCTGGGGGAGTGCGTTCATCGGATCGATCTCCCCGCTGTCGTTGGGCGCGTGTCGAGGACAGCGGCCCGGGTGATGATCATCTCGACGTTGGGGTGACCGTGGTGGATGTTGATGGGTTCAACACGGCTCACGCTACGGACGGCTCGTTTCGGGCACGTAACGCAAACATTTCCGATTGTTAATTGCCGCTGACGCCGATTTCGCGCGCGGGCAGGTTGGTGGTTACTGTCTGAGGTGTTCCGACCTGATCCGAGCGAAAGGGGTCGCCCATCGTGTCCGGAAGCGTCGCCCTCGACGAGCAGACCGAACGCCTCGGCGCGCGCATCCGTTCGGTGCGGCAAGCGCGCGGACTCACGCTGGTGGAACTCGCCCGCCTCGCCGGGCTGTCGCATCCGTTCCTCAGCCAGCTCGAACGCGGCCAGGCGCGACCCAGCATGCTCTCTCTCGAACGCATCGCCCGGGCGCTCGGCTCGAGTCAGATCGAATTGATCGCGGCGGCGACGGATGATCTCATCCCCGGAGCGGGTGCGGCCCGGGTGTCGCTGGTGCGGAAGGCCGAAGGTCCGCAGGGGCCGTTCGGCGGCGGTTCCGCGCGCATCCTGGTGCATGGCGACGGATCGTTCATTCCGATGGAGTTCCGCGGTACCAACCTCGAGCTGGGGGAGTTCTACCATCACGCCGAGGCCGAGTTCCTGCACGTCGTGGCGGGCCGGGTGCTCGTCGACCTCGCCGACGACGGCGAGTTCGAGCTGGTGCCGGGCGACTCGATCCACTACGCCGGCGGCACACTCCATCGCTGGTGCTCGCTCGGCGACGGGGAGTACCGCCTGTTCGTGGTGAAGGAGCGGAGGACGTCATCGTGAGTGCGGTGCTGACCGAGATCGACGCGGTCGTGACGGAGGCGACGCAGGTGGCGGAGGACGTCGTGCTGCTCGAGTTGCGGGCGGCGGATGGGTCGTCGTTGCCCCCCTGGCAGCCCGGCGCGCATCTCGACGTCGTCGTGCAACCCGGGGTCGAGCGGCAGTACTCCCTCTGCGGCGACCCCGCCGACCTCTCGCGCTACCACGTGGCCGTGCTGCGCGAACCCGACGGGCGGGGCGGGTCGGAACACCTGCACACGCACGTCGCGGCGGGCGCGTCATTGCGCATCCGGGGCCCGTTGAACCACTTCGCGCTCGTGCCACCGACCGCGGCCTCGCGCTATGTCTTCGTGGCCGGAGGGATCGGGATCACGCCGCTCGTGCCGATGATCCGGGCGGTCGAAGCCGTCGGCGCGTCGTGGATGCTCGAGTACGCGGGGCGTTCCCTCGAACGGATGCCGTTCGTCGACGAGCTGGTGCGGGAGTTCGGGGAGCGGGTGCGGGTGCATGTGCCGTCGGGGCCTGGGGCTGCGCCCGGTTCCCGCTTCGACGCCTCCACACTTTCGGCGGGCACGGCGGATGCGCCCGTGACGGTCTACGCCTGCGGCCCGGCCCGGATGCTCGCCGCCCTCGAGCAGGAGGCTGCGGCATCCGGATGGCCGGCCGGGGCATTGCACCTGGAGCGGTTCGAGGCGCGTGAGGTGACCGAACCGGTGCGGCAGGAGGCCTTCGAGGTGGAGCTCGAGATCACGGGGGTGACGCTGACGGTGCCGCCGGATCGCTCGATCCTCGAGGTCGTCGAGGAGGCCGGAGTGCTCGTGCTCTCGTCGTGCCGCGAGGGCACCTGCGGCACCTGCGAGACACCCGTCGTCTCGGGCGAGGTCGACCACCGCGACTCGGTGCTCACCCCCGACGAGCAGGAGTCGAACGAGGTCATGATGATCTGCGTGTCGCGCGCGGCCTGCCCGCGCCTGGTGCTGGAGCTGTGATCACTGCCGTGGGCGCCGTGCTTCGCGCGGCGTCCACGGGGCGCGCCGGTCCCTGCCCGGCGCACCGCGACATGTTCGCGTGCGGTCGCTGACGCGGCCGCGCGCTCACCCTGGGTCGTCGAGTAGGGCCTGTTGCGTTCGGTCTCGTGCGTCAGTGTCAGTGTCAGTGTCAGTGTCGGCGGGTGGCGAGGAGGGAGGTGAGCCCTTCCGCCATGGCGCGCTGGTCGTGCTGCACCAGCTCGTAGTCGCGCACCACGACGCGGCCACCCACCACCACGTGACGGGGGCGGCGGCCGGGAGAGGCCCAGAGGAGGCCCGCCACCGGGTCGGCGACCCCCGCGTCGGCCACCCCCGACACGTCCCAGACGCACAGATCGGCGGCGGCGCCGGGGCGCAGGTGCCCGAGTTCGGGGCGGCCGAGCCCGATCGCCGAGCCTTCGGAGGCCATCGACAGGATGCTCCGTGCGTCGATCGGCGGGCCCACGAGCGGCGCCACCTGCATCGCGAGCCGTGCATCGGCGAGCAGGTGCCCGGCGTCGTTGCTTCCACCGCCGCTCGTGCCGAGACCCACCGCGATGCCGGCCGCGCGCAACGCCGCCACCGGCGCGATGCCCCACCCCATCGGCAGGTCGCAGCCGGGGGCGTGCGTGGCGGTGACGCCGCGGGAGGCGAGCAGGGCGATCTCGTCGTCGGTCACGGCGCAGAGATGTGCGAGTGTCACGTCGGGCGCCAGCCAGCCCCACTCCTCGAGCAACGCGATCGGCCGCTTGCCGTACTTCTCGAGAGCGATCGCGACGTCGACCTGCTCGTTCGCCTGCGTGCGGCGCCGGAGTCCGCGGCGCTCGGCGACCTCGCCGAGCAACCGGAACGTCGCTTCGCTGTCGCTGTGCACGCCGGCCGGGCCGACCGCGAGCTGCAGCATGCCGTCGTCGGTGACCCCGCTCCGCGCATCCGGAACCAGCGCATCGGCGATCGCGTCGGCCGATTCCGCCGCCTCCTCGGGGTCGTCGCGCGCCGAGCCCCGCACGAAGGCGAGTCGTGCGCCGAGCTCACGGGCCGCCCCCGCCGTCGCGCGCGCGATGCCCACGGTGTCGCTGCCCGAGGGCCAGGTGAGGTGGTGGTCGGCGACCGTCGTGACGCCGTTGAGAAGCCCTTCCGCCACGCCGACCAGAGCCGAGGCTCGGGCGAGTTCGGGATCGATGCCGACCGCGGCATATGCCCTGGCCATGGTGGGCAGCCAGAGGTGCATCGGTACGCCTCGGGTGCCCGGCAGGGTGCGGAAAGCGCTCTGCAGCAAGTGGTGGTGGGCGTTGACCAGCCCGGGGGTCACCACGCAGCCGGCGGCATCGAGGTGGTCGACGCGGTCACCCGCGCCCGGGGCGTCGGCCGGGTCGGTGTCTCGACCGGCCATCGTCGGGCCCACCACGAGGCGACTCGCATCATCCGCACTCCGTTCCGTCGCGGCGTCGATGACGATGTGGGCGGCGTCGTGGATGATGAGCATGGTGATTTTCTAACACTTTCATGTGTCAGGCTGATGACGCCGGGCCCTGGGCTCGTGCTCTCAGACCGTGGATCGGAGGGACGGATGCTCGAACTCGCCTCTGCCCTGCTGTCCACGTTGACCGCCGGGAATCGACTCGCCGTCGCCACGGTGATCGGCGTCGACGGCAGTGCTCCGCGCGCGCTCGGCACCTCGATGGCGGTCGACGACGAGGGTCGGGTGATCGGCAGCATCTCGGGCGGCTGTGTCGAAGGTGCGGTGTACGAGGCCTGCGGGCGGGTGCTCGCCTCCGGCGAAGCCGAGGTCTGCGAGTTCGGGTTCACCGACGCCGACGCCTTCGCGGTAGGGCTCGCGTGCGGTGGCCGCTTGCGCGTCTTCGTGCAGGAGATCGGGCTTCCGGGTGCGCGCAACGCGCTCCCCGATGCGGTTCGCAGCGAGCTCGAGCGGGCCCGCGACCGCCACCCGGCCGGGTTGGCCCTGGTCGGGGCGGGAGATGCGGTGGAGGTGCTGGCCGCGCGCAGCGATGCCGTCGCATCCGGTGCTCGCGCCCAGGTGGTGGCGGAGCTGGGCGCTGCTGTCCAGGCCGGTCGTTCGGTGCGGCGCCGCATCGAGTGCGACGGCGAGACCGTCGACGTCGTGTTCCTCGTGAGTGCACCGCCGCCCCGCATGATCATCTTCGGCGCGGTCGACTTCTCGGTCGCCCTGTCGAATGCCGCTGCGGCGCTCGGCTACCGCGTCACCGTCTGCGACGCCCGACCCGTCTTCGCCACGCCCGAGCGCTTTCCCGCGGCCGAGGTGGTCAACCAGTGGCCCTCCGACTACTTGGCGCAGACCCCGGTCGACGAGCGCACGGCACTGTGCATCCTCACCCACGACGACAAGTTCGACATCCCGCTGCTCGAAGTGGCTCTCTCGCTTCCCGTCGCCTACGTCGGGGCGATGGGATCCCGCGCGACGCACGACCGGCGGGTTCGCGCGCTGCTCGACCGTGGCCTGGACCGGGCGGCGCTGGCGGCGCTGCACTCGCCGATCGGGCTCGACATCGGCGCCTCCTCGCCGGAGGAGACAGCCGTCTCGATCCTCTCGGAGATCCTCGCCGTGCGCACCGGGCGCACCGGCGCTTCGCTCGGGTCCACGGAGGGACCCATCCACCGTTCGAGTGCCGTGGAGGCCGTGAGTGAGTTCTGATCAGCGCATCGTCATCGAGAACGCCTACATCGCCACCATTGACATAGCCGGAACGGAATACGACTCCGGGCACGTCGTTGTCGACGGCCGGGAGATCGTCGCCGTCGGGGCGGGACGGTCGCCGGAGTGGGCGCGTGCGGGTCAGGCGCCGCCCGGCGTCGCCGCGGTGGCCGCGACAGCGTCGTCCACCCGCTCGGTCACTCGCATCGACGGAGCCGGGCATCTCCTCACGCCAGGCCTCATCAACACCCACCATCACCTCTACCAGTGGCTGACTCGCGGGATCGCGCAGGATTCGATCCTCTTCGACTGGCTCACGACCCTCTACCCCACGTGGTCGAAGATCACCGCCGGCACGGTGCACGCCGGAGCCCTCGGCGGCATGGCCGTGGGGGCGCTCTCGGGTTGCTCGACGATGGGCGATCACCACTACGTGTTCCCGCGAGGAGCCGGAGACATCCTCGGCGGCATCGTCGAGGCGGCGGGAACGCTCGGCGTGCGACTCCACGGAACGCGGGGCTCGATGGATCTCGGCGCGTCTCAGGGCGGGCTCCCACCCGACTTCGCTGTGGAGACCACCGCCGACGCTCTGCAGGCGAGTGCGGATGCGGTCGCCCGGTTCCATGACCCCTCGCGGGAGGCGATGGTCAAGATCGCCATCGCTCCGTGCTCGCCGTTCTCGGTGACCTCGGATCTGCTCCGCGAAGCCGCCGTGCTGGCTCGATCACTCGATGTGCGGTTGCACACGCACGGCTCGGAGACGGTGGAGGAAGACGCCTATTGCCTCGAGCGTTTCGGCCGCACGCCGACGGAGTACCTCGACGAACTCGGCTGGCTCGGCGACGACGTCTGGATGGCGCATTGCGTGCACCTCGATGAGAACGCGATCGCGCGATTCGCCGCGACCGGCACGGGTGTCGCGCACTGTCCCTCCTCGAATGCGCGACTCGCGGCGGGCATCGCACCGATCCCGCAGCTTCTCGCGGCGGGTGTGCCGGTCGGACTCGGGGTCGACGGCTCGGCGTCGAACGAATCCGGCCAGCTCGGAACCGAGATCCGGATGTCGGTGCTCGTCAATCGGCTGCGTGCCGGTGCCGACGGGATGAGCGGCCGCTCGGGCCTCTACCTCGCGACGATGGGCGGCGCGCGCGTGCTCGGCCGGGATCGGGAGCTCGGGTCGATCGAAGTCGGCAAGCTGGCCGACCTGGCGCTCTGGAAGGTCGACGGCGTCGAGCACGCGGGCATCGTCGATCCGGTCGCCGCGTTGACGCTGGGGGCGCAGCCGCCCCTGGCTCTGTTGCTCGTCGACGGTCGCGAGGTCGTGCGCGACGGAGCGCTGGTGCGCGCTTCCGAGGCGGATGTGGCGCGTCGTGTGACGACGGCGGTGGGGGAGCTGCTCGGTCGGTGACGACGCGCGCGTGCGGCGCAGTGGCGTGCGGCTGCGCTACATCCGCGCGCGGCGACCGCGTTCGATGAACGACTTCGGCTGCCGGTCGAGCTCGTTGTAGAGTCGCCGCTCCACGGTGTCGTGCGGGCTGCTGTTCGCGTCGATCCCGACGAGCCACACCAGCCCCTTCGCGCCGTAGGAGTCCTCGGCCAGCAAAGCGATCGAGAACAACCGGTCTTTGCCCGCGGACTGCTCGGCCCACGCCAGCGCCTCCATGAACGTCGTGTCGCTCACGTCGTGCGTCTCGGTGGTGAACGGGCCGTCTCCCGAGTAGAAGAACACGCGGAAGACCGACTCGACACGCTCCCAGCTGGTGTCGCGTTCGTCCCCCGGCTGCACCTTCACGCCCCCAGCGTAGGGGCGGGGCCCCTCGGCCGTCGACAACGAATTGCCGGTTGCACCAAGAATTGCGGATTCTGGCGGGGCTCGTCAGGCTCCCAATCGTCAGATGCCGAGGATCAACGACACGGCGATCGCGAACATCACGAGCGCGATGATTCCGTCGAGGATGCGCCACGCGAGCGGGCGCGCGAAGACCGGACGGAGGAGCCGGGCTCCGTAGCCGAGCGCCGCGAACCAGACGATGCTCGCGATGCCCGCGCCCAGTCCGAAGAGCCAGCGGGCGTCGCCGTGCGAGTTCGCGACCGAGCCGAGCAGCACGATGGTGTCGAGGTAGACATGCGGATTGAGCCAGGTGAGTGCGAGGCAGGTGAGGATCGTGGCGCCGAGCCCCGCGAAGGTGCGGTCGGCCTCGGGCGCGAGGGCGGAAGGGCGCAAGGCACGCCGTGCCGCGAGGATGCCGTACACGGTGAGGAAGGCCGCGCCACCGATCCGCACGACGGTCATCAACACGGGGACACGGTCGATCGCGAGGCCGACGCCGCTGATGCCGATGGCGATGAGCAGCGCGTCCGAGAGTGCGCAGATCGCCACGACGGCGAAGACGTGCCGGCGAAGCAGCCCCTGCCTCAGCACGAAGGCGTTCTGGGCGCCGATGGCGACGATCAGCGAGAGGCCGAAGCCGAATCCGGCGAGGGTCGCGAGGGGGTCGAGGGCGGTGGGCACTCTTCGACCGTAGGCGGCTATTTTCGAACAATCCAGCTAATTATTCTGTTGCTCCATTAGATTGCCTAATCATGCAACTCGATCTCGCACAACTCGCCGCTTTGAGCGCGGCCGTCACCGAGGGCACTTTCGAAGCGGCGGCCCGCGCGCTGAACGTGACGCCCTCGGCGGTGAGTCAACGCATCAAAGCGCTCGAGAGCACGGTCGGTCGGGTGCTGCTACAACGCAGCAAGCCGGTGCGGGCTACGGAATCCGGTGAGGCGATCCTGCTCCTGGCCCGCCAGATCGAGACGCTGGCCGGGGATGCCGTGCGCGGGCTCGGTGATGCGGACGGGCCCGACGGCCTCGGCGGCCTCGGCGGCCCCGACGGCGCGGGGGCCGGCGAGGGGAGTGGCGGGCAGGGGCGGGCTCCGCATCCGAATCCCGTGCGGATGCCGATCGCCGTGAACGCCGACTCTCTCGCGACCTGGATTCTGCCGGCACTCGCGGAACTCTCCGACGCGATGGTGTTCGACCTCTACCGCGAAGATGAGGCGCACACCACCGCACTGCTTCGTGAGGGCACCGTGATGGCCGCGATCACCGCGGTGGCGTATCCGGTGCAGGGATGCTCGTCGACCCTCCTCGGCTCGATGCGCTACCGCCCGATGGCAAGTCCGGCCTTCGCCGAGACGTGGTTCCCCGATGGAATCACGTCAGAAGCGCTCGCGCACGCACCGGTCGTGGTCTTCGATCGCCGCGACGAACTGCAGGATGCGTACCTCCGCTCGCGCGTGCCCGGTGCGGTCGACCCGCCGCGCCACTACGTGCCGGCGTCGGGCGATTTCGTCGCCGCTGTGCGGCTCGGCTTCGGGTGGGGCATGGTGCCCGACCTGCAGAGCGACCCGCGGAACGCTCTCCCGTCGGCCCCGGCCCTCGTCGATCTCGACTCGGACGGTGCCGTCGAGGTGCCCCTCTACTGGCAGCAGTGGCAACTCCGCACCCGTTCCCTCGAGCGTCTGGCCGAGGTGGTCGCGACGGCTGCGCGTCGAACCCTCCGGTAAGGCGGGTGTCGCAGCCTCCTCTGATCCAGGTGTCGCATCCTCTTCTGATTCAGGTGTTGAGCATCCTCCAGACCCGATCCCGCGAGATCGGCAGTTCATGCGGACGAACGCCGGTCGCGCGGCTCACCGCATTCGCGAGCGCGGCGGCGACGGGGTTGTAAGGAGCCTCGCTCATCGACTTCGCCCCGAACGGTCCGACCTCGTCGTCCGTCTCGGCGAAATACACTTCCGTCGCCGGAACATCGACCAGCTGCGGCACGTGATAGCTCCGGAACACCTGCGTCGTCACCAGCCCCTGGTCGAGGATCATCTCCTCGTAGAGAGCAGACCCGATCGCCTGCGCGACGCCACCCTCCACCTGGCCCCGGAGTTGCTGGGGATTCATGACGAACCCGGGGTCGGCAGCCTGCACGGACTGCAGAATCCGCACCTCGCCGGTCGCCGAATTCACCGCGACGCGCATGCCGTGCACGTTGAAGGCGAGCGAACGCTTCGACCCGTCTTCCGAGCCCTCGGCGGTCAGGAAGCCGCCGGCTGCGGCGGCGATCTCGGTCAGTGTGACGAGGCGGCCTCCGAACCGGACCCCCTCCGCGACGAGTTCTCCGGCGCCGGTCGCACCACCGGTCGCGCCACCCACGCCGGCGAGCTCCGAGGCGACGCGCAGCACATCGGCCCTCAGGGCAAGGGCCGCGGCGTGCAACGCCTTGCCGGCCACCACGATCCCCGCCGAGCCGAACGCCCCCGTGTCGTATTTCGCGGCATCCGTGTCGGACTGCTGGATGCGTACACGATCGACCGACGTTCCGAGCACACTCGAGGCGATCTGGGTGTGCACCGTCGTCGTGCCGTTGCCGAATTCGGAGGTACCGACGGCGATGAGGTATCCGCCATCGGCCTGCAGGGTGACGCTCGCCTGCGAGAAGTGACCGCGCGGCGGGAGAGTCGCGATCATGGTCGCCGCCATCCCCTCGCCGACCGTCCACTCCGGGCCTTCGGGCGCCTGGACACCGTTGCCTCGTGCCAGGGCGCCTTGCGTGAGATCGAGGCATTGGTCGAGCCCGTAGCTGCCGAAGATCAGGTCGTCGCCTTCCACGTGGGAGGCGACGAGCGGTTCGCCGGGCCGCACCGCGTTGATCCGGCGGAGTTCGAACGGGTCGAGGCCCAGTTTCATCGCCAACTCGTCCATCGCCGATTCGACGCCGAAGACGACCTGACCGAGGCCGTAGCCCCGGAACGCTCCGGAGGGGATGTTGTTCGTGTAGACGACCTCCGCATCCACCTTCTTGTTCGGTGCGGTGTAGATGCTGACGGTCTCGCTGACACTGTGGAACATCACGCCCGGGCCGTGGTTTCCATAGGCGCCGGTGTCGCTCAGAACGTCGACCGAGATTGCGGTGAGCTTGCCGTCGTCGGTCGCTCCGAGCTCGACGGAGACGCGCATGGGGTGGCGGCACGGAGCCAGGGCGAATTCGTCGCTGCGAGTGAACTCGAACTGCACGGGCCGGCCCGTCTTCAGAACCGCCAGCGTCACCACGTCTTCGGTGAGGATCTCCTGCTTGCCGCCGAACCCGCCGCCGACCCGCGCGGTGAACACCCGCACCCGGTCGGGTTCGAGACCGAAGATGTGGCTGATCTCATCGCGCACGAGGAACGGAACCTGCGAGCTCGTGCGCAGAACCAGACGATCGTCGTCGTCGATCCAGCCGATCGTGGCGTGTGTCTCGAGTGCTGCGTGCGACACGCGGTGGGTCTGCCAGGTACCGGCGACCCGCACGTCGGCTGCGCGCATCCCCTCGGCCAGCGAGCCGATCTCGGTGTGCACGGATGCGATCACGTTGCGTTCCGGCTCCGCCACCCGCGATTCGGCGGGTGCCTTGTCGGCGTGCAGGAGTGGAGCACCGGGCTGTCGCGCCTCTTCCGGATCGAACACCGCGGGGAGCAGCTCGTATTCGACATCGATGAGTCGGCAGGCGGCTTCGGCGATGGCGACCGAGTCGGCGACGACCGCGGCGATCCGCTGCCCGCGGAATCGCACGACGGTGTCGAACACCCGTGTGTCGTCGGGGTCGTCGGTGCGGAACTCGTGGCGCGCGGTGGAGTACAACGTGGCCGGCGCGTCTGCGGCCGTGAGCACGGCGTGAACCCCCGGCAGCGCGGCGGCGGCCCGCGTGTCCATCGACAGCACCCGCGCGTGAGCGTGCGGGCTCTGCAGCAGCTTCAGGTGCGTGACGCCGGGAACAGCCACGTCGAGGGTGTAGGGCTCGCGTCCGCTGACGATCCGGCGACCGGCCGGCGCACCCACCGACGTGCCCACCGTCACGGCTGCGGCAGCGATACCAGCATCAGGCGACACCGAACGCTCGGCGCTCCGCACCTGCCCGCACAGCCCTTCGCAACCCGCTCCGCCCGCGTGCTCGCCGCCGCGGAGGGCTGCGGCCTCGCAGACACCGTGACGGATCGACGCCTCGATCGCCCGATACCCGGTGCAGCGGCAGAGGTTGCCCTTCATGAGGCGCGGCAGGTCGTCGAGTTGCTCGGGTGCGAGCGTGGTCGCGGTCACGACCATGCCGGCCGTGCAGAAGCCGCACTGGAACCCGGCGTTGTCGACGAAGCTCTGTTGCACGGCGCTCAGATCGTCGGGATCGCCGAGGCCGGCCACCGTGGTCACGATCCGGTTCTCGGCGCGGCAGGCGGGGTAGACGCACGAGTGCACCGGCGTTCCGTCGACGATCACCGAACACGCGCCGCAGTCTCCCGAGTCGCAGCCTTTCTTGACTTCGAAATGCCCCTGATCGCGGATGAAGGTGCGGAGGCACTGCCCGGGCGCGGGGGTCGCATCGAACTGCTCTCCGTTCATCACGAACTTCATCGCACGACCTCCGTCTCGGTCGCCGGACCGGCATCCGGTGTGGACAGCTCGTCCAGGATCTCTCGTGCGAGGAGCGCCGACACAGCGCGCCTCCAATCGGCCGCGCCGTGCGGATCGGTGAACCAGGTCTCGATCCGTTCGACGTCGCTCGTGAGCTGCGTCGGCTCGGGGAGCGTCGCGTAACGGAGCTGTTCGGGGTGGAGCGTCGCGCCCGACACCGTGAGGATGAAAGCGCCGTCGGCGTCGAGCCGCCCGATGATCACGGCTCCCGAGCGCCCGAGCGGCGACAAGGCGATCTTGCGATACGCCGTGCGTGCCTGCAGCGAGGTCAGCGGCACCTCCAGGGCTCGGAGCACGTCGCCGTCTCGCAGTGCGTTGCGGCCGTTACCCGTCACGAAAGACGCCACGGGAATCCGCTCATCGGTGCCGTCAGCGCGCCAGACCAGTGCGTCGGCATCGAGCGACGAGAACAACGACGTCATCGGCCCGGCCGGCAGCGACGCGCAGATGTTGCCTCCGACGGTCGCGACGTTCCACACCTTGAACGAGCCGAGCAGGGCGGTGCAGCATTGGAAGAAGAGCGGATGTGCCGGCCAACCCCGATCGTCGGGCATCGACGCGAGCTCGGCGAGGGTGCAGGTCGCCGCCACCTCGAGGCCCGTCTCGGTGACGGTGAGCGACGGCCAGTCGAACGTCATCAGATCGACGAGCGCGGTGAGGTGGTCTTGCCGCTCGGAGAAGAGCCACGAGCCGCCCGCGAGCGGAGCGGAGGTCGCGCCGAGTGCGACCAGATCGTCGCGACGACGAGCCGGGACGATCGCCCCGATGGTGTTCAAGTCCACGTGGTGCTCCGTTCGAATCTGCTGGTGCGGTTTCTGTGGTCAGCCGATCGAAGCGACCCACTCCGTCGTTCCATCGTCGAAGGACTGCTCCTTCCAGATGGGCACCTTCGCCTTGACCTCGTCGACGAGGTCGGCGCACGCGGCGAAGGCCTCGGCGCGGTGGGGAGATGCGACGGCGCAGGCCAGGGCGATGTCGCCGATCGTGAGATCGCCGACCCGATGGGCGACGGAGAGCACGACGGCCGGATGCGTGCGCGCCACCTCGAGAGCGACCGTGCGGATCACCTCGGAGGCGCTCGGATGCGCGCTGTAACTCAAGGCGAGCACACCGCGCCCCTCGTCGTGGTCCCGCACGACGCCGGCGAACGTCACCACGGCACCCGATCCCGGCCCTTCGACAGCAGCGGCGCACTCTTCGACGGAGACGGCGGTCTCCGACACCCGGGCGAAGCGCACACGCTCTGCGATGTCAGTCGTGTCTGGCATGGTCACCCCCATGAATCTGATCCACCAGATGGTCGAGCACCCCGTCGAGCACCGAGAGTCCGTCGCGCACGCCGCCCGACGAGCCAGGCAGGTTGACGATCAGGGTGCGACCGGCGACCCCGCAGAGTCCGCGTGAGAGGATCGCGAGCGGCGTCTTCACCGCACCGACCCTCCGGATCTCCTCCACGACCCCCGGCAGCTCGAAGTCGAGCACGGCCCGGGTCTGCTCCGGGGTGCGGTCGGTGGGCGAGGCGCCCGTGCCGCCGGTCGTGACGACGAGCGCCATCGCGTCACCGACCGCCTCACGCAGGGCTTGCCCCACCGGTTCGCCGTCGGGCACGACGACAACGGTCGCCGGCCACCCCCGTGCGGCGAGCCAATCGAGAATCACGGGCCCGGTGGTGTCCTCGTAGACGCCGGCGGCGGCACGATTCGACGCCACGACGACTCGCGCACGTACGGCTCCGCTCGGGGCCGACTCGCGGTGCTCGGCGTGCTCGCTGTGCTCGGTGTGCCCCGTCATGCCCGGGTCCATTCGCCGCTCGCGCCGCCCGACTTCGAAAGCACCTCGATGTCGGTGATCGTCGCTCCCCGGTCGACGGCCTTGATCATGTCGTACAGCGTCAGCGCCGCGACCGACGCGGCCGTCAGCGCTTCCATCTCGACCCCCGTGACGCCCGTCGTGCTGACGGAGGTCTCGATCCGGATGGTCGACTCGTCCGTGCTAAATTCCACGGTCACGCCGGACAAGGGCAGGGGGTGGCAGAGCGGGATGAGGCTCGAGGTCTGCTTCGCCGCCAGGATTCCGGCGACCCGTGCCACAGCGAGCGGTTCGCCCTTGGGCAGGTCGCCGGCGATGAGCAGGCCGATCACCTCGGGCCGGGTGCGGACGACCGCCTGCGCTGTGGCGACCCGCTTGGTCGTCGCCTTGCCTGAGACGTCGACCATGTGCGCCGATCCGTCGGCGGTGATGTGGGTGAGTTCAGTGCCGTCAGCCATCGATCCTCCAGTAGTCGAGCTCATCGCGCGCCGTGACGGTCGAGACACCCACCGGAACGTGCACCAGCACCGTGGATTCGGCGTAGGAGTGCAGGAGATGACTCGACGGTCCGCCGACGAGTTCGAGCGTGCCGTCGTCGTGCACGATTCCGCGGCGCAGCTGATGCGCCGAAGCCGGGGATTCGAACGCGTGCGCCGCACGGCCGTGTCGCAGTTCGCGGAGCGGATCGGTGACGCCGAGCGCCGAGAGGATCGCGGGCCGCAAGAAGGCCTCGAACGAGACGAGGGCGCTCACCGGATTGCCCGGCAGACACACGACCGGAACGGGGGTGGGGAGGTTCGCGAGCCCGAAGCCCTGCGGGCCGCCCGGCTGCACGGCCACCTTCTCGAAGCGCACGCCTCGTTTCTCGAAGGCGTCGCGCACGACTTCACGCGCGCCCGCGCTCACGCCGCCGACGGTGACGACGAGATCGATGCCGGGCGCTTCCCGAACGACGATCTCGAGAAGATCGGCCGCGTCGTCGGAACGGCACGGGATCGCGGTGACCGCGCATCCGATGCTCTGCAAAGCGGCGGTGAGAGCCACGGTGTTCGCGTCGAAGATCTGGCCCGGCTGCAATTCCGACCCGGGGTCGCGGATCTCGTGACCGGTCGACACGAGGAGCACGCGTGGCCGCCGGCGCACCGGCACCGACGTGGCGCCGGTGCCCGCGACCACGCCGAACTGTGCGGGCCCGAGCCGGCTCCCGGCACGCAGCAGAATCTGTCCGCTCGTGATGTCCGAACCGGCGACCCGCACGAAGGCGCCCGGCGCGACGGGTCGGCCGAAGCGCACCGAGGCCGCGGCCGCGGCGGCCGGGAAGACCGGCGGATCGGCCGACTCGACCGGGATCACCGCGTCCGCTCCCTCGGGAACCGCTGCTCCGGTCATGATCGGCGTCGCCGTGCCCGGGGCATGCCGGGCGAAGGAGTCGCCTGCGGCGATCCGGGCTGCTACAGGGAGGGTGACCGGTGAGCCGGCGGTTGCCGCGCCGAGGTCGGCGGATCGTACGGCGAATCCGTCCATCTGCGAGTTGTCGAAAGCCGGGAGGCTCGAGGGGGAGAGAACGTCGGATGCCAGGACACGATGGGCGTAACGCTCCGGATGAGCCGTCAACGCGTCGCCGGAGACGGTCAGGATCTCGGCCTCGAGGGCGCCTGAGATACCGCCGACGAGCGTTGTCACGTCGCTCCGATGGTGCTCGATCGTGCGCATCGTCCCAGTCTGCACCATCGTTGTCGGCACGGTCGCGGGTGCCGCGCACCGGTCGCACGGGATCGCTCTCGTGCGACCGGTGGGGCTCAGTGCTCCCGCAACGCCCGCAGCGGTACGGTGCCCACGCAGGGAACCGCGATCAGGTCTCCGACCGAGAGGTCTTCCGGCACCGGAATGGCGAGAGCGGACTCCGCGGCATCGGCTGCCTGATCGCTCGCGAGGCAGGTCGCGAGCACGTGGCGAGCCGTCGACACTCGGCCGACCAGCCGCGCCTCGCTGGCCACCGGATGCGCGTGTCCGAGGTCGCCGTCGACGACGACCCGCAGAACGGGTGCCGTGCCCGCCGACGGGGTCACCGGCATCGGCTCGATCTGCAGGATGCGCACGACCACCACGCAGGCTTGACCGGTGGGCGAGGGGCGCCCGTGGGTACCCGGCACGACGGAGGCTGCGGTGTGCACGCAGGGTGTGCCGCAGAGATCGACCAGACGGAGCAGGGAGATGCCGGCGACGAGCACATCGGTCGTCGTGGCGACGGTGTGCTCGGGCCACCGATCGGTGGAGAGGGGGTCGGGGATGCTGCGTCGCAGCGACGGGATGATCGTGGTGAGGGTCATCGATGGTGTCCGGAGGCGAGGCGTCCGGAGACGGTATGGCTGTGCATGTCTCAGCTCTACGCCTGTGGAACGACGCGTCGGGCGGCCCTAACGCGATCCTGGCGCGTCGGGATGCGTTCCGTACGCGCCACTGACGCGCCCGACGACCCGACATCGTCGAGTCCTCGTCCGCCACGCAGTCTCGGCGCGTAGGCTCTCAGCATGGTTGTCGTTCTGGGAATGCCGCAGCCGCGTTCGGCCGGGCCGCGGGGCCCCTCGACCGCGTCCGTCGGAGCGCGCCCGGCGGTGAGCCTCCCGGGCGAGCGGCCCGCGGCATCCGGACTCATCGATCGCTTCGGCCGCGAAGCCACCGACCTGCGCATCTCGCTCACCGACCGCTGCAATCTCCGCTGCACCTATTGCATGCCGGCGGAGGGCCTACCGTTCCTCGCACCTCCGGCGCTGATGTCGCTCGAGGAGATCACGCGGTTCGCGCGCATCGCGGTGACCGACTTCGGGGTTCGACAGGTGCGTTTCACCGGCGGTGAGCCGCTCCTGCGCAAAGACCTGGTCGAGATCATCCGGTCGGTCGCCGCCCTCGATCCGCGCCCTGAGATCTCACTCACGACGAACGCGATCGGCCTCACGAGCCGTGCGACGGCGCTCGCCGAGGCGGGCCTCGACCGGATCAACGTCTCGCTCGATTCGATCCACCCGGAGACTTTCGCGAAGATCACCCGCCGCCCCTTCCTCGACCGGGTGCTGTCGGGCATCGACGCCGTGCGCGCCGCGGGGCTGACGTCCACGAAGATCAACGCCGTGCTGATGCCGGGGATCAACGACCACCAGGCGGTCGAACTGCTCGAATGGGCGCTGGCCGGCGGCCACCAGCTGCGCTTCATCGAGCAGATGCCGCTCGACGCCGATCACACCTGGGAGCGCGAATCGATGATCACGGCGGCCCAGATCCGGGAGCGGCTGACCCGGCGCTACCTGCTGAGCCCCGACGACGCGCCCCGCGACGGTGCCCCGGCGGAGCTGTTCCAGGTGCGGGAGCGGGCTGACGGCCCCGACGGGCCCGTGCTCGGCCTCGTCGGCATCATCGCATCGGTCAGCGAACCGTTCTGCGCGGACTGCCGACGCACTCGCCTCACGGCCGAGGGAGCGGTGCGCAGCTGCCTCTTCTCGCACACCGAGACCGATCTGCTCGGTCCTCTCCGCGCCGGCGCCGACGACGCTGAACTGGCCGACCTGTGGCGCGGAGCGATGTGGGCGAAACCGTCCGGACATCACATGAACGAAGCCGGATTCGCGCAACCCGACCGCCCGATGAGCGCGATCGGCGGCTGAGTGAGCATCCGCATCCGTTCCTTCGCCGCGGCGAAGGCGACTCTCGGCGCGGCCGAGCAGCAGAGTGACGCTTCTGGAGTCACGATCGACGAGCTGATGGGCCAGCTGGCCGCCGGTGCACCGGATGTCGCTGCTGCGACGACCGTGCTCGACCGGTGCTCCTTCATCCTGAACCGTCACGCGACCGCCGATCGCACCGTCGTTCTGAGCGACGGTGACGAACTCGACATCCTCCCGCCCTTCGCCGGCGGCTGACCCGCGGCGCGACTCCACCTTCCCATCACCTCACCGCAAGGCGCGCCGCAGCGGCGGCGGCGCCGGGTGTCAGCAGTGCGCGGCGGCGTGACGTCGCGCACAGCGGTGAGAGCACACCTCACCGGAAGGCGCGCCGCAGCAGCGGCGGCGTCGGGTGTCGGCTGTGTGCGGCGGCGTGACGTCGCGCGCAGCGGTGAGAGCGGCCCGAACTCCAGCCCCATTACCTCACCGCAAGGCGCGCCGCAGCAGCGGCGGCGCGCAAAACCAACTCAGTACCGCGGCTTCGAGGGCTCCACATCGGTGACCCAGGCGTCGATGCCGCCGCGCACGAACACGACGTCGTCCCATCCGTTCTCGCGCAGTGCGGCGGCGGCGCGCTGGGAGCGGGCGTCGTGGTGGCAGTGGATGATCACCCTTTCCTGGGGCGGCAGGATCTCGCGGGCGGCGTCGCTGAGGATCTGTCCGAGCGGCACGAGCTCAGCACCGTCGATCGCGACGAGAGCGTGTTCGTGCGGCTCGCGCACATCCACGAGCACGAAGTCCGCCTCGCCGCGTTCGCGGGCGTCGAGGAGGTCCTTCAGCTCGGTCGGTGAGATCGAGGCGAGCGGAGCGGGAGAGGTGGGGAGAGCGGATGCGTCGGTCACGGACTGCCTTTCGAAGAGCTTGGTCGCGGGGCCGGTTGCGGCCGGTCCCTGGAGGGAAACGCTGTAGGGCTCCCCGATATTCGCTGCCTTGGCACGCGGAGTGGCGTGCCCGAACGCAACCTCACGCCACGACGCGTCGAGCGCGTCGTGAACGAGCAGGCGGCCGAGGAGCGGCTCGCCGTAACCGCCGAGCAGTTTGAGGGTCTCGGTGGCCATGACGGCGCCGAGCGCTGCGCAGACGGGGCCGAGCACGCCGGCGACGGAGCACGACTCGGCGGGGTCGGCATCCGGCTGCTCGGGGTAGAGGTCGTCGAGGGTGCGGTCGAGGCCGTCGGGGGCGGTCGCCCAGAACACCGTCACCTGGCCGTCGAAACGGAGAACGGATGCCCAGACGAGCGGTTTGCCGACGAGCGCACAGGCGGCGTCGACCACGTACTGCACCTCGAAGTTGTCGGTTCCGTCGACGACGACGTCGTATTCGGAGACGAGTTCGAGAACGTTCGAGGTGGTGACCTCCTCGTCGTGTTCGATCACGTCGACGAGGGGATTGAGTGCGCGCACGGCAGCGGCAGCGGAGGCGGTCTTGCGTTCGCCGACCCGCGCATCCGTGTGGATGGTCTGCCGTTGCAGGTTGGACACCTCGACGACGTCGGAGTCGGCGATCCCGATCGTGCCGACGCCGGCGGCGGCCAGGTACTGCAGCACGGGGGAGCCGAGACCGCCCGCGCCGAGCACGAGCACCCGCGAATCCTTCAGGCGTCGCTGCCCCTCGAGTCCGAGGTGCGGGAGTGCGATCTGCCGGGCGTAGCGCACCAGCTCCTCGCGGGTCAGTTCCGGGCCGGGCGAGACCAGCGCTTTCAGGGCCATCCGGGATTCCTTTCGCGTCCTCTCCAGCGTAAGGCTGTGGAGAACCTCGGCGGCGCCGCGGCTTGTCCACACCCCTTCCCGGGCGGTGCGGATGCCGCCTACCGTGGTGGGCATGACACTCACCTGGACACAGATCGTGATCGATTCCGAGAACCCCCGAGAGCTCGCCCACTGGTGGAGCGAGGCGCTCGGTTGGCCCATCACCTTCGAGGCCGACGACGAGGAGGAGGTGGAGATCGCTCCGCACGCCGAGGCGCAGCCAGCCATCCTGTTCGTGCCGGTGCCCGAGAAGAAGTCGCTGAAGAACCGTCTGCACCTCGACTTCCGGCCCGACGACCAGTCGGCCGAGGTCGCGCGGTTGCTGGCAGCGGGCGCGACCGGGGCCGACGTGGGTCAAGGAGACGACGTGACCTGGGTGGTGCTGGCCGATCCCGAGGGCAACGAGTTCTGCGTGTTGCGCGCCCGATGAGGCCGCGAGGCCAGTCACTGCACGGGAAGCGGTGCGGAATTCGATACCGTAGTGCACACCGGAGGCGCGAGAGCAGGATGAGAGGCGGCGCGTGTATCTGAAGAGCTTGACCCTCAAGGGATTCAAGTCCTTCGCCAACCCCACCACCTTCGCGTTCGAGACCGGCGTCACCTGCGTGGTCGGCCCGAACGGCTCGGGCAAGAGCAACGTCGTCGACGCCCTGGCCTGGGTGATGGGGGAGCAGGGCGCCAAGACACTCCGCGGCGGCAAGATGGAAGACGTCATCTTCGCCGGCACGAGCACCAAGGGTCCGCTCGGTCGCGCCGAAGTCACGCTCACGATCGACAACGCGGATGGCGCGTTGCCGATCGAGTACTCCGAGGTCACGATCAGCCGCACCCTGTTCCGCAACGGCGGCAGCGAATACGCCATCAACGGCGACAGCTGCCGGCTGCTCGACGTGCAGGAGCTCCTCTCCGATTCCGGGCTCGGCCGCGAGATGCACGTCATCGTGGGCCAGGGGCAGCTGGATGCGGTGCTGCACGCGACTCCCGAGGGTCGGCGCGGATTCATCGAAGAGGCGGCCGGCATCCTGAAGCACCGCCGGCGCAAAGAGAAGACGCAGCGCAAGCTCGAGGCGATGCAGGCGAACCTGACGCGGTTGAGCGACCTCGCGGGCGAGATCCGACGCCAACTGAGGCCGCTCGGCCGGCAGGCCGAGATCGCGAAAGAAGCGCAGTCGATCGCCGCCATCGTGCGCGACGCCCGTGCGCGGCTGCTGGCCGACGAGATCGTGGGTCTGCGCACGGCTCTGGATGCGCACTCCCGCAGCGAGAGCGAACGCCACACCGAGCGGATCGTGTTGCAGGAACGACTCGAACAGAACCAGCTGCGCATCAACAGACTCGAGCAGGCGCAGGTCGGCGACGCCGTCGATCTCGCCCGGCGCACCAGCTTCGGTCTCGAATCGGTGCAGGAGCGCTTGCGCAACCTCTACAACCTCGCCAACCAGAGGCTCGCGTTGCTCGGCAGCGAGGAGAGCGTTCCGGATGCGGGCCCCAGCGTCACACCCGCCATGGTGAGCGACTCGAAGGCGGAGGTTCTGCGCCTGCACGGTGAGGTGGCCGCAGCCCAGACAGCGTGGGAGGCCTCACAAGTCGTCACCACGAGAGCACGCGGCTCCCTCGACGCGCTCGACGAGCAGATCGCCTATCAGAGCTCCCTCGTCTCGAAGCACGACCTCGAGCTCTCGAAGCTGACGGGGCAACTCGAGTCGGCCAACACCCGCCTGGCCACGGTGCGCGGCGAGGTGCTGCGGCAGCAGAACGCCCTCGACGCCGCGGCTGCGCGGCGCGAGACGGCGCAGGCCGACTTCGCGCGGGCCGAGGCAGAGGCGGCCATCGGCGAGGTCGACGAGACCGATCTCGACGAGGCGTACGAATTCGCCCAGTCGCAGGTGTTCGAAGCCGACGCCGAGATCGAACGCCTGCGCGAACAACTCCATACCCACGAGCGAGAGCGCGACGCCCTCGCGGCACGCACCAGTGCGCTCACGATGGCGCTCGATCAGAAAGACGGATCGGCCGAACTCGTCGCTGCACGTCTCGACGGCATCCGCGGGCTCGTGGCCGAGCACGTGAAAGTCACTCCGGGCTACGAGACGGCGATCGCCGCGGCACTCGGAACCCTCGCCGACGCCGTGCTGGCCGACTCGGTCGAGTCGGCCGTGAACGCCGCCAACGCCGCCGCCGAAGGAGACATGGGCCGGGTGGAGCTGATCATCGCCGACTCGACTCCCGAAGCCACGCTCGGGCAAGATGCCCTCGTGCAGATCGACGGCATCGTGGCCGCGACCTCGGTCGTCACCGCTCCGGGCGGCGTTCTCGGCGTGCTGGCGTCGATGGTCGTCGCCGACGACCTCGACGCCGCCCGCCGCGCCTGGCGGGCTCTCGAGCCGTCAGCCGGAGCGGGACTGACGGTGGTCACCCGCAGCGGCGAGGTGCTCACGAGATACATCCTGCGTGGCGGATCGGGCGCGACCCGATCGCGCATCGAACTGGTGGCCGAGCGTGACTCGGCGGCGATTGCGCTCGATGAGGAGAATTCCCTCATCGAGCGGGCCCGATTCGCGTTGGCCGAACAGCGGGGCATCGCCCAGGTCGCCAAGGAGCAGTCGCAGGCTGCCCTCTCGGCGCTGCGCGAATACGACGCGAAGCTCGCGGCCCGCACCGAGAAGCTGAGCCGCCTCAAGGCGCAGGTCGAGGCCGGCACGGGTGAACTCGAGCGCCTGCAGAAGGCCCTGCAGCTCGCTCAGGATGCGGTGGGCCAAGCCGAGCAGTCCGCCGACAAGGCGCGAGGCGAGCTCGAAGCCGTGCGCGAACGCCCGCGCCCCATCCTCGATGTCAGTTCTCGAGATGGCCTGTTGGCCGAGCTCGAAGCGGCACGCGACCGCGAGGTCGAATCGCGCTTGGGCGTCGAGACCGCCCGCGAACGGGTGCGGGCCGAGCAGGCTCGCACCACCGCCCTCGAAAAGCAGCTCGAGGCAGACCGCGCGGCCGCGGAAGCCGCGGCGCGTCGGGCAGTGATCCGACGTCGGCAGATCGAGGCGGCGACCGATGTGGTCGAGTCCCTGCCACCGGTGCTCGAATCCATCGACCGCTCGGTGAGTGAGGCGAAGGTGCAACTCGCTCAGCGTGAAGCGGAGCGCGCCGAACAGAACGAGGAATTGCTGGGACTCCGGCGAGACGAGGCGGCGCTCCGGGAACGACTGCAGGCGATCACCGAGAACGTGCACGGGCTCGAACTGCAGATCTACGAGAAGAAGCTCCACCTGTCGAGTCTGCTCGAGCGTGCCGGCTCCGAGCTGGGGCTCGTCGAAGACGTGCTGGTGGCCGAATACGGCCCCGACCAGCGGATTCCGGATGACAACGACGTCGCGTCCATCGACACCAGCGCGGCGGCTGTGGCCGCGGCGACGGCAGAGCTCGAACCAGCGGACTCCGATGACGACGAAGACGCCCCTGCATTCGTCACAGGGCCTGCCACCGCGGCCGACGAACGATCCGCACCGGTCGGCCGGCCCTTCGTGCGCTCGGAGCAGCAGCAGCGGCTCGCGAAGGCCGAGCGCAAGCTCGCCGAACTCGGCCGGGTCAACCCGCTGGCGCTCGAGGAGTTCGACGCGCTTGAGCAGCGCCACAAGTTCCTCACCGAGCAGCTCACCGATCTCACCAACACCCGCAAAGACCTCCTCACGATCATCGAAGAGATCGACGACCGGATGCAGACCATCTTCGAGAGCGCCTTCGCCGACACGCAGGAAGCGTTCGCCCAGGTGTTCCCGATCCTGTTCCCGGGCGGCACGGGCTCGATCCACTTGACCGACCCGCAGAACATGCTGACGACCGGAATCGAGGTCTCGGTCAAGCCCGCGGGCAAGAAGATCGAACGTCTGTCGCTGCTCTCCGGTGGGGAGCGGTCGCTCGCTGCGGTCGCCCTGCTGATCGCGATCTTCAAGGCCCGCCCCAGTCCCTTCTACATCATGGACGAAGTGGAGGCGGCGCTCGACGACGCGAACCTCGGTCGGCTGCTCACCATTTTCGAAGATCTGCGCCAGACGAGCCAGCTCATCGTCATCACCCACCAGAAGCGCACCATGGAGATCGCGGATGCCCTCTACGGCGTCTCGATGCGCCAAGACGGCGTCTCCGCGGTCGTCGGCCAACGGGTGAAGGCCGAAGAGCCGGTCTAGACAGCATGAGAGCCTTCGACGAGGTCCGGCAGTCGCTCGAGCAGTGCGTGGCCGACGGATACGCACCCGGCATCGTGGCAGGCATCCGCCACCGAGGTGAGACGGAGTACTTCGCGACCGGGCGGTACTCGTTCGATCCCGGCTCGCCGCCGATGACCACCGGCACACCGTTCCGCGTCGCGTCGCTCGGCAAGCTCGTCGCCGGCGCCCTGTCGACCATGCTGCTCGGCGAAGGGGTGTTCGCGCTCGATGATCCGATCGATCGATGGTTGCCCGAGGTCGCCGAGCCACGTGTGCTGGTGAGCCCTGACGCGACGCTCGACGAGACCGTCCCGGCCCACAGACCCATCACTGTCAGCGACCTGCTCACCATGACGGCAGGGTTCGCCTTCCCGTTCCCCGAGACGCCTCTCACCCGTGCGATGGCCGACGCCGGGGTGGCCACCGGCCCGGTGCCGGCACAGCTCACGCCCGACGAGTTCGCCGCCCGTCTCGGCTCGCTGCCGTTGGCTCGCCAGCCCGGCGACCGTTTCGCCTACGACACGGCGGCCGACGTGCTCTCGATCCTGCTCGCCCGGGCATCCGGCGGCACGCTCGGCGATCTCGTGCGCACTCGCGTCGCCGATCCGCTCGGCCTGGCGAGCACGACGTTCTTCGTTCCCGGCCCACTCCCGACGCCCTACCGCGTGCGAGAAGGGGCGCCGGGTAACGGCGCCGAAGCCGCGACCATGCCGGCAGACCTCGTCGTCGCCGAGGGTCTGGTGACCGCGTTCTCGCATCCGCCCCTCATGGAGTCACTGCGTGGCGGACTCGTCTCGACCGTGCCCGAATTCCTGCGATTCCTCGTGGCGGTCGACGATGACGCCCTTCTCACCCGAGCTCAGCGCATCCGGATGACGAGCGACCAGCTCACCGACGGTCAGCGGATCGGACTCGCCGAGATGGGAGGGCCCGGATACGGTTGGGGCTGGCAGACCGGCGTCGACCTGCTTCCGCGGCCCGGCGAGAGCCTCGATGCCGACGCCTTCCGTGCGGTGGCCCTCGCCGAGGAGCCGTGGCGTTCACCCGGCCGTTGGGGCTGGGCCGGCGGCACCGGCACGAGCGCCTACGTCGATCCCGACCGCGACCTCGTGGCCGCCGTCTTCACCCAGCATCAACTGGGTGCCCCCACCGACGACTTCAGCTTCTTCTGGCGCCCCTTGATCGCCTCCGTAGGCTCCCGCCACTGACTCCCGCGCCGACACCGCACGAGGCCCCACGCGCTGGGCCCGAGTCGAGCCCCCGGGCAGCCCCCGCACGAGATCGCAGGCAACAGGCCCTACTCGACGACCCAGGGTGAGGGCGCGGCCTCGCCAGCGACCGCACCCGAACATGTCGCCCGCGACGGGCAGGGACCGGCGCGGACCGGGAAGGTCGCGCGAAGCACGGCCTTCCCGGCAGCTAGCACAGCTAGTGGGTAGACGGCTCCGTAGCGATCTCCGACCGGTCGCCCGACCAGAGGGTGTGGAACACGCCCTCTTCGTCGACGCGCTTGTAGGTGTGTGCTCCGAAGAAGTCGCGTTGTCCTTGCACGAGGGCGGCCGGGAGGCGCTTCGAGGCGAGGGAGTCGTAGTACGACAGAGCGGAGCCGAATCCAGGCACCGGCACGCCGGACAGCGCGGCGGTCGAGACCACACGCCGCCAGGCCTCTTCGCCCGAGGCCACAGCCGAGGCGAAGTACGGGTCTTCGAGCAGCGAGGTGATGTCGGGGTTGTTCTGGTAGGCCTCGACGATGCGGTTCAGGAACTGGGCGCGGATGATGCAGCCCGCGCGCCAGATCTTCGCCACGGCGCCCTTGTCGATGTCCCAGCCGTACTGCTTGGCGCCGGCGATGATCTCGTCGAAGCCCTGCGCATAAGCGACGACCTTCGATGCGTAGAGGGCGGCGCGGATGTCGTCGGCGAAGGTGTCGACATCGACCTCCACGACGGTGGGTCGCGAGGTGATCGTGGCCTGCACGGCCGAACGCTGCTCGGGGTGCGACGACACCGAGCGGGCGAACACCGCTTCGGCGATGCCGCCGACGGGGGTGCCGAGGTCGAGTGCGTTCTGCACCGTCCACGCGCCGGTGCCCTTGGCGCCGGCCTGGTCGAGCACGATGTCGACGAAGGGCTTGCCGGTCTTCGCGTCGACCTGCTTCAGCACCTCGGCGGTGATCTCGATCAGGTACGACTCGAGGTCGCCGGAGTTCCAGGCGGTGAACACCTCGGCCAGTTCGGCGGGGGAGCGCTTCGTGATGGTGCGGAGCAGGTCGTAGGCCTCGGCGATGAGCTGCATGTCGGCGTATTCGATGCCGTTGTGCACCATCTTCACGAAGTGGCCGGCGCCGTCGGTGCCGATGTGGGTGACGCACGGTTCGCCCTCGGCGACCGCGGCGATCGACGCGAGGATCGGGCCGAGCGTCTTGTAGGCCTCAGCGGTTCCGCCGGGCATGATCGAGGGGCCGTTGAGTGCGCCCTCCTCACCGCCCGAGATGCCGGTGCCGACGAAGTGGATGCCCTTCGCCGAGATGTCCTTCTCACGGCGGATCGTGTCGTGGAAGTTCGCATTGCCGCCGTCGACGATGATGTCGCCCGGCTCGAAGCGCTCCGCGAGCTCGGAGATCACCGCATCCGTGCCGGCGCCCGCCTGCACCATGATGATCGCGGTGCGGGGCTTGGCGAGCGACGCGACGAAGTCGTCGATCGACTCCGATGCCACGAAGCCGGCCTCCGGATGCTCCGCCATCAGCTTGCGGGTGCGCTCGGGCGAACGGTTGAAGATCGCAACGGTGTTGCCTTCACGGCTGGCGAGGTTGCGAGCCAGGTTCGACCCCATCACCGCCATTCCGACGACTCCGATATTGGCGGTTCCAGCAGTCGATGACATTGATGCTCCTCCGTGAGATTGATCGATTCCAGCGTAGTCGCTCAGCACAAGGCCCTACCCGGCGCGCCTCCTCCGGCGAACGACGACCGTGGCGGCGCCGAGGGCGAGGAGCAGCGCCGCGACGCCGGCCCAGACCGACGCGTCGAGCCCCGTCGAGGCGAGCGACCCGTCGTGGGGGCCTGCGCCGATCGGAGTTCCCGCGGGGCCGGCCGGGCCGGTGGGTGCCACGATCTGGATGCCGTCCCACCCGATGAGCGAGCCGTCGACCGCTTGCACGACGATCCGGTGGGTGCCGAGCGGCGCATCCGCCGGGATCGTGACGGTCGCGAACCCGGCCGTGCCCACCTCGACCGTGCCGAGCAGGCGCGGGTCGGAGTGCAACCAGACGTTCACCGGCTCGCCCGTGTGGCCGGCGACCTCGAACGAGATCGATGAGCCGGGGCTGACCGACGAAGGAACGTCGATTCCGCCGCGGGTCGCATCGGTCAGCTGATCGTCGGGCACGGGCTGCCCGACGGGTGCCCCGGGCTGACCGGGGTCGGTCGGATCGGTCGGGTCGGTCGGGTCCGTCGGATCCGTCGGGTCGGTCGGATCCGTCGGGTCGGTCGGCTTCACGTCCACCGTGAGCGTCCGCACCGCCGACAGGTCCACCGCGCCGTACGGGTCGGCCGACGCCACGTACCAGCCGTGGAGGCCGTTCGGAAGCCCCGACCATTTCGTGCTGAGCCGGGTTCCGCTCGCGACATCCGGGAACGAACCGATGGTGTTGGTCGTGAGGATGTCGGCTGTGAACGAGTCGGTGGCGAGCGTCTTCGTCTTCGGCGTGATCCCGAGGTCGGCGTAGGGGAGCGAGAACTCCTGCGCCCCCAGGTCGAGCGTCGGGTCGTCGGAGTCGAAGTCGTCGAGGTAGGGCGAGTAGGTGCGAACGGTCATCTTCTGCCCCTGGTTGTCGAAGTGCAGCAGGCGGATGTACGCCTGACCGCCTTCGGGCAGCCCCTGGAAGTCGAACAGCATCGCGTAGACGTTGCGGTCGGGGGTGCCGTCGCCGTTGTCGTCGTACTGGTCCACCCGTGTGTACGCGTCGTGGTAGTGGCCGCAGAAGACCATCTTGACGTTCGGGTTCGGCTTGATGACCTTATCCGTGATGCGCTGGGGGATCGGTCCCATGCCGCCGGTGGTGAGGATGTACTCGTGCATGTCGAGGATGACGGTGCGCTCGGGGTACTTCTTGATCACCTCGTTCATCCAGGCGAGCTCAGCGTCTCCCGGGTCCCAGCCCATGTAGAGCACCATGAAGTCGATGCCGCCGGCCGAGATGAGGTCGTAGTGGCCCCGGTTGTCCTGGTAGCTCTCGCCGTACCACGGGTTGCCCTCGTAACGCTTCTCGCCGAAGTACTGGCTGAACTGCTCGTAGTCGTCTTCTTTGTGGCCGACGTCGTGGTTGCCGGCGACGATGCCGTAGGGCAGTTTCGCGTCGTCGAGCATCCGGTAGGCGTTGTCGGCGTTGACCCACTGGTGCAGGTCGTCGGACTTGTCGACGACGTCGCCGGTGTGGAACACGTACTGCAGGTTGAGGTTCTGCCGCTGGTTGAGGAAGAAGTTGTGGATCTCCAGCTGGTGCTCGTAATGGTTGTCGTTGTAGTACTGGGTGTCGGTCTCCCAGCCGAAGGTGTAGTCGTAGTCGCTGCGCGGGGTCGCGCCCTCGGAATACGGTGTGACCTCGGTCGAGCGGTCGGAGAGGTTCGCACCGGCGAACCCTTCCGAGTGCTGCACGAGCACGGTGATCTTCCCGTCGGTGACGTGGTCGGCCGCGGGCACGAGTGCGTCGAGCGTGAAGTCGGTCGGGGCGCCGCCCGTCGTGACGTAACGGTCGACCTCCTCCCAACTCCCGGTCGAGGCGTTCAGCACGTACATCAGCACCTTGGCGTCGGCGTTCGCCGACCCGGCCCAGGCCAGACGAGCCTGGAAGTCGGTGCCAGCATCCGCCGGAACGGCGACCTCGAACATCTCGTAAGGGAACGCGGCGTCGGAGGATGCCGTGGCCGCGAGGCCGTCGGTGCCCGTCATCGCTGCGAGGTCGTCGCCCGTGAGCAGCTGCTTGGCGGTGCGGTCGGTGGTCTCCGCCTCGCCGGTCTCGCCTCGGTAGCTGGTGACGGATGCGTCGGCCGGGCCGAAGCGGTAGGCCTCGTCGAATTCCACGTCGAGCTGGTCGCCGCTCGGGTCGGTCGCGGTGGCGGTGAGGTCGACGTCGCCCGAGTCGAGGATGGCCCCGTCGGCGGGTGACTCGAGTTCGGTGCCGGGCTGCTCGTCGGGCGTGGTGAAGCCGATCGTCTTCGCGGAAGCGTTTCCGAGCTTGTCCCGCGCCGAGAGCACGAGCGAGTGGCTCCCCGAGTTGAGCGTCACCGACGAAGTGGCGTAGGGCAGGGCGACCTTCCAGCCGTCGAGGGTCGCGGTGAGCGTGTCGAGGCCGGAGCCGGCATCCGTCGCCGCGCCGTCGATCGTGAACGTGCCGCGGTACTCCGTGCCTTCGACCAGCGTCGACGTCACGTCGGGAGCCGCGTTGTCGACCGAAACGGTCTGCTCGGCGTGCTGGTCGCCGTTGTCGGCGGAGACGAGGTGCGAGCCGTCGGCCACCGCCGTGGTGTCCCATTCGGTCGAGGCCGCCACGAAGGAGGCGTCGGGAAGGGTGAAGTGCGCGTCGTAGAAGTCGAGCGAACCGCTCGAGTCGCCCATCTTCAGCACCTTCTCCGGGTCGTCGTAGCCGGCCGGGCGGATGACGCGACCATCCGGCATCACGAGGCGGAGGTTCTTGATCGTGAAGTTGTCGTTGTTCTCGTTAGGGTCGATGGTCGGAGCCGCCTTGGTGCCGGCGTAGACCGAGACGACGAGCTCCTGGCCCTGCGTGACGTACTTCAACGGCACCGGGGTCGAGATGGTGTCGTAGCCCACGGGGATGCCGTCGTCGAAGATGTGCAGCACATCCGAGCCGATCAGCACGCCGTTGCGGAAGAACACGTTCACGCCGCCGGCCTCGAACACGAAGTACGGCTCACTCTCGAGCGACCGCTTGGTCGGCATGACGGAGCCGTCGACGCTCAGCGTGAGGCCGTCGGCCGCGCCCTCGGTCGCGGCGGAGAGGGTGGTGGTGCCGTTCACGAACTGGCCGTCGGTGACGTTGAGGCGCACCGGGGAGTCGTCGACGCCGTCCACCGCCAGGTGCTTCACCTCGGTCGTCGTCGTGTTCGTGCCGTCGCCCGCGACGAGGTAGTACTCGAGCCAGCGGGTGCCCATCAGGTCGACCGACGGCACCCGGTAGTCGTAGACATCCGGGTCGTCGGCGTCGTCGGCGGTGAGGTTGATCTCCCGGTACGCGTCTTCGACGTTGTTGCGGAGGTGCAGGGTCAGCGACCGCACCTGCACGTCGTCGGTCACCGTCAGGTCGAGCGGGAAGTCGACCGCCGGGTCGATCGAGCTCGCCGTGCCGTCGGTCACGACCGGGGCGACGCTGTCGTCGGGAACGATCATGAGGCCCGACGGCACCTGCGGGGCGGTCACCGATCCCGGTGTGGCCGACGATTCGCCGAGCAGCTTCTGCCGGTGGAGGTCGGCCGCGTCGAAACCGAACTGGGTGCCCTGGTTGGGCACCACGTCGTCGGCTCCGGCCAGGTTGTAGTACGCCTTGTTCACGCTGAAGCCCGTGTTGGTCGCGATCTCGATGCCGCGCGGGCTTCCGTTGGCCATCCCGGCGGCGTCGATCGTCACGAGGTCGGTGCCCAGGGTGAGCGAGGTTCCGAACTGCCGGTTGAAGTCGGCGTCGGTGAGCGCGTCGTTCGGCCCGTTCTTGATCCAGAACACGAGCGTCTTGCCGGCCGGGATGACGACGCTGGCCGGCACGGAGGGCCAGAGCGCCGTCTGGCTGTTCGACAGGTCGTCGAGGGGGTAGAGGTAGGTGAGTTTGTAGTCGCCGAAGTCGATCGGCGACGAGGTCGCGTTGTAGACCTCGATGAACTCGTAGCCGTCGGCGGAGCCCACGTTCGTGGAGTCGGGCATCAGCTCGGTGATCTGGAGCGGAGCGGTCACGATGCTCGGGTCGGGCTGCGGCGTCTGGCCGGGGTCGCCGGGCCCGTCGGTCGGCGTGGGGGTCGGTGTGGAGGTAGGGGTCGGTGTCGGCGTCAGGGTCGGCTCGGGCGTGGGTGTCGGCTCGGGCGTTCCGGTCGGAGTCGGGGTCGGTGTGGGCTCGGTGCTGCCGCCGCCGATTGCCGCCGGGTCGACGAGACCCGGGGTCGGCACGGCGAGGGCTTCGAAGACATCGAGACCGCGAGCATCCGGGTCGACGGGAAGGGCGAAGTCCGCGCCCTTGTCGGTGCCGACCGACCCGGCCGGGTAGACCGACCAGCTGATCGACGCGTCGGCGCCGTCGACGATGCGGATGCCGCGGTCACCACCATTGGCCATGCCCGCCTGCCCGGTGACACGCACGATCGGGTAGCTGCCGGCGCCCGCCGGGAAGTGCGCCCGGAAGTCGGCCTCGGTGAACGCGGAGGTGTCGACCGTCGACGTGGAGTAGTCGAGCCAGAACACCACGGATGCGCCGCCGGGGATGACCGTTCCGGCCGGGAGGGTGAGCGGAACGTCCTTCGAACGGTCGTCGGAGTTCGTGTAGATGTAGGCGAAGCTGATGCCGTCGACATCGACGTTCACATCGCTCGTCGTGGTGTTCGCGACCTCGAAGAACTCGAAGTTGTCGTAGCCCACGTTGTCGGGCACGATCTCGGTCACGACCAGGGGGAGGTGCGCCGAGGGCTCGGGTGTGGGGGTGGGAGTGGGCTCCGTGCCTCCACCGACGGCAGCGGGGTCGACGACGCCGGGGGTCGGGGTGGCGAGGCTCGCGAAGACGTCCATCGCCGGCGACCCGGGTGCCGCCGGAATCGAGAACTGAGCACTCTTGTCGGCGCCCACGGAGCCTTCGGGATAGGTCGACCAGCTGATCGACGCGTTCGATGCATCCACGATCCGGATGCCGCGCGGCCCCGAGTTCGCCATGCCGCTCTGTCCGGTGACCCGAACGACGGGGTAGTCGGCCGCGGGGGTGTCGCCCGCGAAGTGGGCCCGGAACTCGTCGACGGTGAATTTCGAGGTGTCGACGGTCGTCGTGGCGTAGTCGAGCCAGAACACCGTCGATGCACCCGCGGCCACCACGGTGCCGGCCGGCACCGTCAGCGGCACGTCCTTGGTGCGGTCGTCGGAGTTGACGTAGATGTAGTCGAGCCCGATGCCGGATGCGGTCAGGTCGATGTCGGCATGCGTCGTGTTGTAGACCTCGAAGAACTCGAAGTTGTCGTAGCTCACGTTGTCGGGCGTGATCTCCGTCACGACGAGGGCGGGCGCCGGTGCCGGCACCGCTCGCACGACCGGCTCGGCCGCGGTGGCGGGCGAGACGGCGAGAAAACCGACGCCGAGCGTCGTCGCGGTGAGGAGAGCAACGGCGGATCCCGAGAATCGTCGAGAGCGGTGTGACATGGGTGTCGCCTTCGGATCAGTGGCACAAACCCTGTGACGGTAGGAGTCCGCGGCGACTCACCGGCATCCGTCAGCTGAATGCCAGGTTTCCTCCTGGTGTCTCACAACCGACTCGGGCGTGTCGGCTCCATTGGGTCGTCGACGCTGCGCCGTGTAGTCTGGGTCACTGAACTTCGGCGAGGGATGCACGCCCCTGAGTGCGCATCCGTAATCGACGCGGTGGATCTGGCCTAGCACGTCTTTCCTCTCGCTTCACGCGGTCGAGTTGAACAATTACGAGTGCGGGCTGATCGGCTCGCGAAGGAGCACACAATGGCAGACGACACCCGGGTTTCCGCAGAGACCCGCACCACCTTCGGCAAGGGCGCTGCGCGCCGCATCCGCGCCGCCGGCAAGATTCCGGCCGTCATCTACGGCCACGGCACCGAGCCCCAGCACGTGACCCTCCCGGGCCACCAGGTCGGCCTCATCCTGCGCAAGGCGAACGCGGTTCTCGAGCTCGACATCGAGGGCAAGGAGCAGCTCGCGCTGGTCAAGGATGTGCAGAAAGACCCCGTGCTGCAGATCATCGAGCACATCGACCTCATCGTCGTGCGCAAGGGCGAGAAGGTTCAGGTCGAGGTTCCGATTCACCTCGAGGGCGAGTCGTACTCGGGCACCATCGCCACGCAGGACGCATCGACCATCCTCGTCGAGGTCGAAGCCACGAACATCCCGGAGCGCATCGTCGTCTCCATCGAGGGCCTCGAAGAAGGCACCCTCATCCACGCCAAGGACGTCGAGCTGCCGAGCGGTTCGAGCCTCATCAGCGACGAAGACCTCGTCATCGTGGGCATCACTATCCCTGCCGCGGTCGAGAGCGAAGAGAACGCCGCAGGCGAGGGCGAGTCGGAGACGGCCGACGCCGCGTCCGACTCCGACGAGAGCGCCGAGTAGCCCTCACGCTCCGAAGCGCATTCGAGAACCACTGACGACGTGAGTACGGATCTCTGGCTCGTGGTCGGGCTCGGTAATCCCGGGCCCGGCTACGCAGCCAACCGTCACAACGTGGGGCAGATGGTGGTCGCCGAACTGGCGAATCGGATGCGCGCGACCTTCAAGTCGCACAAGGCCAACGCGGTCGTCGCCGAAGGGCGCGTGGTGCCGGGCGGTCCGCGCTTCGTGCTGGCGAAGGCCAACACCTACATGAACGTCTCCGGCGGCCCGGTCAACGCGCTGATGAAGTTCTACGACATCGCGCCCGACCACGTCATCGTGGTGCACGACGAGCTCGACATCCCCTTCGACACAGTGAAGCTGAAGGCCGGGGGCGGGCACGGGGGCCACAACGGACTGCGCGACATCATCGCCGCGTCGGGAAGCGCCGACTTCATCCGGGTGCGCGTCGGCATCGGCCGTCCGCCGGGCCGGCAGCAGGCGGCCGACTTCGTGCTGCAGAACTTTTCGTCGACCGAGCGCGAGACCCTGCCGAACCTCATCGTCGACGCCGCCGACGCGGTCGAACTGATCGCCTCGGAGGGTCTGACGGCGGCGCAGCTCAAGCTGCACACCGCGCCGCCGGCCTGACCGCCGGACTTCGCCAAACGAGGCGGCAACCTCGGCCCCCTGCGGGGTCGGTTGCCGCCTCGTTTGGCGAAGTCCGATGTCAGCGCTGCAGCAGCTCCGGCGTGGCGGCGAAGAGTGCCGCGTAGAACACGATCAGGCTGACGATCGGCGCGAGCACGCTGCAGACGATCGCGAGGATGCCGAACAGGCGACCGCGATTCGTGGCCGTGGCGACGATGCCCTGGATGAGCGCCCAGAGTCCGAAGATCGCGGCGAAGAGCAGGGTGGCGACCATGCCGAACACGGCCCCGGAGCCCGCGGCCAGTTCGTCGGCGGGGATCTGCGAGACATCGATGGTGCCATCGGCGTAGTACGCCATCAGCGGCGAGAAGCCCTGGGCGACGAACACGCTGGCGATGGGAGAACCGATCAGCAGCACGAGCCCGACCACGAAGGCGATGATTCCGACGGTCTTGGGTCGTGGGGCCGCCGACGCCAGTGCCTGGCCGGGGTATGCGTACGCCGACCCCGCCGACCCCGCCGATCCGAGGGGGCTCTGATAGCCGGTGTACTGCGGTGCAGGCGCCGGCGGTTGAGCGTACTGCGGTGCGGGGGCCGCGGGCGGCGGAGTGACCGCTGCCGGGGGAGCGGTCGGCGTCGCGGGGGTGGGCGCGTATTCTCCGAAACGCGGTCGTTCCCGCTGCGGCGGGGCGGCGGTTGCGGCGGATGCGTCTGGTGCGGCGGATGCGTCAGTCGGGGTGGAGTCGTCGGGTGGCGTCGTGGTCACGGTGTCCTCGGGTTCGTTCGTGCGGTTCGCCGCTGTTCGCGGCAGGCACCTATCGCCCAGACTCTACTCGTCGCACCCCACCACTGCGGCGCACGCGAGCCCGCCGGAACGCGTCGCCGTGTGCCCGATCGCGCCTCACCACCAGCGGCGCGCAGCGGGCTCGGCGGAACGCGGCGGCGTGACGTCGCGTTCTGCGGTGAGAGCGCCCGGTGCGTGGGCTCCCGAGTGCTTCACCGCAAGACGCGCCGCAGCGGCGGCGGCGCGTAATCAGCACAGCCGCGCCGCAGCAGCGGCGGCGCGTAGCGGGCCCAGCGGAACGCGGCGGCGTGACGTCGCGTTCCGCGGTGAGAGCGCCCAGTTCGTGGGCTCCCGGGTACTTCACCGCAAGCCGCGCCGCAGCAGCGGCGGCGCGTAGACTAGCTCGGTGCTTCACGGTTTGATCGATGCGCTTTCGCGCGCCTCCACGTTCGAACGAGCCTTGGCCGAGGCCGGGCGCAATGCCGATTTCTCGTTGCCCGAGGGGCTTCGCGCCCCGCTTCTGGCCGCGATGATGAGTCGCCGCATCGAGCGCGGATTGCCGGAGGCACTCATGGTCGTCACGGCCACGGGCCGCGAGTCGGAGAAGCTCCGCGAGTCGCTCGCGAGTTTTCTGCCCGAGGCGCAGATCATCGAGTTCCCGGCGTGGGAGACGCTGCCGCACGAGCGTCTCAGCCCGAGCGCCGAGATCGTCGGCAAGCGCATCGACGCGCTCCGGCGTCTGGTCGACTGGCAGCGGGCGACGGATGCCGCGGCGGCCGACCCCGGCACCACCGCAGCCCCGGCTCCCATCGTGGTCGTCGCATCCGTTCGCGCCGCGCTGCAGCCGATCGCGTCGAATCTCACCGAGCTCGACACCATCGAGCTGGTGCGTGGCGCACGCGGTTTCGACCTCTCGGCGCTCAGCCGGCAACTGGTCGAGCTCGCCTACTCCCGGGTCGACATGGTCACGCGGCGCGGCGAGTACGCGGTGCGCGGCGGCATCCTCGACGTCTTCCCGCCCATCGCCGAGCACCCGTTCCGGGTCGATTTCTTCGGCGACGAGGTGGAGGAGATCCGTGCTTTCTCGGTGGCCGATCAACGTTCGCTGCCGGACGAAGCCGACCGTGTCAGCCTTCCGCCCAGCCGCGAACTGCTGCTGAGCGACGCGGTGCGGCAGCGTGCTCGCGAGATGCAGCACGAGTTCCCGAGTCTCGCCGGCATGCTGGAGAAGATCTCGGCCGGCATCCCGGTCGAGGGCATGGAGTCGTTGGCGCCGGCGCTCCTCGACGAGCTCGTCACCGTCGCGCATTACCTGCCGGCCGGCGCGGCCATCGCCGTGGTGTCGCCCGAACGGGTCGCCACCCGGGCCGTGAATCTCTCCGAGACGAACCGCGAGTTCCTCGCCGCCGCCTGGACCGCCGCCACGGCCGGCGCGGAGGCGCCGATCGACCTGGAGTCGGGCGAGTTCATCACCCTCAACCAGCTGCGCGACGCCGCGGGCACCGAGCGTGCCTGGTGGACGCTCAGCGAATTCCAGCAGGGCCCGGCCGAAGACGACATCCTCCCCGAGCACCGCGAGATCGAGGAGCACCTCACCATCCGTGTCGCGGCCGACGCGGTGCCGAGTTTCTCCGGCAACGCCGACGGCGCCATCGACCACGTGGCGCGCCGCCTCGCCGACGACTGGACCGTCGTGGTCGTGGCCCAGGGGCAAGGCCTGGTCGAACGTGCAGCCGACGTGCTCTCCGAGCGCGAGGTGCCGGCCCGCATCGTCGACGACTTCCCGGCCGATGCCGAACCACGGATGGCGTACCTCATCCGCAGCTCGGTCGAGCACGGCTTCGAACTCCCCGAACTCAAGCTCGCCGTCATCGGCGAGACCGAGTTCTACGGCCGCACCGCCGGCTACGACACCCGTCAGGTGAAGAAGCTCGCAAGCCGCCGCAAGAATGTGGTCGACCCGCTGCAGCTCAAGACCGGCGACTTCGTGGTGCACCAGACCCACGGCATCGGCAAGTTCCTCGAGCTGACACAGCGCGAGGTGTCGTCGGGCGGCCGCAACGCGGTGAAGACCACCCGCGAATACCTGGTGATCGAATACGCGCCCTCCAAGCGTGGCTACCCCGGCGACAAGCTCTACGTGCCCACCGATCAGCTCGACCTCCTGAGCCGCTACGTGGGCGGCGAGGCGCCCGCGCTCAGCAAGATGGGCGGCAGCGACTGGTCGCAGGCGAAGGGCAAGGCGCGCAAGGCGGTACGCGACATCGCGGTGGAGCTGGTGAAGCTCTACTCGGCTCGCATGGCGTCGAAGGGCTACGCGTTCGGCCCCGACACACCCTGGCAGCACGAGCTGGAGGAGGCGTTCCCGTTCCAGGAGACGCCCGACCAGCTGACGGTGATCGACGAGGTGAAGGCCGACATGGAGCGGCCCATCCCGATGGACCGCCTGCTCTCGGGCGACGTCGGCTTCGGCAAGACCGAGATCGCGATCCGGGCGGCGTTCAAGGCGGTGCAGGAGGGCAAGCAGGTGGCGATGCTGGTGCCCACCACGCTGCTCGTGCGCCAGCACATGGAGACCTTCGCCGAGCGCTACGCCGGCTTCCCGGTGCACCTCCGGGCGCTCAGCCGGTTCCAGAGCGACAAGGAGACGAAGGAGACCATCGCGGGGCTCGCCGACGGCACGGTCGACGTCGTGATCGCGACCCATCGCATCCTGAGCGACAACATCGCCTTCAAAGACCTGGGCCTCTTGATCATCGACGAGGAGCAGCGCTTCGGCGTCGAGCACAAAGACCAGCTGAAGAAGCTCAAGACGAACGTCGACATCCTGGCGATGAGCGCGACGCCGATCCCGCGCACGCTGGAGATGGCGGTGACGGGCATCCGCGAGATGTCGACGCTGGCCACACCGCCGGAGGACCGGCATCCGATTCTCACCTTCGTGGGGCCGTACTCCGACAAGCAGGTGGGCGCGGCCATCCGACGCGAGCTGCTGCGTGAGGGCCAGGTGTTCTTCGTGCACAACCGGGTGTCGTCGATCAACCGGGTCGCGGCGCAGATCGCAGAGCTCGTGCCCGAAGCACGGGTCGCCGTGGCGCACGGTCAGATGAACGAGCACGTGCTGGAGCAGGTGATCGTCGACTTCTGGGAGCGCAAGTTCGACGTGCTGGTGTCGACCACGATCATCGAGACCGGTATCGACATCGCCAACGCGAACACGTTGATCGTCGACCGTGCCGACAAATACGGGCTGTCGCAGCTGCATCAGCTGCGCGGGCGGGTGGGCCGTGGACGCGAGCGGGCGTATGCCTACCTGCTGTTCGACGAGAACAAGCCGCTGTCGGAGACGGCGAACGACCGGCTCTCGACGCTGGCGGCCAACAACGAGCTCGGCTCGGGCATCCAGGTGGCGCTGAAAGACCTCGAGATCCGCGGCGCGGGAAACCTGCTCGGCGGCGAGCAGGCCGGGCACATCGCCGGGGTCGGGTTCGATCTGTATCTGCGCATGATCGGCGAAGCCGTGTCGGCGTTCCGTGGCGACGTCGCCGAGGGGCAGACCGAGCTGCGACTCGAGCTGCCCGTGGATGCGCACATCCCTGAGGATTACGTCGACAGCGAGCGGCTGCGCCTCGAGGCCTACCAGAAGCTGTCGACGGCGTCGGCACCCACCGCGTCCGACGACTCGATCGACCACGTGATCGAAGAGCTCACCGACCGCTACGGCGAACCGCCGGTTCAGGTCGCGAACCTCATCGCGGTGTCGCGACTGCGGCGCCACGCGCAGAAGGCGGGGCTCAGCGAGGTGGTGACGATGGGGTCGAACCTGCGGGTGGCGCCGGCCGACCTCGCCGATTCGATCCAGGTGCGGCTGCAGCGGATGTACCCCGGCGCGAAGTACTTCGCGCAGACCTCAGCGGTCTCGGTGCCGATGCCGGTCGTCGACGGCAAGCCCCTGGCCGACTCCGAGCTCATCGCCTGGGCGCAGGGCCTCCTCGACGCGATCTTCGCCCCCGCTGGGCATCCTGCCGCCACCCCCGCACCGTAGCCTCCACGCCACCTTCGACGGCGACTCCTGCCGCTATTTGACCGTCCGGTGCGTGGCCGCGCGCATGCTATAAACGATCGAGGCAACACGTGTCGACGACGCGCGGCCGGCTCGAGGGGGGCGCGAATGCGCGGACGACGATGGATGCGCGCGAAGACGGGAGCTGCGATAGCGGCCCTCCTCGTCGTCGGTGGAATCGCGACCGCGAATCCCGCCTCGGCGAATCCGGCGTCGGCTCGCACGATCGACGCGACGGCAGGGCCGTTGCAACTCGGAGTGCCGTGGGCGCAGACTCTTGATGCTCGGTGGGAACCCGATCCGGCCGCACCGCTTCCCTCGACGACGCGGCAGTTGTCGGTCGTGGTGCCCCGCGCGCTGTTCGACTTCCAGTCGACCTTCGCTGCGATGCTGGGGGGCAAGCAGCGAAATCCTGTGACCGTGACCGCGGCTGACGCGGCGACCAGGACAATCACCGTGGACATTCCCGAGGGGTACTTCGCCACGCCGGAAGGGCAGCCGGGAATGGCCTCCGGCTCTCCCCGCTACTCCTTGTATCTGCAGGCGGCTAGACCGATGCCGGACGACATCCAACTCGGCCCCTTCGGCTTCCCCGGCGAATACCGCTCCTCCGCAATCGCCTCCATCGGGTTCTCCGCCGGTGGCCCGGGAGCCACCGACCACAGTCGCACCGTCGTCGCGGTCGACGCGTCCCGCTACGCCTCCGAATCGGTGTTCGGGATCGATCCCGCGGACGAACTCACCGCGGCTGCGGGAGAGACCCTCACGATCGTGGGCGGGCCCCTGCTCGATCCAGGAGCCTCTGCGACGCTCTCGCTGGGCTTCGATCGTGACTCGGTGCCGATGCCTGTGACCGTGTCGCCGGATGCGATCAGCCTGAGCGTGCCCTCGAAGAGTGCGATGAGTGGTCTTCTGAATCGTCACGCCATCGTCACCGTTACCGGGATGGGTGATCGCACCTCCTTCCGGCTCGAGGTGCCTCTGACGATCGTCAACCATCCGACGGCCGGCCCCGGAGTCACCACCCGCATCGCCGGCGTCGATCGTTACGCAGCAGCTGTGGCCTACAGCGGCATCCAATTCCCCCCTTACTCCGGCAGCGGGCGTTCGGTCTTCCTCGCCGCAGGAGCGAAGTACCCGGATGCGCTGAGTGGTGCCGCAGCAGCCGCGCATGTCGGCGGCCCTTTGCTCCTAATGGCGGCCGATTCACCAAGCACCGTCTTTCTGGTCGGCTCGGCAGCTCAGGGCGCGGGTGCAAGCGACATCTGGACCATCGGCGGGCCGGCTTCGGTGTCGTATGCCGACAGCCTCAACGTCGCCGGTTTGGCCGGTACGACCGGGCCCTGGCGCGTCGAAGGGGAGGACAGATACGAAGTCTCTCGCAGAACCGCCGACACTTTCTGGCCCGACGGTGCGGACACCGTCTTCATCGCCACGGGGGAGAACTTTCCCGATGCCCTCGCTGCCGTCCCGGCGGCCGCGTCACAAGGAGCGCCCGTCATCCTCGTGGCGGGCTCGCAAACGGAGCTCGACCAGAGCACGCTCGCCGAATTGGACAAGCTCGAGCCGAGCCACGTCGTGATCGTTGGCGGCCCGGTCTCGGTGTCTCCGGGCATCGCGAGTCAGCTCGGCGCCCGTGGCGCCGGAGATGTCGAACGCATCACCGGTTCCGACCGGTATGAGGTCGCGACCGCGGTCAACAGAAGGTTCTTCCCGACCGCCGAGGAAGCTTTCGTCGCCACAGGGGCGACTTTTGCCGACGCTTTGGCAGGAGGGGTGCTCGCGGCCTCGAAGCACGCCCCGCTCTTGCTCGTGCGCCCGGACTGCATTCCGACCTCCGCTCATGCCGCGCTCGACGAATGGGATGTTTCGCGCACCACGCTCCTCGGAGGTCCAGCCAGTCTCGGGCCGGCAGTGGAGGATCTCGTGCCCTGCCGCTGACGCGCCGCCGCGTGGCATGGGAGGCTTGAGGAATGCCTGAGATTCCCGACGCACCGACCAAGCTCGACCAGCTCGTCGAGGTGACCGCGGTGCTGCGCGCACCCGGCGGATGCCCGTGGGACGCCGACCAGACGCACGCGAGCCTCGTGCAGTACCTCGTGGAGGAGACGCACGAGCTGATCGAGGCGATCGAGTCCGGCGACCGCGAGGAGATGATCGAGGAGCTCGGCGACGTGCTCTACCAGGTGATCTTCCACGCCGATATCGCCTCGCACACCCCGGGCGAGGACTTCGACATCCAGGATGTCGCGGCGCACATGACCGCGAAGATGGTGGGCCGGCATCCGCATGTCTTCGGCGACCTCGAGCTCGAGACGGCCGACGACGTCGTGGCCGCCTGGGACGGCTTCAAGGCCGCGGAGAAGCCCTCGCGCACGAGTGTGCTCGACGGCATCCCGCTCGGCATGCCGTCGCTGGCGCTCGCTGACAAGTTGATCGGTCGCGCGCAGAAGGTCGGCGTGCTCGACGAGGATGCGCCGCCCGTCGTGCCGGTCGCCTCGGAAGACGAGCTCGGCCCGTTGCTGTTGGCCATCGTCGCGTCGGCGAAATCCCAGGGCCTCGACGCCGAGCGCGCCCTCCGCACCACCCTCCGTGGCCTCCGCGAGGAGATCGCGGCAGCGGAGTCCGCCCCGCCGGCGCAGTGACCCCCTCTGCTCTGCACGTCCAAACGACGGAGTGTCGAGCAGGATGCGGCGCCAGAGTCCGTCGTTCCCGTCATCGTGGGGAATACTCCGTCGTGAGGGCGCGAGCGGCGGCGGCATGAGCGCTTCTGTGCGAGTCGGTAATCTGGAGCAATGGCTTCCCCCGTTTCACCGCCCCGCGGCATGCGCGATTTCCTGCCTGCTGAGAAGGCGAAGCGCGAGCGCGCGCTCGGCGTCATCCGCGCGAGCTACGCCGCCCACGGCTTCGACGAGATCGAGACCCCCGTGGTCGAAGACTTCGGGCGCCTGCACTCCGGCCTCGGCGGCGACAACGAGAAGCTCGCGTTCAACGTGATGAAGCGCGGCCTCGACGCCGACGCGCTGCGCGCAGCCGCCGACGCCGACGACCCCGACGCGCTCGCCGACCTCGGCCTGCGGTTCGACCTCACCGTGCCCCTCGCCCGCTTCTACGCCACCCACCGCGCGAACCTGCCGCAGGTCTTCCGCGCGGTGCAGATCGCCCCGGTCTGGCGGGCTGAACGCCCGCAGAAGGGGCGCTACCGCCAGTTCGTGCAGTGCGACATCGACATCATCGGTGAGGGCGGCATCCTGGCCGAGATCGAGTTGCTCACGGCCACGCTCGCCGCGCTCGACGCGCTGGGCCTCGAGGGCTGCAGCATCCGCATCAACGACCGCCGCCTGCTGATCGGCATGCTGGAGGCCTTCGGGTTCGCCGAGGCCGAGCACGCCTCCGTTCTCATCACCATCGACAAGCTCGACAAGGTCGGGCCCAGCGGCGTCGTCGAAGAGCTTCGAGGCCGCGAAGCGACCCCCGCGGCCGTCGAGGCTCTCGAGGCCTACTTCGCCGGTGCGCCTGCGCAGGCGGCGGGGCTCGCCGAGGCCGAGATCGCCGCCGCACTGCCCGCAGGGGTGGCCCCGGATGCGGTCGCCCAGCTCGCCGCCATCGGGCTGGCCCTCCGCGAAGCCGGCGTGGCCGGCGTGCTGAAGTTCGACCCCTTCCTCGTGCGGGGGATGGGCTACTACACCGGCACCATCTTCGAGATCGAGCACCCCGACTACTCCTTCTCACTCGGCGGCGGAGGGCGCTACGACGGCATGATCGGCCGCTTCCTCGGCGAGGAGGTGCCGGCCTGCGGGTTCTCGATCGGGTTCGAGCGCATCATCGATCTGATCGACGAACCCGAGGCGACGCACGCTGAGGCGATCGTGCTCGTGCACGACAAAGCCGCCGACCCCACCCGCCTCCTCGCGCTGAAGGCGCAGCTGGTGGCCCGTGGCGCGCGCGTGCGCCTGGAGCGACGCACGAAGAACCTCACTCCGCTGCTCGATCGGGCCGCCGCGGCCGGGTTCACGAGCTTCGCCCTGGTCGGCCGGGAGACGACGGATGCGGCCGAGCTCGACCTGAAATCGCTCTCGGCTTAACCGAAAAGCCGTTGTGGTGACAGATGCATAGCTGAGCTATGTATAGTAGTTGACCGTGAACAACGACATCACTTCCCCCAGCACAGCAACCACCATCGACACCCGATCCGAACTCTCCGAACTGCTCTCCGACCTCGTGTCGGTGACGAACCGCCTCACCCGTATCGCCGCTCAGGCGACCGGCGAGTCCACCTCTCCCGCCACCTGGCGCACCCTCAGCGTGCTCAGCTCCTTCGGCCCGATGCGCCTCGGTGAGCTCGCCAAGCAGAGCCGCGTGTCGCAGCCCACGATGACCAAGATCGTCGCGAACCTCAACGAGGTCGAGTGGATTCGCCGAATCGCCGACGTCGACGACGCCCGCGCCTGGCAGATCGCCCTCGCCCCGAAGGGCATCAAGGCTCTCGACGAATGGCGCGACCGCCTCGGCTCCGCCCTCGCTCCACTCTTCACCGACCTCGACCGTGCCGAGCTCGACACCATCAGCCGGGCGGTCGACCTCCTGCACGAGTGCACCGACGTGCGCGCCGGCGACGTCGTGATGGCCGCCTGAGCGTGACCTCACCGGCGACGAGGTCGACGACGGCCGCGATGGCGGCGAAGAAGAACCCGATCCTCCATCAGCCCAAGGCCGTCTGGGCCGTCGCGTTCGCCTGCGTGATCGCGTTCATGGGCATCGGCCTCGTCGACCCGATCCTGCCGGCCATCGCGAACAGCCTGCACGCCACGCAGACGCAGACGAGCCTGCTGTTCACGAGCTACCTGCTCATCACCGGGTTCGCCATGCTCTTCACGAGCTGGCTCTCGACCCGGATCGGCGCCCGCAAGACCCTGCTCTTCGGTCTCGCGCTGATCGTGGTCTTCGCCCTCGCGGCCGGGCTCTCACAGAACGTGGAGTCGGTCATCGGCTTCCGCGCCGGCTGGGGCCTCGGCAACGCACTGTTCATCTCGACGGCGCTGGCGACCATCGTCGGTGCCGCGAGCGGCGGGGCGAGTTCGGCGATCATCCTCTACGAAGCCGCCCTCGGCCTCGGTATCGCGATCGGTCCGCTGCTCGGCGGGCTGCTCGGCTCGATCAGCTGGCGTGGTCCATTCTTCGGAACCTCCGTGCTGATGGCGGTCGGGTTCATCGCGATCGCGACGCTGATGAAGAAGGAGCCCGAACGGGCGAAGCCCACCCCGCTCTCCGCTCCCTTCAAGGCGCTGACCCGGCCCGCGTTGGCCGTGCTCGCCGTCGCCGCCCTGTTCTACAACATCGGGTTCTTCATCCTTCTCGCCTACACGCCGTTCCCTCTCGGGCTCGACGCCATGGGTCTCGGGCTGACCTTCTTCGGCTGGGGGCTCGCCGTCGCGATCACCTCGGTCTTGGTCGCCCCATGGCTCACTCGGAGACTTCCGCGCACCCGCGTGCTCTGGACGGTGCTGCTCCTGCTCGCCCTCGATCTCGTGGCGGCCGGGCTGTTCGTCTCGAACACGGTCGGTCTGATCGTGTGCGTGGTCGTCGGCGGCGCCCTGCTCGGCGTGATGAACACCGTGCTCACCGAATCGGTGATGGCGGCGACCGATCTGCCGCGCCCGGTCGCGTCGTCGGCCTACTCGGCCGTGCGCTTCATCGGCGGTGCGGTCGCCCCGCCGGTGGCCTCGCTGATCGCCGTGGCGTTCACCGCCGCGACGCCTTTCTATGTGGCCGCCGGTTCCGTGGTCGTCGCCTCACTCATCATCGTCGTCGGGCACCGGATGATCGCCCACGTCGACCACGAAGAAGAACCCGAGCTCGAAGAGGCCGAAGCGATCACCGCCGGGGAGTAGCGAATTTTGCACCATCTGCAGTAATTAGTTGATTTGGATCAACAACAGCACTATTGTTGATCCGCATCAACTTTCTTACCTGGAGAATCGTGTCGCTCACTTCTACTGAAACCTCCCCGATCGCAGGCACCCCTCGCACGCGCCGGCAGGTGCTCGTGCCGCTCTCGGGCCTCCTGCTCGGCATGTTCGTGGCCCTGCTGGCCAGCACCGTCGTCTCGAGTTCCCTCCCGAAGATCATCGGCGACCTGGGCGGCACGCAGGCCGGCTACACCTGGGTGGTCACCTCGACCTTGCTCGCCACCACCGTGTCGACGCCCATCTGGGGCAAGCTCGCCGACCTCACGAACCGCAAGCTGCTCATCCAGATCTCCCTGGTCGTCTTCGTCGTGGGCTCCGGTCTCGCGGGCCTCGCGCAGAACACCGAGATGCTGATCTTCTTCCGCGTGCTGCAGGGTCTCGGCGCGGGAGGCCTCACCGCCCTCGTGCAGGTCGTTATGGCCGACATCATCCCGCCGCGCGAACGCGGCCGCTACATGGGTCTGCTCGGCGCCGTGATGGCCGTCGCCACGGTCGGCGGCCCGCTGCTCGGCGGAGTCATCACCGACTCGGCCGGATGGCGCTGGAACTTCTACATCGCGGTTCCGTTCGCCATCGCGGCCATCATCGTGCTGCAGAAGACGCTGCACATCCCCACCCACAAGCGCAAGGTCACCATCGACTACCTGGGGGCGGTGCTGATCGCCGCGGGGGTCTCGCTCCTGCTCATCTGGGTCACCCTCGCGGGCAACCAGTTCGAGTGGGGTTCGGTGGCGAGCATCGCGATGGTCGGCGGCGCCGTGCTGCTCCTCGCCGCAGCCGTCGTCACCGAGCTCAAGGTGAAGGAGCCCATCATTCCGATGACGCTCTTCAAGAACCGCACCTTCTGGCTGGCGGTCATCGCCAGCATCTCGGTGGGCGTCGCGATGTTCGGCACCAGCGTCTTCCTCAGCCAGTACATGCAGCTGGCGCGTGGCAAGACACCGACCGAATCGGGCCTGCTCACCATCCCGATGATCGGTGGTGTGCTGATCTCGAGCATCGTGATCGGCCAGGTGATCAGCCGCACTGGCAAGTGGAAGCGCTACATGGTCACCGGTTCGGTCCTGCTCACGATCGGCCTGGCGCTGATGGGCACGATCCGCTACGACACCAGCTTCGTCCTGGTCTTCCTCTTCATGTTCGTGATGGGTTCGGGCGTCGGCATGGTGATGCAGAACCTCGTACTGATCGTGCAGAACGCGGTCGATCCGCGCCAGATCGGCACCGCCAGCGCCTCGGTCGCCTTCTTCCGCAGCCTCGGTGGAACCATCGGTGTGAGCGTGATGGGCGCTGTGCTCGGAAGCCGCATCACGACGCTCGTCACCGACGGCATCGTGAAGATGGGCATCGACCCGGCCCAGGCCGGCAATCTGGGCGACGGCGGCATCCCGAATCTCAGCACGCTGCCGGGCCCCATCCGCACCCTGGTGGAGTCGGCCTACGGCGAGGCCGTCGCGGATGTCTTCCTGCTGGCCGTTCCGCTCGCCATCATCTCCATCATCGCCATCTCGCTGCTCCCGGCACGCAGCCTCGGCACGAAGACCTCGGTCGAGCAGATCGCCGAAGCGGAGGCGGCGACCCTCGTCGCGGTCTCGGCCGCCGAGATCGCCGGCGACCCCGAAGGCCAGGAGGAGATCGAACTCCAAGCGGCTTCCCAGGCCGCGCCGGGGGAGGCCACGGAGAGGGCGTGAGCACCGCCACTACCCTGGAGGCTGTGACCTCTGACGAACGCGCCGCCGCCCTCCTCGCCGTGGAGGGCGAGATGGCGCGAATCGTGCGGGCCGTGCGCATCACGCTGCTCGAGACGGCCGCGCGTTTCTCGCCCGAGATCCAGCCATCGGGGTATCTGGTGCTGCGCCAGATCGTGGCCCACCACCCCACTCCGCCGGGCGCGATCATCGCGAGCGTCGGCATGGACAAGAGCGCGGTGAGCCGCCAGCTCCGCATCCTCAAAGACCTCGGGTTCGTCACCAGCGTGCCCGATCCCGACGACCGGCGGGCCAGTCTCTACGCGCCGACGGCCGAGACGGTCGAACGGATGGGGAGCATCCGCCGAGACGTGCAGGCGGCCTACGCCGACATCCTCGACGACTGGAGCGAGAACGATCTCGAGCAGTTCGTGCGCTTGCTGGGCGCCTTCAACGACGGCATCGAGCGACGATGACGACGCGCACCACCGACGCGACGATGAGCACGCGGGAACGACCATCTCTGCGCGAACGCAAGAAAGTGGAGACGCGCACCGCCATCCACGAGGCGGCCCTCCGCCTCGTGGCCGAGAGCGGCGCCGGGCAGGCATCCGTCGACGCGATCTGCTCGGAGGCCGGTGTCTCGAGCCGCACCTTCTTCAACTACTTCCCGTCGAAGGTCTCGGCCATCGTGGGATTGTCGGCATTCGTGGTGACGGATGCGCAACGCGAGACGTTCCTGCGCGGCGCGGGAGAGAAGGGGCTGGTTCGCGATCTCTGCACCCTCGTCGGCGACATCATGGACTCCACGGCGCGCGACGGGGTGGATCGCGCGGCCCTGCGCGAGCTGCTCGCACGCCGTCCGGAGCTCGCCCCCGACGTGATCAAGCTCGCGTCGGAGCTGCGGCTGCAGGTGATCGCGCTGACCGAAGAGCGCACCACGCCCGAGCGCGCGCAGCTCGCGGTCACCCTCGTGATGTCCGCTGTCGACTGCGCGCTGCACCGTCCGCTCGACGCGGACGACGACGCAGAGTTCACCCGATGGTTGTTCGACGCCGTCATGACCATGCAGGCCCTCGCCCGCGAATCGTTAGACTAGCCAGCGGCGGGCGCACGGTCAGCGCTCCCATCTTGCCTGAACGAATGTGTTCGAAAACCTGAGGAGAAACCACCCGTGGCACTCATCGAAGCCGTTGGCGCTCGTGAAATTCTTGACTCCCGGGGTAACCCGACCATCGAGGTCGAGGTGCTTCTCGAAGACGGCGTCGTCTCGCGCGCCGCTGTTCCGTCCGGCGCCTCCACCGGCGCCTTCGAGGCGTACGAGCTGCGCGACGGCGACAAGGGCCGCTACCTCGGCAAGGGCGTGGAGAAGGCCGTCGACGCCGTCATCGACGAGATCGGCCCGGCGCTCGAGGGCTTCGACGCCGCCGACCAGCGCCTCGTCGACGCCGCGATGATCGCGCTCGACGGCACCGAGAACAAGAAGCGTCTCGGCGCGAACGCCATCCTCGGCGTGTCGCTGGCCGTCGCCCGCGCCGCGGCCGACTCGGCCGACCTGCCGCTGTTCCGCTACGTCGGCGGCCCCAACGCCCACACCCTGCCCGTGCCGCTGATGAACATCGTCAACGGTGGCGCGCACGCCGACACCGGTGTCGACATCCAGGAGTTCATGGCCGTGCCGCTCGGCGCCGAGACCTTCTCCGAGGCGCTCCGCTGGGGTGTCGAGACCTACCACTCGCTCAAGTCGCTCCTGAAGTCCAAGGGCCTCTCGACCGGCCTCGGCGACGAGGGCGGCTTCGCTCCCGAGCTCCCGAACAACCGCGAGGCGCTCGACTTCATCCTCGAAGCCATCCAGCAGGCCGGCTTCACTCCGGGCAAAGACATCGCGCTCGCGCTCGACGTCGCGGCCTCGGAGTTCTACGACAACGGTGCCTACACCTTCGAAGGACAGCAGCGCTCGTCGCAGGAGATGTCGGCGTACTTCGCCGACCTCGTGGCGAACTACCCGCTGGTCTCGATCGAAGACCCGCTGAACGAAGACGACTGGGACGGCTGGGCACACCTCACCTCCGAGATCGGCTCGAAGGTGCAGCTGGTGGGCGACGACCTGTTCGTCACCAACCCCGCCCGTCTGGCTACCGGCATCGCCCGCGGCACCGGCAACTCGATCCTGGTGAAGGTCAACCAGATCGGCACGCTCACCGAGACGCTCGACGCCGTCTCGCTCGCCCAGCGCTCCGGCATGACAGCGATCCTCTCGCACCGCTCCGGCGAGACCGAGGACACCACGATCGCCGACCTCGCCGTCGCCACGGATGCGGGTCAGATCAAGACCGGTGCGCCTGCCCGAAGCGAGCGCGTCGCGAAGTACAATCAGCTCCTGAGGATCGAAGAAGAGCTCGCCGAGGCGGCGGTCTACGCCGGTCGCGGCGCGTTCCCTCGTTTCTCGGCCTAGGCATTCCTCGCCTCGGAGTCGATCGAAGGTAGTTCTCATGCGGCAGCGCACATCGAAGGCCCGGCCCGTTCGGGTGCCGGTGGCGCTGCCGCAGAACTCCGCGGCGGGGGGAGCTCCGCCGCCCGGTAACTGGCTGCGGAGCATCCGGTTCTCCGGATTCACGGTGCTCATGTTCGTGGTGATCGTGATGTTCGTCATCATCGTCGCGCCGGGCCTTCGGCTCTACATCGAGCAGCGGCAGGAGCTCGCCGCGCTGCAGGCCGAGGTCGACGCGAAGTCGGAGCAGAACAATGATCTGACCTCGCAGATCGCCCGCTGGAGCGACCCGGCCTACATCAAGGCCGAAGCCCGCGACCGCCTCTACTACGTGATGCCGGGCGAGACCAGTTTTCTCATCATCGACGACGTGCCGAGCGCCGGATCGACGGATGCGCCGGTGAGCGACTCCATCAGCACCACGAACGTCGACTGGCTGTCGTCGCTGTTCGCCTCCGGCATGACCGCCGGGCTCTCCACCCAGACACCCGAAGAACTCCAGTCGAACGGAACCGTGCAATGACCACCCCGCCCTTCGAGCCGGCCAGCGAGCACGACCTCGCTGTCGCATCCGCTCAGCTCGGGCGGCCGGTGCGTAACGTGCTGGGCATCGCGGCGCGCTGCGTGTGCGGCAACCCGACCGTCGTGGCCACCGCGCCGCGCCTGGCAGACGGCACACCGTTCCCGACGCTCTACTACCTGTCGCACCCGGCGGCCACCGCCGCGATGAGCGACCTCGAGGCCGAGCACGTCATGGTCGAGCTGCAGGATGCACTCGTCGACGAGGAGCTGTCGGGCGCCTATCACGCCGCTCACCAGGCGTATCTGGCCGATCGTGCGTCGTTCGGCGATGTGGTGGAGATCGCGGGCATCTCCGCCGGTGGCATGCCCACCCGGGTGAAATGCCTGCATGCCCTCGCCGCGCACGCTCTCGCTGCCGGCCCCGGCGTCAACCCGATCGGCGACCTCGCCTTGGCGCGAGGCGACTGGTCGCCCGAGGTCTGCGAGTGCGTCGACTACCTGATCGACGCCTGATGCGACGGCGCCGAATGCAAGGGGGTCGGCCGTTCCTCTTCGTCGGCGCGTTCGCTGTGGTGTGCGTCGTGGGCATCGCGCCGATCGGCTCCGTGCAGTCGGCGCGCGCCGACTCGATCCGCGACATGGAGTACTGGCTGAGCGACTACGGCTTCAGCGCGGCCTGGAACACGACGCGCGGGGCGGGAGCGACGGTCGCGGTGATCGACACCGGGGTCGACGGCAGCGTCGCCGAGTTGCAGGGCGCCGTCGTCGACGGAACGGATGTCTCGGGCATCGGTTCGGCGAACGGCCAGACCCCGGTGGGCGAGAGTTCAGAACACGGCACGATGGTGGCCTCGCTCATCGCCGGCCGCGGAACCGGCCCCGGGAACGGTGTGATCGGCGTCGCCCCCGAAGCGTCGCTGCTGTCGATCTCGGTCGCCCTGGGTGCCGGGTCGGTGGACTCCGACGAGCAGATCGCGCACGCGGTGCGCTGGGCGGTCGACCACGGTGCCGACGTGATCAACATGTCGCTCACCCGCAACAGCCTCGATTGGCCGCAGAGTTGGGACGACGCGTTCACCTACGCCTTCGACCATGACGTCGTGGTGGTGGCCGCGGCGGGCAACCGGGGGAGCGGCACCACCGAGGTGGGTGCGCCCGCCACCATCCCCGGGGTCGTCGCGGTCGCGGGGGTCGACAAGGCGGGGGAGGCGAGCTTCGACGCCTCCTCACAGGGCATCACCATCGCCGTCGCGGCACCGAGCGAGCAGCTCGTCGGCGTGGTGCCGGGCGGAGGATACGTGCTGTGGGACGGCACGAGCGGCGCAGCACCTCTGGTGAGCGGGCTCGCGGCCCTCGTGAAGTCGGCCTATCCCGAGCTCACCGCCGACAATGTGATCAACCGCATCATCGCCACGGCCGAACCCCAGGGCGACCCCGTGCCGGGGCCGATCTACGGCTACGGTCTAGTCGATGCGGAGGCCGCGGTGACGGCATCCGTCGACCCCGTCTCGGCGAATCCGATCGGCGACCTGGCGGCCTGGATCGCCACCTACCGCCCGGCGTCGGGAGGCGGATCGCTCGACTCGCTGCTCATTCCGCCGCCACCGCCCGCCCCGAACGGAGCGGAGACGGGCACGAGTGCCCCGCCTCGGGCCGCTGATCGGCCCGAGGTGTACACTCTCATCCATTGGGCGGTGCCGCTGGGGCTCCTGCTCGGGTTCCTCATCCTGATGGCGACGTTCGCCCTCGGGGCGGTCTCGCATTTCAGAGGGCTGCTTCGCAAGTAGTAGATTGTATGAAGGCCCCCCTACCTAGGAGATCGTTTCACTGTGCCCAAGATCCTCATCGTCGGCGGCGGATACGCCGGGTTCTACACCGCATGGAAACTCGAGAAGTGGCTGAGGTCCGGTGAGGCCGAGGTCACGGTCGTCGACCCGCTGCCGTACATGACGTACCAGCCCTTCCTTCCCGAGGTCGCGGCCGGATCGATCGAGCCGCGCCACGCGGTGGTCGGCATCCGTCGTCACCTGAAGAAGACGCGGGTGGTCGCGGGCAAGGTCACCGGGGTGAATCACGACGCCAGGACGGCGACGATCGTTCCCGCCGCCGGTGAGGCGTGGGAAGAGAGCTACGACCACATCGTGATCACGGCCGGTGCCGTCTCGCGCACCTTCCCGATCCCGGGGGTGGCCGACGAGGCCATCGGGCTCAAGACGATCGAGGAAGCGACCGCCATCCGCGACCGCATCCTCACGAACTTCGACAAGGCGGCTCAGCTGCCGGCCGGCCCCGAGCGGGATCGCCTGCTCACCGTGGTGGTCGTCGGCGGCGGATTCGCGGGCATCGAGGTGTTCGCGGAGCTGCGTTCGTTCGTGAGCGCCCTCGTGGAGACCTACCCCGAGATCGACTTCGAAGACACGCACTTCCACCTGATCGAGGCCATGGGCCGCATCATGCCCGAGGTCAGCATTCCCACCTCGCTCTGGGTCATCAAGAACCTGGCGGAGCGCGGGGCGCAGATCCACCTCGACACCCAGCTCAAGTCGGCTGTGGGCGGCGTGATCGAGCTGTCCACCGGCGAGAGCTTCGAGTCCGACCTCATCATCTGGACGGCCGGGGTCATGGCGACTCCCGACATCAAGCAGTACGGTCTTCCGCTCGAAGAGCGCGGGCGGCTGCGCGTGCGCGCCGACCTGCGGGTCGAGGGCGACGACGGCATCGTCGAAGGCGCCTGGGGTGCCGGCGACGTGTGTGCCGTGCCCGACCTCACCGGCGGCGGCGTCGGCGGCTTCTGCGTGCCGAACGCTCAGCACGCGGTGCGCCAGGGCAAGCTGCTCGCGAAGAACATCGTCGCCGAGCTGCGTGGCGAAGGCGTCAAGGACTACTTCCACAAGAACATGGGTGCGGTGGCCGGTCTCGGTATCGGCATCGGTGTGTTCCAGTCGGGCAACCTGGCCATCAAGGGTCTGCCGGCCTGGTTCGCACACCGCGGCTACCACGGCCTGGCGATGCCGTCGTGGGAGCGCAAGTTCCGTGTCATCTGGGGCTGGGTGAACAACTTCTTCCTGGGTCGCGACAACGTGTCGCTGGAGGCTCGCGTGCACCCGCGCGCCGAGTTCGAGAAGTTCGCGGCGCGTCCGCGTCCGGCAGCCCCGGCTGTCGAGGCCTCGACTACCGCGGCGCCGGCCGCACCGGCTGCTCCGGCGAATCCTCAATTGCCCGGTTCGCACTCCTCGGAGCCGTCCGCGACAGCCGAGGTGAACGGCGTCGCCGCCACCGACTCGGCACCGGATGCGCCGAAGGAGAAGGTCTCCCGTCCGCGTGCGAAGGCCGCTTCGAAGGCCTCAGCGCCCGCCGGCGAATAGCCCGCACGATCACGTCGCACGCCGCGCATCCGCTGTCCGAACAGGGCTCCGGATGCGCGGCGTCGCCGTTCCTCGACGGGGCACCGATACGATGAGGCACCCGCCCCCATAGCCCAATTGGCAGAGGCAGACGACTTAAAATCGTCACAGTGAGGGTTCGAGTCCCTCTGGGGGTACTGGCGGTCGAGGCCCTCCTGAACATCGCGCATTGTGTGTGATGTGCGCCTCGACCACGCGGCCTACCGTTTCTCCGAACTGAGGAGAACGTGATGACCATTCAATCGACGGTTTCAACGGATACGGTCGCGTCACTGTCGACGCCCGACCACATCGAGAGCCGGATCGGCCGGCTCGAGTTCACCGATGGCGCGCCGACCGCCGCGACGGCGGAGTTGCTCTACGACCACCTCGACTTCGTGCGCGCCGTCGAAGCGTTCATCAACGCCTTTCCTGGGGCGTCGGTGACGGCAGTCCGCCGCGGCCTCCACTCCGTCGGGGTGGAAGACAATTCGGTCATCATCTTCTCCGACCTCATGGACTCGTCGTCGCTCTTCCTGACAGCGAACTGCGACACCGTGTACGCCGTCGGGGTCCTCGACCTGACGAAGGGCCCCATGGTGGTCGAGGTGCCGGCGCTCGCGGCGCCGTCGGGGATTCTCGGCACCGCCGACGACATGTGGTTCCGGTGGATCACCGACATGGGACTGCCCGGGCCGGACCGGGCCGCCGGTGGCAGTTACCTCTTCGTCGGGCCGGACTACGACGGTTCGTTGCCGGACAGCGGCTTTCACGTCTCGCAGGTGCGCACCAGCCGCATGCTGTTCTTCCTCCGCGCCTTCCTGATCGACAACGACCCGAGCGTACCCGCGCAGGTTCTGCGCGACGGCCTGCGCGTTCACCCCTACACCCCAGGCGGCGTCGGCACCGCTGTCGGCACATTCCTGCGCGGCGAGGCACCCCTCGGGCAGGCAGCGCCTGCTCCGGAGACGCGATTCGTGGAGGGGTCGGGACTCGCGTTCAACACGATCCCCGCCAACGACTTCAGCTACTGGGAGCTCATCAACGAGCTCGTACAGGATCAGCCCGTGGGCTCCGGCGACCCCGAACTGCTCGGTCTCCTCGCCTCCATCGGCATCTCCAAGGGCAAGGAGTTCGCGCCGGATGCGCGGATGCGCAAAATCCTGGAAGAGGCGGTGGTGGTTGGAAACGCCACCGCTCGAACCATCGCGATCTCGCCCCGCGAGGAGGAGGGCTGGGCGTACTACCCCGGTTCCGGATGGATGAACCCGCTCTTCACATCCGGATACGACTTCCTCGCGCCACCACCCGAGATCACTCCCGAGGGTGCTGTCCCCGTGCCTAGTGACGGCGCGCGGAAGCTTAACGGCCGCATCGCCTGGTTCTATCCCTACACCGGAGTCACCCCGGCGATGTGCATGCGCCTGACCGGGATCGGGTCGCAGTACATCTTCACGATGCGCGACGGCGACAAGGAATTCCTCGACGGCGGGCGCGCGTACAAGCTGACCCTGCCGCCGGACATCCCTCAGAGCCGGTTCTGGTCCGTCATGGTCTATGACCGTCAGACACGGTCGATGCTGAAGACCGGCCAGCCCAAGCCCGACCTCAGCAGCCAGTTGGGCACCGTTGCGCAGAACGAGAACGGATCGACCGACATCTACTTCGCCGCGGATGCGCCCGCCGGTAAGGAATCCAACTGGTTGCAGACGGTTCCCGGCAAGGGCTTCTTCGTCATCCTGCGCCTCTACAACCCCCTGCAGCCGTTCTTCGACAAGAGCTGGCGGCCCACCGAGATCGAACGGATCTGATCGCAGAGGAGCACGACATGCCCACCCGCACGTCGACCTGCACGACGGAACCGGGCGCTGGGCAACTGGGCGACCGCACGCGGCCTGCCCTGATTCAGGTCATGACTCGGGACACTCCTCAGACAGTGTCGCGCCGAGGGAGCCCAGCGCCGTGCTCAGCGCGCGGAGCGACGTGACGATCTCGGGTGCTTTCGCCTGGAGGGTGTCGGTCGTCAATCCGCTCATGGCGGTCTGGACGGCGGAGAAGTCGGTCTTGACCTGCTCGACCGCCGGCTGGAGCTCTGCTGTCGCTGATGCAATGGCGGTGTCCAAAGCCGCTTTGGTGTCGGCTGAAGCAGCCTCCAATGCGTTGAGCCCATCCTGAAGCGGCTCGACCTCGGTGAGGCTTTGGACCGACGACTTGAGCTCGGCGGCGTCCGAGCACGCTGCGGCCGCGTCCGGGGAGGGGCTGGACGGGCTTGAGGACGCTGGGGTGGTCGGTTCGTTTGAGCCCGTCGAACTGCAGCCGACCAGGAGCGCCCCGGCTGCTATGACGAGCAGTGGCCATCCGAATCCTCGCTTGCCCTGAGCTGTGGTCATAGAGCAAGCGTGCGCCGCATGGACGGCAACAGCATCACCCAGAGCACGTGACTCCTGCGTCGATCACCTCCTTCGCACAATGGCGATGAGATCGCCTCGGCGGTGTTCATGCGATGTGAGTGACGTTTCCCCCCAGGCGCGCTGCTTGCCTTGCTGGGTACGCGGCAGCTGATCCGGAGGAGCCTGCGATGTCCACGAGCTGACCAGTACTCGACCGGAGAGGAGGACCAGGTGCTCTGGAAGAAGCCGACCTGGAGATACGGTACGACGCGGGGCAAGACGGTGTCGGGTCGCCATCGCAACGCGCGCGTGATCGGCACTGCCGCTTCTCTCAGCCAGACCATCACCTTCTCCGTTCTCTCCTGGGCTGTCATCCTCGGCCCAGCGACGGCGGAACCGTGACCGAGCCCGGCCCATCGAGACTTTCGTCGGCACGGCGACGGCGCCTGATCCTCCGGGGGCTCCTGCGCGCAGTGGTGTCGACGGCGGTCCTGGTCGCGGCGTATTTCGCAGTTCCGTTCGCCCTCATCGACGCCGTCCCCATCCCCGTCAGCCTCGTGGTCGCGCTCGTCGCGTTGCTCTGTGTCACGACCTGGCAGTTGCGAGCGATCACCCGGGCAGTACATCCGCGCGTGCGGGCGATTCAAGCGCTCGCCGTGACCGCCCCGCTGTACCTTCTCCTGTTCGCGGCGTCGTACTTCCTCATGTCGAGCGCCGACGTCGAGAACTTCACCTCGGGCGCTCTGACACGGCTCGACGCGTTGTACTTCACTGTCACGGTCTTCGCGACAGTCGGTTTCGGGGACATCTCTCCCGCGAGTCAGATGGCGCGCCTCGTCGTCATGGTGCAGATGGTCATGAACCTGCTCGTGCTGGGCGCTGGCATCCAGGTGTTCGTCGGTGCCGTCCACCGAGGAAGTCGGGGCCAGGCACCCGGGTCACCCCCGGACGTCGCCGAGGAAGAGTGACTCGAGCATCACTTCCACATCGCGATCTCGTGCCTCTGGATCTTTCTGGGGGTACGCGAGCGCTACGATGAGCGCATGTTGGGGATCTGGACGCTCGTGCTCTCGCTCGTGGTGCTGGCCGGCGGCATCGCCGCGACCGCCATCGCCCTGCGGAGCGAGAACCAGATCGCGATCATGGTCGCTCTCGACGCCGCCGTGCTGAGTGGTGTGGGAGTGCTGCTCAACGTCTTCTCGGCCGGCGAACTCCAGCTCACCGGAATCGTGTGCTTCATCGTGATCCCGGCCGTCGCAGCTGCCGCCGGCGCTCTGCTCGGACGCTTCCGCCCGACCCCGCGGCTGCGCTACGAGTCCACTCAGCCGGCGGCTCGCTGACCTCTCCGAGCGAGTCCCGAGGCGAGACTCCGGGCGGCGATCTACTGGGCGCGCTGGAAGGCCGACTTCGGGGCGCTCGACCCCGCACCCTGCGTCTCGAATTCGTCGACGATGTTTCCCGAGGCGTCGAAGCGCCAGCCGAGCACCCGCCAGCCCTGCACGGTCACTTTCATCGCCACGCCGTTGACGCTCGCGGTGCTCGGGAGATCGAGTGGGCCCTCGAAGAACCAGTACTCCGCGGCGGCGAGCTCCTCCGGTGTCTCGATCACCCGTCGGTCGGTCGTGGTGTAGAGGAAAGTGTCGGCTGGGTGCTCCTCGAACACGGCCAGTTTGTCGCCGCACAGCAGCGCCCGATAGGGCGCCAGCGCGTCGGCCTCGGCCTGAGCGGCACCGGAGATGCGCGCCTCGGCTGCCGCGAACATCGCGTCGATCCGCTGCTGCACGCGCTCCACGGTGACGGTCTCCCCGTCGATCGTGACGGCATGCTCGCTCGGGACGGTCATCACGCGGTGTCGGAGCTCGGCGTATCCCGTCCTCTCCGACAGCGCACCTTCGGCTTGGAGCACCTGCCCGTAGTCGAAAGGCGGCCGCCTTTCGAGAAAATCGGCCTCCCAGGTGGCGAGGAGTCGCTCCGCCCGATCGACGAAGGCCTGAAGGGCGCCGGCCGTCTCGTCGTCGAACTCCGGGGCCGGGGCGACCGAACGCTCGATCCGGCGGGCGTACACCGCGTCGATGCCCGACCAGTCGGCCGCTGTCACGGCATCCCCGTAGAACGCCGAGCCGCCGCCCGCGCGCCACGGTCCGTCGAGCGATCCGTGCACGGCGGCGTCGACGAACAGGACGGGGCCGGTCGCCGGGTCGTCTTCGATGGCACCCACGGCCACCATCCGCCCGTCGGCGACCTCGAAGTCGATCACCCGCGCGACCCCCGAATCCCGCAGGAGCTTCACCTGATAGCCTCCGTCGTGCTCGTCGAGCAGGTGCCAATCTCCACCCCACGCGGAGTCGCGGAGATTGTTCCAGCCCCTCACCCGGTCGAAGACGACGGCGATCTCCTGCCCGACCACGGTGCCGTCGTTGGCGGTGAAGGAGTGACGATTGTCGACGAACGACGCCGCGGCGATCCGGCGACCCTCGTAGAAGCAGTGTGCTTCGAGCCGGTAGGTGTCGACATGACCCTTGAGGAACATCGTGGCGGTGAGCCGGGGAGCGTCGTATTCGTCGACGACGTCGAGGCAGAGCAGCGCGAGATCCAGGGTCCAGTCGTTGTCGATCGCATATCGCTGCTCGCCATCGAGCGAGACCGCCGTCAGCGCGCCGATGTGAAGCACGTCATCGACGCCGTCGAGCTCGGAGACGATCCGCAGCGTGAAAGCGACGACCCCGGGTTCGGGCAGATCGCCACCGTCCATCCAGCGCTGCAGATCGATCGCCGTCGTCTGCTCCGCGTCGAGTTCGGGCACGGGAACCCGATGCTCGAACCACGGCGCCCCGTCGGGTCGACCGACCGTCCACACCAGTTCGGCACCGGCGGGAGCCGGCCCGCGCAACGGCACCCTCAGCCGAGGATGCCAGCCCTCCGGATGGAAGTTCCCGAACATTCCTGCGCTCGCGCGCACCCCATGCTTGATCATTGATGTCATTGAGGAATGATCACTTAAACGGGTTCTCACCGCAAGTGATGCAGAATGCGCGCGATCGACGTAGCGTGGCGCGTAACGGTGCCGCGGTCCGTACTGTTGTGGGAGCATGGAACCGAGAGCGCATGCTCACGAGGGTGACGCGGTGCAGGGGAGACGAAGATGTCGCAATCCCGGATGACGACTGTCGCCCTTATCGACGCCGATCCTGCGGCGCTGGCCACGAAGGTTGCCGCTCTGTCGTCGGTGCCGGGCGTCGAGTTGCGCATCGAAGCGGTTTCGCTCGGCCAGCTGCTGACGCATCCCGGGTTTCCGCCCGACGTCGTGGTGATCGAGCAGCGCGAGGGCGAGCGGGTCTCCGTGAACTACAAGATCCGGGTCTGCCGCATCGCCGAAGCGCGCGTGATCGTGATCTCCGACGATGGGCACGAGCTGGCACCGGATGTGAGCCAGCTGATGACGACGGTGAAATCGTTCGCTCAAGCGGTCGCGCTCATCGCATCCTGAACGCCGCCGGATCGGTGTCGGTCACCGGTCATAGACTCGGATCATGACCATTCCCCTCCGCTTCGGCTACAAGGCGTCAGCCGAGCAGTTCGGCCCGACCGAGCTGCTGAAATATGCCGTGCTGGCCGAGCAAGCCGGTTTCGACTCGGTGTTCGTCTCCGACCATTTCCAGCCGTGGAACCACGAAGGCGGCCACGCGCCCGCGGCGATGCCGTGGCTCGGCGCGCTCGGTGCCCGCACCGAACGCATCCTCATGGGCACCTCCGTGCTCACCCCCTCGTTCCGCTACCACCCCGCCGTGGTGGCGCAGGCTTTCGGCACGCTCGGCGCGATGTTCCCGGGGCGCGTGATTCTCGGAGTCGGGAGTGGCGAGGCGCTCAACGAGGTAGCCCTGGGCATCCCGTGGCCCGAGGTGAAAGAGCGTTTCGCGCGTCTGAAAGAGGCGATCACGATCATCGAGACGCTCTGGAGCGAAGACCGGGTGACCTACGAGGGTCAGTTCTTCCGCACGGAGAACGCCACGATCTACGACAAGCCGGAGACGCCGGTGCCGATCTACATCGGCGCGTCCGGGCCGGCCGCGACCCGCCTCGCCGGGCGGATGGCCTCCGGGTTCATCACGACCTCGGGCAAGGCCCGCGAACTCTACACCGACACCCTGCTGCCGGCACTCGCCGAGGGGATCGAGAAGGGCCACCGGTCACCTGATGACGTCGACACCTTGATGGAGATGAAGGTCTCCTTCGACCACGACCGGGAGCGTGCGTTGCAAGACACCCGTTACTGGGCGCCGCTCGCCCTCACCCCCGAGGAGAAGATGGCGGTCGAAGACCCGATCGAGATGCAGCGGCTCGCCGACGCCCTTCCGATCGAACGCACGGCGGCGCGCTGGATCGTGTCGACCGACCCCGACGAGCATGTGGATCGCATCGAGTCCTACCTCGATCTCGGCTTCCGGCACCTCGTCTTCCACGGGCCCGGCGCCGATCAGGAGCGATTCATCCGGCTCTACGGAGAGGAGATCCTGCCGCGCCTTCGTGCACGCCACGGGTGAGTTCGGCGAACCAGACCCGGCTGGCCTCGAGCGAGGTCCAGAGCCGGTCGGCGCGCACCTGGCCGTAGCGGCCGGCCTCGAAGACGAGGCGTTCACGCACCCAGCCGATGGGCTCGCGGCGGGAGTCGCTCTGGTCGAGCACGAGCCAGTAGTCGGCCCCGATGCGCTCGTATCGGATGTCGGTGGAATTCGTCATGGGTGGGACTCTCCCCGACGGGCGCGCTGCGTTGTCCGTCGGAATCGGGGTGTCTTCCGCGAGTCCGCTTCAGCAGGGCGGGTAACCCGGCGACGGAACTCGTGGTCGCCTCCAGCAAGGGAACCGGAGGATGTTCCTTCCCAGTCTGCGCCTGATCGCACTAAGTTCAACCGCCCCAGTAGTGGGGGTAGACAGCGAGCCGTCGGTGCGCAGGCGGCGAGGTCTACTGAATCTTGGAGTGCTCGCCGAGGCGGTGCCAGGTGCGGTTGTGGTAGACCAGCGGCTCGGCTTCGGCCGCGTCGGCAGAGGGGTCGCCCGCGGGTGGCGCCTTCGTCTGCAGGGCCTGCACAGCGACCACGGTCGATCCGCCGGCCTCCATCTTGTTGACCACGCGGCCGCGGATCCACGCGTGCGCGGCGGGGAAGTAGGGCTCGCCCGTGGGCAGCCTGTCCCAGATCGAACCGTCGGCGAAGCGGTCGATGCCGCTGGTGGCGCCGAGCTTCGCGATGTCGAGCTGGGCGGCGCCCAGGAGGTGCACCACGACCGTGTCGGCCCGGCGGATGGTGGGCGTGCTCGAAGAGAGGTCGGAGATCGAGAACACCAGGAGCGGCGGCTCGACGCTCACCGAGAACACCGAGGTGGCGGTCAGCGCGACCGGCCCCTCACCGGCATCGGCCGTGATGACCGCGACCCCTGCCGGGTGGTTGCGGAAAGCGGCTTTGAATTCTTCGGGTGACACGCTGTCGGCAGCCGGATGCGTGACCAGATTGCTCGCGTGCCGTCCGTGGGCGTGCGCCGATTCGTCACCGGTGGGGGAGGTCTGGGCGTTGGTCACTCTTCGATCCTAAAACGCGTTCGGGAACAGGGGGTCGGGGCTGCGTAACACGACGCAACGGTGGAGGTCGGTTTTCAGGGGGAGTCGTCGGCCACGAAGCGGGTCCAGGCCCAGGCGGAGACGCTGATCGCGGCGAAGGCCACTGCGGCGACGAGCAGCACGACGATGCGCCCGTCGGCAGCGGCAGCGGCGAGTGCGGGCACGAACAGCATGGCGAGGGTGGTGAAGGAGGCGACCGCCAGAACGAGCCAGGTGGCCGGCGACCAGCTGAGCAGCCGTCGCCCGGCCGAGCGGCCGATCGGCAGGAGCAGCATTGAGGTGGCGCCGAACGAGGCCAGCACGACGACATGAAGGAACTCGGCGTACGCGGCGAGCAGGATGTCGCTCGATGCGGTCTGGTCGCCGAGGGCGCCCGAGGCCAGCCAGGCGACGGAGCCGAGGATGCCGAGAGCGAGCACCTGCACCGTGGCGAGTTTGGCTCGGGCGGCGGGGTCGGTGACGGCGTGGGCGTGAGAGCGCCCTGAGCCGGCCCGGCGCGCCGGATCGGCTCCGCGCGCCGGATCGGCGCTCGCCGTGTCGGCTACCGCGAGCCCCGCCACGAGACCGAACACGAGGCTGGGCTCGAGATCGGCGAGCCGGGAGACGAGGGCGAGTCCGGCCGCGACGAGAAGGAGCGCCGGGCGCAGCCGCACGGTGCTCGAGATGTCGAAGGCGAGGGAGGCCACCCGAGCGGGCAGCACGGTCGCGAAGAGGTTCACGAGACCCAGCGCCGCCACCACGGCCAGGAACAGGCGGAGGTAGGCGGGCTGATTCTCGACCGGACCGGAGAGCGTCACGATCGCCGCCGCAGCCAGCACCGTGGCCCCGGCCGTCACCATCGGGCTGACCCGCAGCTCGGGGGCACGGTCGTATTCATGCCGTGAGCGGTTGCGGCCGAGGAGGGCGGCGAGCATCCGTCGCCCCGCCGGCGTGCGGCCGGGTTCCGCACCATCGCGTGCGGCGACCGTCTCCATCGTTCCCGCGAGCAGTCGCGCCGGCAAGGCGACCAGGAGCAGGGCGAGGCCGGCGACGGCGAGCGCTATCCACCAGATCGCGCCGACGCCGGTGCCTAGAGCCGGCTGGAGGGAGGCCGTGAAGCGGGTGGCATCCGTCCACGTGCCGTCGGAAGGCGGGACCTCCGCGCCCGGGATCGGCGATCCGCCCGGTCCGGGTGCCGCCGGGTCGCCGGAGTCGGTGCCGGGGGGTGATCCGGGCGTTCCCCCTCCGCCTGCTCCGCCATCGCTCGGAGGCGAGGCATCCGGAGAGCCGGGCTGGCCGGCCGAAGGGGGCGCGGGAGGAGCGGTGGTGCCGGTGCCGCCCGGGGCGCCCGGTGTGGTGCCCGCGGCATCCTGGAACAGCAAGGTCAATGGCGCGCTCTGCACGCCCACGTTGCCCGCCGGGTCTTGTTGGAGCAATGCGACCGGGTAGCTTCCCGCCGGGACGGCCTGAGCCGAGCACGACCACGACGTGCCGGACACCACCACCTGGCAGAGCGGGTAGGCGCCGGCGAAGATCGAGACCGTGGCGCCGTCTTCGCCCGACCCGGTGAACACAGCGCCTGACGTGGGTAACGCCTGGCCGGAACGGGGTGAGAGCAGCTGGGGCGCGGCCGGCACAGTGACGTCGACCTCGATGGCCACGCCGTCGCCGGCCGGCGAGGATGCGCCGCCCGACCACGGTGTGGTCTGGATGGCAGAGACCACGTAGTCGCCGTCGGTGATGCCTCCGGCGAGAACGCACGACCAGGCACCGGAGGCGTCGGCCGTGCCCGTGCAGGTGAATTCGCCCGTCGTCGCGGTCACGGAGGCGCCCGGCATCGCTGAGCCTTGAACCACGGCGTTGGTGAGGGTGCCGCGGGGTCCGCCGGTGACGACCGGTGCGTTCAGCACCCGGATAGAGAGGGTGTCTTCGAGGGAGTCGCCGCCCGCGACGGGTTCGACGGCGCGGATCGTGGTGGACGGGGAACTCGGGAGCCCGGACGCCGTGCACGACCACGCGCCGGAGTCATCGGGCGTCACGATGCAGAGCGGCTCGGAAGAGCCGGCGACGAGGATCTGCAGCGATCCTCCGGCGGTTCCGGTGCCGGTGATCTCGACCGGGGAGGAGACGAGCGCACCATCGGCGGGGGAGAGGATCGCGGGGGCGACGGGCACCGGGGGCGGAGGGGTGGAACCCGGAGGGTCGGTGGGTTCGTCGCTCGGAACAGGAGCCGACGGCGGCGCGGCGGTGGGCGTATCCGGTGCCGGAGTGGCCTCGGGGGAGGCGCTGGCGGCAGGCGCACCCGCCCCGAATCCCACCCCTCCCGCGACGAGCAAGGCGGCGATCAGGGCGGCGAAGACGACGCGCGACGCCGGGTTACGGGTTCGCGTTTCACCGCCGCCGCGAACTCGCGACGCCGCCGCACCCCACTCTTTTCGCGATGACACCACCTCCTATTTAGTCCGACGGCGAGGCAGAACCCAAGAATGAAAGCGGGGTTTCGGATGGAATTCGGAGCCAGCCGTGTACAGATCGGCGGGTTTGCGCCATACTGACGCGACTGGGACGAATGACCCAGTCGAAGATCCCGCAGTCCGCAGTCCGCAGTCCGCAGTCCCGCAGTCCCGACGCAGCGAAGCAGGAGGCTCATGGCGCACATGCCCGTCGCCGAGCGTCGCACACGCTTGCTCTCCGCGGCCTTCGAGGTGATCTCGCGCTCCGGCGTGAGCGGCGCCACCACGCGCGCCATCGTCGACGAAGCCGGCATGAAACTCGCCAGTTTCCACTACGCCTTCGAGTCGCGCGAGGAACTGCTGGCGCAGCTCGTCGACGTGGTGGTCGAAACGCAAGAGGTGGTGCTCGACATCCCGGCCGACGGCGGCGGAGGGCTCTCCGACCTGCTCGAGCGCGGCTTGCTGAGCTACTTCGCGCAGGTGCGTGCGAATCCGTGGCGCGAACGGGCGATGTTCGAACTGACCCAGTACGCGCTGCGCACGCCGAGCATGGCCGGAGTCGCCGAACGGCAGTACGAGCGATACCGGGCGCTCGCCGAGGCGTCGCTGCACGAAGCGGCGGCGCGCACCGGATGCGTGTGGCGACTTCCCGTGTCCGAGCTCGCCGCCGATCTGGTCGCCCTCACCGACGGCATCACCCTCGCCTGGCTCGCCGACGGCGACGATGAGCGGGCCTCGCGCACCATCGCGTTCGCCGCCCGTGCGATCGCCGCGGAGGGAGCCTCAGCACCGGTTCCCGCATCGGCATCCGTTCCCCCGTCGCACCGAGAAGGACGCACCGCATGACCGCAGCACGCGAAGAGACCACGCCGAGCGCCCTCGCCGAACCCGTCCGCCGGGTCGGCGGCGGCTGGATCGCCCTGTTCGGCGCCGCCTGGCTCGGCATCTGGATGGCGCAACTCACGCCCGTTCAGCTCCTGCTGCCCCTACAGGTCGAGCAGCAGCTCGACGCCGCGAGCTGGACCGACAACGTCGTCGCCTTCGGCGTCATCTCGGCCATCGCGGGGGTCTTCGCCCTGATCGCCTTCCCGGTCACGGGCGCGCTCTCCGATCGCACCACCTCCCGCTTCGGGCGCCGCCGCCCCTGGATCGCCGGTGGCACCGTGCTCTTCGCCGTCGCCCTGTTCGCACTCGGCTTCCAAAGCGGGATGGTGGGCATCGGGGTCTGGTGGACGCTCGCGATCATCGGCTTCTGCGTGCTCTCGGCCGCCCTCACGGCGGCCATCTCCGACCAGGTGCCGGTGGGGCAGCGCGGCTTCGTGTCGAGCTGGATCTCGGCGCCCCAGGCCATCGGCCTCATCCTCGGCGTGCTGCTCGCCACCACCCTGTTCACCGGCCAGTTCCTCGGCTACACCGCGATCGCCGTGCTGCTGGTCGTGCTCGTCGCCCCGTTCTGCCTGTGGATGCCGGATGCGCGACTCCGCCGCGAAGAGCGCCCGCCGTTCACGATGAGGGCGCTGATCGAGGGCATGTGGGTGAGCCCCACGGCGCATCCGGACTTCGGTTGGACGCTGCTCAGCCGCATCCTCGTGAACATCGGCAACGCGCTCGGCACCACACTGCTGCTCTACTTCCTCATGTTCGGGCTGAACGACCCGAATGCCGAAGACGACCTGCTCGTGCTGATCGTGATCTACACGATCTTCGTGGTGATCGCCTCGATCGTGGCGGGCGCGCTCTCCGACAAGCTGGCCCGTCGCCGCGTGTTCGTGCTCGTGGCCTCGGTGCTGCAGGCGTTGGCCGCGCTGCTGCTCGCCTTCGTGCCCGAGCTGACCGTCACCATGGTCGCCGCGGCACTGCTCGGGCTCGGCTACGGATGCTTTCTCTCGGTCGACCAGGCGCTCGCGACGCAGGTGCTTCCCGACCCGGCATCCCGCGGCAAAGACCTCGGCATCATGAACATCGCCACGGCGGTGCCGCAGGCGATGGCGCCGCTGCTCGGAGCCGCCATCGTCTCGTGGCTCGGCGGATTCCCCGGACTGTTCCTGCTCTCGGCCCTGTTCGGGTTCGCGGGCGCCTTCGCCGTCTCACGCGTCAGGAGCGTCCGATGAGCCAGCCCTTCCGCCTCGACCTGTCGCCGGCGGCGGTCGCCGATGCGTCGCTCCGCCCGTGGCGCGACGAACAGCGCTATTGGCGCGGGTTGACGGAGGCGACGGCCGACCGCGAGCCGCCCGTCGCCGTCATCGGCCTCGAGGCCCTGCAGCACAATGCCCGCTCGATGCTGCAGCGGGCGGGGGGCAAGCCGATCCGGGTGGCGAGCAAGTCGATCCGGGTGCGGGCGGTTCAGGATGCGGTGCTCGCGGTGCCGGGCTACGCCGGTGTGCTCGCCTACACGCTCCCCGAAGCGCTCTGGCTGGCCGAGACCGTCGACGACGTGGTGGTGGGGTATCCGACTGTCGATCGAGCGGCGATCCGCGCGCTGGCCGCGGACGAGCAGCTCGCGAGCCGGGTCACGTTGATGATCGACTCGGTCGCCCACCTCGACCTCATCGACCAGGCCGTCTCACCCGACGCGCGTCCGCGCATCCGGGTGGCGATCGAACTGGATGCCGCGTTCACCTCGCCCGGGCTCGGACGGCTCGGCGTCTGGCGCTCGCCGATCGTCACGGTCGACGACGCCACCACCCTCGCCCGCGAGGTGGTGGCACGACGGGGCTTCGCCCTGGTGGGGCTGATGGCCTACGAATCGCAGATCGCAGGCGTCGGTAACCGGCCGAAGGGGAACGTCGTACGCGGCGCCGGCCGGGGTCGCGTGATCGACTGGATGCAGTCGCGCTCGGCCGCGGAGCTCGCCGAGCGGCGGGGCGCGGTCGTGGCGGCGGTGCGCCGCATCGCCGAACTCGAGTTCGTGAACGGTGGAGGCACCGGGTCGCTCGAGTCGACCGGCGCCGACTCCTCGGTCACCGAGATCGCCGCCGGCAGCGGGCTGTTCGGCGGCCACCTCTTCGACACCTACTCCCGGTTCACACCGGCGCCCGCCGCCGCGTTCGCGCTGCCCGTGGTGCGGAAGCCGCGCCCCGACATGGCGACTCTCCTCGGCGGCGGCTGGATCGCATCCGGACCCCCGGCGCCCGACCGGCTTCCCCAGGTGGTGTGGCCCCGGGCCACGCGGATGCAGGCGCGCGAGATGGCGGGCGAGGTGCAGACCCCGCTCTCCGGGCGCGGGGCCGCGGGGCTCCGGGTGGGCGACCGGGTGTGGCTGCGGCACACGAAGTCGGGCGAGCTCTCAGAACACGTCGACGAGTTCTGCGTGGTCTCCGGGTCGGACGTGGTCGACGTGGTGCCGAGCTACCGCGGCGAAGGAAAGGCTTTTCTGTGACGGCGTTGAACGGCGTGTGGCGCAACTGGGCGCGCACCGAATCGGTGAAACCGGTGCGCATCGAGCGGCCCGTGAGCATCGGCGCCGTGCAGCGTGCCGTGCGCGGTGCCGCCCGCGCGGGTCTGCGCGTGAAGGCCGTCGGTGCGGGGCACAGCTTCACGGGCATCGCAGTGGCCCCCGGCGTGCTGCTCGAGCTCGACGAGCTCACCGGCGTCGTCTCGGTCGATCGGGAGCGCAGCCGCGTCACGCTGCTCGGCGGCACGCGGCTGTTCGACCTGCCCCGCCTGCTGCGCCCGCACGGTCTGGCCATGGCGAACATGGGCGACATCGACCGGCAAACGATCAGTGGAGCGATCTCGACCGGCACGCACGGCACCGGCGCACAGTTCGGGGGCATCTCGACGCAGGTCACCGGTCTCGCCCTGGTGACGGCCGACGGCGAGCTGCTCCGGATCGACGAGGCGTCGAACAGCGAGCTGCTGCCGGCCGCCGCCCTCGGGCTCGGCGCGCTCGGCATCATCGTCGAGGTGACGCTGCAGTGCGTTCCCGCCTTCGTGCTCGAAGCCGTCGAGCGCCCGTTGCCCCTCGATGAGGTGCTCGGCGAGCTCGACTCGTACGTCGACGGTGCCGACCACTTCGAGTTCTACTGGTTCCCGGGCACGCGCACTGCTGTGACGAAGACGAACACGCGGGCGGACGCATCCGTCGCTCGGCGCCCGCTGCCGGCCGGGCGCGCCTTCTTCGACGACACCCTGATGGCCAACGGCATCTTCCGGGTGACCTGCGCCGCCGGCGCCCTCGTGCCCGCGATCGTGCCCCGTGTGAACGCGATCGCCGATCGTCTCTGGTCGAACCGGGAGTTCTCCGACCACTCGCACAAGGTGTTCGCCACGAAGCGCACCGTGCGGTTCCGCGAGATGGAGTACGCGCTGCCGGCCGCCGACGTGCCATCGGTGCTGCGGTCGATCGACGACCTCATCCAGGACAACGGATGGCGGATCTCGTTCCCGGTGGAGGTACGCTTCGCGAGGGCCGATGACCTGTGGCTCTCCACGGCGTCGGGCCGGGAGAGCGGCTACATCGCGGTGCACCGTTACTTCCGCGAGAACCACACCGAGTACTTCGAAGCCGTCGAGGAGATCATGAACGAGCATCAGGGCCGGCCGCACTGGGGCAAACTGCACACGCAGAACGCGGCGTCGTTGGCCGCGCTCTATCCGCGGCACGGCGACTTCGTGGCCCTTCGCAACCGCCTCGACCCCGAGCGCATGTTCTCGAACCCCTACCTCGACCGCGTGCTGGGGGCCTGAGGATGGCGGCTTCCAGCCCCGAGGAGCGGCGTGAGTTCGCGCGCGACCTCGGCTCCCGCCTTCCGCCCGGCTTCGTGCTGGGCACGGCGACGAGCGCCTTCCAGATCGAGGGGGCGACGCACGAGGGTGGCCGCGGCGAGTCGGTGTGGGACGCGTTCACCACGCAGCCCGGCCGCATCCTCGACGGATCGACCGCCGACCGCGCCACCGACCACTTCCATCGCACCGCGGAGGATGCCGCGCTGCTGCACGACCTCGGGGTCGACTCCTACCGCTTCTCGTTCGCCTGGCCGCGGCTGCAGCCCGAAGGCAAGGGAGCGCTGCGCCAAGCCGGGGTCGACTTCTACGAGCGGTTGCTCGACCAGCTCGACGCCGCCGGGGTCTCGACGATGGCCACCCTGTTCCACTGGGACACCCCGAACGAATTGCGCGGCGGCTGGTTCAACCGCGACACGGCGCAGCGCTTCGGCGACTTCGCCTTTCAGATGGGGGAGCGCTTCGGCGACCGGATCGGCTCCTGGGTCACCATCAACGAGCCGGCAACGGTGACGCTCGACGGCTATGCGCTCGGCGTGCACGCACCCGGTGCTGCGCGGTTGTTCAACGCCTTGCCGGCGGCGCACCACCAGCTCCTCGGCCACGGACTCGCCGTGCAAGCGCTCCGTGGCGCCGACGTGCCCGGCCCGATCGGCATCGTCAACGTGCACTCACCGGTCGTGCCCGTCTCGGGCTCCGACGCCGACGCGGCGTTCGCCGAGCTCTTCGACCTGCTCCACAACCGCATCTTCGCCGATCCGGTTCTGCTCGGCCGTTACCCCGACGCGCCGGAGGGCTTCGAGCCGCTGTTCTCGGCGCTCACCGACGTCGACCCCGCCGACCTGCTCGTCATCTCCGAGAAGCTCGACTTCTACGGGTTGAACTACTACATGCCCTCGAAGATCGCCGCCGGGTCGGGCGGTTCGGCCACCCCCGACGGAGCGTCGTCGGCGATGGCATCGCTGCCTTTCCACCTCGCGCCCTGGCCGGAGTTCCCGACCACCGGGTTTGGCTGGCCCATCGCCCCCGAGTTCCTCGGCACCGCGCTCGATGAGATCGCCACTCGCTACGGTTCGGTGCTGCCACCCGTCTACATCACCGAGAACGGCGCGAGCTTTCCGGATGCGATCACCCTCGACCCCGAGAACGGCACCCCCTACGTGCACGACGGCGCGCGGATCGACTACCTGGCGGCGCACCTCGACGCAGCGGTGCGGGCCGTCACCGGCGGGGGAGCGGCATCCGGAATCGACCTGCGCGGCTACTACGTGTGGTCGCTGCTCGACAACTTCGAATGGGCCGCCGGCTACACCCAGCGCTTCGGTCTGGTGCACGTCGACTTCGACGATTTCACGCGCACGCCGAAGGATTCCTACCACTGGCTGAGGCTCGTGTCGGAGTCGCGCTGAGGGCGGTGGCGAAGTTTGCCGCGAATTGCTGTGAGGACGCCTCAATCCCGCTGATAATGAGGGCCGCGCTCGTTATAGTTGTCGCATGGAATGGCTCATCCCGGTAATCATCGTCGTCGTGATCATTGCGATCATCGGCATCTACCTCTGGGCGACGTACAACTCGCTCGTCACGTTGAATGTGCGCGTCGATGAAGCCTGGAGCGACATCACGGTGCAGCTGAAACGTCGTGCCGACCTGCTGCCCAACCTGATCGAATCGGTCAAGGGCTACGCGGCACACGAGAAGGCGGTGTTCGAGAACGTCACGAAGGCACGGGCGGAGACTCTGTCCGCTCAAGGGCCGGCTGAGGCATCCGTCGCCGAGAACCACATGCAGACGGCGCTGAAGAGCATCTTCGCGGTGGCGGAGGCCTATCCGCAACTGCAGGCGAGCCAGAACTTCTTGCAGCTGCAGGCCGAGATCGTCGACACCGAAGACAAGGTGCAGGCGTCGCGCCGCTTCTACAACGGTGGCGTGCGTGAGCTGAACACCAAGATCAAGGTCTTTCCGAACACCCTCTTCGCCCGCAACCTCGGTTTCACCGAGCGCGAGTTCTTCGAGGTCTCCGACATCGCGGCCATCGCCGAGCCGCCGCGCGTGCAGTTCTAGTCGCTCGACACTCCCGACGTAGAACGGCTCCATGTACAGCGCGATAGCCAAGAACAAACGCAATACCGTCATCATCATCGCCCTCTTCCTGCTGATCATCGCTGGGCTGGGATATCTCGCCAGCGTGATCTACGGCAACCTCTCGATCGTGGTCATCACGGTCGTGGTGTCGCTCGGCTATGCCCTCATCCAGTACTTCGCGGCCAGCGGGCAGGCGCTCGCGATGAGCGGGGCGCGCGAGATCCAGAAGCGCGACAACCCGCGGCTCTGGCGCGTGGTGGAGAACCTGTCGATCACGACCGGCACACCGATGCCGAAGGTCTACATCATCAACGATCCGGCGCCGAACGCCTTCGCCACCGGGCGCGATCCGCAGCACGCCATCGTGGCCGCCACGACCGGACTGCTCGACATCATGGACGACGCAGAACTCGAGGGCGTCATGGCCCACGAGATCGGCCACGTGCGCAACTACGACATCCGTGTCTCGATGATCGTGTTCGGCCTCGTGGTGGCGGTCGGCTTCATCGCCGACATGTTCCTGCGCATGGCGTTCTTCGGGCGCAATAACAACAACAACAACCCGATCGTGCTGGTCTTCGGCCTGGCCGCCATCATCGTCGCGCCGCTCGTCGCGACGGTCGTGCAACTGGCGGTCTCACGACAGCGCGAATACCTCGCCGATGCGACGGGCGCCATCACCACCCGGCACCCGGATGCGCTCGCCAGCGCGCTCGAGAAGCTCGCCGCCTACGGCCGCCCTCTGCAGCGCCAGTCGTCGTCGATGTCGCACATGTGGATCGCCGACCCCAACAAGCCCGGCATCATCGACAAGCTCTTCAGCACCCACCCGCCGATCCCGGACCGTGTGAAGCGGCTGCACGAGATGGGCGGAGCCTTCTAGCTCCCGCCGTAACGCAGCAAATGAAGAGGACCGGTGCCGCATGGGCCACCGGTCCTCTTCATTCTGTGCATTATGGCGCGCCACCATAATAGTGAGCATGATTCAGCTCTATGGCATACTGGCGCGACTCGGTGGCGTGGCGTCGACGGCCCAGCTTTCGGCAGCCGGAGTCGCGACGAATGACGTGAAGAACGCCGTGGCGCGCGGAGATGTGGAGCGCCTCCGACGCGGGTGGGTGGCCCTTCCCGGTGCGCCTGAGTCCGTGGTGCGTGCCGTGCGTGTGGGCGGTCGCGTCTCCTGTCTGTCCGTGCTGCGGCCTGCGGGTCTCTGGTGTGCAACGGATCATCGGCTCCACATCCGGGTGCCGGCCGACGCGACGCGCCTGTCGTCGCCCCACGACCGCCGCGTGCCGCTCGGTCGCCCGGAGCGTTTCGGTGTCGTCGTACACCGCTCCGTGCGTGCTCCGTTCCTCGACGAACCCGAGGGGCCGGTCGATCCGTTCGGGTGGGCGCTGCTGCACGCCATCACGTGCCAGAGCAAGATGGACGCGATCGTCACGCTCGACTCGGCCCTCAAGCAGGGCCGGGTGTCCCGCACCGAGCTCGAGTTCCTGGGGGCGTGCCTGCCCGAGAAGTTCCGCGCGTACTTCGCGCTCACCGATCCGAATGCCGCGTCGGGCCTGGAGACGAAGGCGCGGCTGGGGCTTCGCCGGTTCAACATCGCTTCGCGCAGCCAGGTGAAGATCCGCGGCGTCGGATACGTCGACTTGCTCGTGGGCGACCGCCTGGTGGTCGAGACCGACGGGCGGGAGTGGCACACGAAGCCGGAGGCCTACCTCGCGGACCGCCGCCGTGATCTCGCCCTGGCCGAGCTCGGCTATCTGGTGCTGCGCCTGAGTTACGACCAGGTGATGGGGGAGTGGGTCCGCGTCGTGGGCGTGATTCAGGCGATCGTCGCACGCGAGGAGCATCGGTGGTCGCCGCGCCAGCTCCGCTCGGGTTTGGGCACAGGCGTCGAACTCGAATGATGCGCGCGGGAAGTCAGTTCGCAGCCAACTCCGCACGGAGCGCATCGGCCAGCGTGCCTCGGGCCATGACCTCCACGTCGCCGGGGAGGCCCTGCCACAGAGCCGCTTCGCGGAGGAGCTGTGCAATGCGCGGCACGTCGTCGGCCAGGAGCCCCGGCTCCGCCCAGGCCGCCTGCACGCGCAGCACCCCTGCCTGACGGTCGCTCTTGAGGTCGACGCGGGCCGGGATGCGGTCGTCGATCAGCACAGGCAGCACGTAGTAGCCGTAGACGCGTTTCGGCTGGGGGGTGTAGATCTCGATCCGGTAGTGGAAGTCGAACATGCGCAACGCCCGGTCGCGTTCCCATACCACCGGGTCGAACGGCGACAGCAGCGCTGCGGCCGCGAGACGCCGTGGCAGCCGTGCGTCACGATGCAGCCACGCCGGCCGGTTCCAGCCCGGCACGGTCACCGGCAGCAACTCGCCGCTCTCGACGAGGGAGTCGATGGCCGGCTGCGCATCGGTCTGCTTCAGCCGGAAGTAGTCGGCCAGATCTTTCGCCGTGCCGATGCCGTGCGCCCGCGCCGAGATCGACACCAGCTCCCGCACGGCTGCGGCGCGCGGCACCGTGGTGTTCAGCACCGACGTGGGCAGCACCTGCTCCGGCAGCCCGTAGGCGCGTTCGAACCGGATGCGCCCCGCCGACACGACGTCGCCCTGCCGGAACATCGTCTCCAGCCCCCGCTTGACGTCGGACCACCCCCACCACGGCCCCTGCCGCTTGTTCGACTCGTGCTCGATGTCGCTCGCGCGCAACGGACCTTTCGTCTCGAGTTCGGCCAGCAGCCACGCCATGGTCTCGGCGTTGGATGCGCCCCACGAGTTCGGGTGGGTGGCGAAGTAATCGCGGTAGTCGTCTTTGCGCCAGGCGAGCAGCGGCAGAGTCTCGATCGGGAGGAAGGATGCTTCGTGCGCCCAGTACTCCGTGACCGCGCGCCCGTAGGTCAGCTTGTCGAGAAGCGCCTTGTCGTAGCCGCCCAAGCGCGCGAAGACCGGCTGGTAGTGGCTTCGCTCGTAGACGTTCACGGAATCGATCTGCAGCAGCCCCAGGCGTCGCAACAGCAGACCGAACTGCCGGGTTCCGGGCTCCGCCGCCCGTGGCGCACCGAACCCCTGCGCGGCGAGGGCGATGCGGCGCGCCAGTGCGGGGGAAATCGTCTCGACCATCGGATACGACATTACTCACAGCCTCGGACATCCGGCCCCGGCCTCACCGGCGACGCCGTCATCTGCCGTTCATCGTGGGTTCAGAACGACGACGGCACCCGGACCACTCGCCACCCTAACGTCCAGTAGTCGGCCCTTCCCGGCAGAGAACAGCCCGTACACAGCGCGGGCGGCCTGGGGTCGTCACCATGGAGGACCACTTGTTCACGAAGCGCATCGCGATCGTCGGCGTCGCCGCCGCCGCGGCACTCGCCCTCGGACTCACCGGATGCTCGGCCAGCGCCACGGCGACCGATGACGGAAGCGGAACCGACGCCGCCACCGCCACCAACCTCGACGCCTTCGGAGGCCTCTCAGGCCTCGAAGACGCCGCCAAGGCCGAAGGCGCCCTGAACGTCATCGCCCTGCCCCGCGACTGGGCCAACTACGGCGCCGTGCTCGACGCCTTCGCCGAGAAGTACCCCGAGATCACGATCAACGAGGCGACTCCGGATGCCTCGAGCGCCGAGGAGATCCAGGCCGCCGAGAACCTCGCCGGCCAGGACACCGCGCCGGATGTCTTCGATGTCGGCGCTGCCGTCGCCCTCGCCAACACCGACCAGTTCGCGCCTTACCAGGTTGCCACCTGGGCCGACATCCCCGACGCCCTGAAGGAGCAGTCGGGTCTCTGGGTCGGCGACTACGGCGGATACATGGCCATCGGCTACGACCCCGACGCTGTTCCCGAGCCCACGAGCCTCGACGACCTGCTCGGCGCCGACTTCAAGGGCAAGGTCGCCATCAACGGCGACCCGACCCAGGCCGGTGCGGCTTTCGCCGCCGTCGGTATGGCCGCGGTGCAGAACGGTGGATCGGTCGACGACTTCCAGGCCGGCATCGACTTCTTCTCCGACCTCAACAAGGCCGGCAACTTCGTGAAGATCGACCCGACCCCCGCGACCATCGCGAGCGGCGAGACCCCCGTCGTCTTCGACTGGGACTACCTCAACGTCGGCTACGGCAACGACCTCGACGGTCAGCGCAACTGGAAGGTCACCATCCTCCCGGGCGACGGCTACGCCGGTTACTACAACCAGGCCGTGAACAAGGATGCCCCGCACCCCGCGGCTGCTCGCCTCTGGCAGGAGTTCCTCTACAGCGACGACGCCCAGAACCTGTGGCTCGCTGGTGGTGCCCGCCCGGTGCGCGCCGACGCGATGGCTGACGCCGGAACGATCGACGAGAAGCTCTTCGCGGCGCTGCCCGAGGTCGACGGCGACACGGTCGTTCCGGACGCCGACCAGTCCGCCGCCGCAGCGACCCTGCTCGGCGAGAAGTGGGCCGCTGCCGTCCAGTAGGACGCAGCGCAGGGACGACCGATGACAGACACGATCACCTCACCGGTCGTCCCTGCCTCCGCAGGACGCCGAGTGCGCTTCCCCACCAGCATGCTCGGCCTCGTGCCATTCGCGGCCTATGTGCTGCTCTTCCTCGGATTGCCCACCGTCATCGCCCTGGTCACGGGGTTCCTCGACGGTGACGGCGCCTTCACCCTCTCCAACCTGGCGGCTCTCGGCAATCCGGTGGTGCTCAACACCTTCGGCAACTCGCTCTGGCTGTCGGCACTCACCGCCGTGATCGGCGCCCTGCTCGGAGCCGTGTTCTGCTACGCCTTGATCGGCGCGAACCCCACCGGCGCACTGCGCTCGGTGGTCGACGCGGCCAGTGGGGTGCTCGCGCAGTTCGGCGGCGTGATGCTGGCTTTCGCTTTCGTCGCCACCATCGGCATCCAGGGCATGATCACGGTCTTCCTCCGCGACAGCCTCGGCATCGACATCTTCGCCAACGGCGTCTGGCTCTATGACACGCCAGGCCTCATCCTGCCCTACATCTACTTCCAGGTGCCGCTCATGATCATCACCTTCTCACCGGCGCTGGAGAGCCTCAAGCCCCAGTGGGCCGAGGCCAACGCCATGCTCGGCGGCAGCACGCTCAGCTACTGGCGGCACGTCGGCGTGCCGGTGCTGCTGCCCTCGTTCTTCGGATGTCTGCTCCTGCTTTTCGCGAACGCCTTCTCCTCCTTCGCCACGGCCGCCGCCCTCACGAGTCAGGGTTCGGAGATCGTGCCGCTGCAGATCCGCGGTGCGCTGACCAGTGAGACCGTGCTCGGCCAGGAGAACCTGGCCGGTTCGCTCGCCCTCGGGATGATCGTGGTGATGATCGTCGTGATGTCGATCTACTCGGTGCTGATGCGCCGGGCTGCGCGGTGGCAGCGATGAGCCGCCTCCTGCACGACGTGCACCCCGGACCCTCCCGTCGCACGCGCTGGATCATCGTCGGCGTCATCGGACTGCTCTTCCTGGTGCCGATCGCCGCCATGATCGAGTTCACTCTCCGTCGGGGTCTCGACGGAGGATACGACTTCAGCCGCTGGATCGCGGTGTTCGGCGGAGGTCTCGGCACCGAGTACAAGCCGATCTTCACGGGTCTCGGCAACTCGCTGCTGCTCGCCGTCGTCACCGTCGTGGTGATGCTGGCGCTGCTCGTGCCCACCATGGTGCTCGTGCGCATCCGCTTTCCGCAGTTGCAGCGGGTGCTCGAGTTCGTCTGCCTGATTCCGATCACCATTCCCGCCATCGTGCTCGTGGTGGGCCTGGCCCCGGTCTACTCGGTGATCGCCCGGATGTTCGGCAGCGGTGTGTGGACACTCGCCTTCGCCTACGGGGTCATCGTGCTGCCGTATGCGTTCCGTTCGATCCAGACCAACCTCGTCGCCGTCGACGTGGTGACTCTGAGTGAGGCGGCACGGTCGCTCGGCGCGGGCTGGCTCACCATCCTGTTCCGGGTGGTGGTGCCGAACATCCGTCGCGGACTGCTGGCGGCCTCCTTCATCTCGGTGGCGGTGGTGCTCGGCGAATACACCATCGCGGCGCTGCTGAACCGGGTGAACCTGCAGACGGCGCTGGTCGTCGTGAGCAAAGCCGACCCCTTCGTTGCCGTGATCTTCGCCCTGCTCGCCCTCGTCTTCGCCTTCATCCTGCTGATCGCGATCGGCCGCATCGGCGGCACCCCGTCCAGCACCGGGCGGCGACGACGCCGAAACCGCCGCGCTCTCCCTTCCCCTTCACAGAAAGCAGCCGCATGACGCTCTCGATCTCCCGCCCGCAGACCCTGCCGGTACCGGAGCGCTCGCCCGGCTCCCGGGTCGAACTCCGTGGCATCGTCAAGGAGTTCGCCGGCGGCCACCGCGGCCTCGACGGCATCGACCTGGTCATCGAGCCGGGCGAGTTCGTGGCCCTGCTCGGCCCGAGCGGCTGTGGCAAGACCACGGCCCTTCGCGTGCTGGCCGGACTCGAGGTCGCGACGAGCGGCACCGTGCTCATCGATGACGCGGATGTCTCCCGGCTGCCTGCGCGCAAGCGCGACATCGGCATGGTGTTCCAGTCGTACTCGCTCTTCCCGCACATGACCGCGCTCGCCAACGTCGAATTCGGGCTCCGGATGCGCAAGGTCGATGGCGACGAGCGGCGCCTCCGAGCGGGCAACGCCCTCGAGATGGTGGGCCTCGGCTCCTTCGGCGCCCGCTACGCCCACGAACTCTCCGGCGGCCAGCAGCAGCGGGTCGCGCTCGCGCGAGCCCTCGTCACCGAACCGCGCGTGCTGCTGCTCGACGAGCCGCTCTCGGCGCTGGACGCCCGGGTGCGGGTGCAGCTGCGCGACGAGATCCGGCGCATCCAGCAGGACTTCGGCATCACCACTCTCTTCGTCACGCACGACCAGGAGGAGGCTCTCGCCGTCGCCGACCGGGTGGCCGTGATGCGCGCCGGCAACATCGAGCAGATCGGCCCGCCCGAAGACCTCTACGCGAGGGCGACCTCGCCGTTCGTGGCCGAGTTCGTGGGGCTGAGCAACCGGCTGCGGGGCACGGCGAAGGCCGGCTGGGCGGAGCTCTGCGGCGTTCGGCTGCCGCTGCTGGACCCGACCATCAGCGACGGTGACGTGATCGTGTTCGTGCGGCCGGAGGACATCCGTTTCGCCCCGTCGGGTGTGCCGGTCGACGTCGTGTCGACCAGCTTCCTCGGTTCGTTCCGGCGCACGTCGGTGGCGCTGGAAGACGGCACGGTGATCTCGGTGCAGCACGGCGCGGGATTCGTGCCGGAGATCGATTCGCGGCTGCACCTCGAATTCGACGCCGCACCGGTGACGGCGAAGCCCTGGGAGTCCTGACGGCCTCCGCTGAGAGTCGCGCCCGAGTTCTCGAGCGCATGCGGGCGGCCGCATACGTCCGCTCCTAGACTTGGCTCATGTCAGACACGGAGCCGACGCCCAGGAAGGGTGTGAAGCGGCGCAAGACGACCCTCACGGGGTCGGAGGCGCATCCGTCGTCGCGCGCCCGAACGGGTGAGGACTCGGTGCCGCTCGGGATGCGCATAGCCGGGGCCTGGTCGTGGCGCATCCTCGTGGTGCTGGCCGTGCTGGGCGTGCTCGTCTTCTTGATCATCCAGCTCCGGCTGCTGATCATCCCTCTCCTGGTCGCGGTCGTGCTCTCCGCGTTGCTGGTGCCGTTCAAGAACTTCCTGGTGCGGCACAAGTGGCCGCGCTGGGCGGCGATCGCGGCCGCCGAGCTCGGCACCATCGTCGTCGTGGCGGGCCTGGTCTTCCTGGTGGTCACCCAGGTGACCTCCGGGTTCGATGACCTCCGCACCCAGTCGATGAACTCCTACAACGACCTCAAGGCCTTCCTCGCGAACTCGCCGTTGCAGGTCTCGGAGGCCGACTTCAACGCCTACGTGGCCCAGGCCTGGGATGCGATCCAGCAAGACAGTGCGGCCTTGCTCTCGGGCGCCGCGGCTCTCGGTTCGAGCGTCGGTCACATCCTCACCGGCGTTCTGCTCACACTGTTCTCGACCCTGTTCATCCTGATCGACGGCGCCCGCATCTGGTCGTGGATCGTGCGACTGTTCCCACGCCGGGCCCGATCGGCGACGGATGGCGCGGGCAAAGCCGGCTGGAACACACTGCAGAGCTTCGTGAAAGTGCAGATCCTGGTCGCATCGATCGACGCGGTGGGCATCGGGCTGGGTGCCTTCATCCTGCAGGTGCCGCTCGCCATCCCGATCGCCGTTCTGGTGTTCCTCGGCTCGTTCATCCCGATCATCGGTGCTGTGCTCACCGGCGCTGTTGCGGTGTTCATCGCGCTGGTCTACAACGGCCCCATCGTCGCCCTCATCATGCTGGGCGTCGTGCTGCTGGTGCAGCAGATCGAGGGGCACATCCTGCAGCCGCTCGTGATGGGCACGGCGGTGCGCGTGCATCCGCTCGCGGTGGTGCTCGCGGTGGCCGGCGGATCGATGATCGCCGGAATCGCCGGCGCCTTCTTCGCGGTGCCGGTCGTCGCCACCCTCAACGTCATGATCAACTACATCGCCGGGGGAACCTGGCGCGACCCGACCCTGCTGAGCCGTAAGGAACCTCCCCTGAATGTCTGAGTCCGACACCACTTTCGCGGGCCCCACCCTGGCCGACATCGAGAGTGCCCGCCTCCGCGTGGCGAAGGCCGCGCAGGTCACCCCGATGGAGAGCTCCCGCTACCTCGCCGAGATCGTCGGCTCGCCCGTGTACCTGAAGTGCGAGAACCTGCAGCGCACCGGGTCGTACAAGATCCGCGGCGCCTACAACCGCATCTCCTCGCTGAGCGACGCCGAGAAGGCAGCCGGTGTCGTGGCCGCGTCGGCCGGAAACCACGCCCAGGGTGTGGCGTTCGCCGCGCGCGAGCTCGGCATCAAGGCCACCATCTTCATGCCGATCGGCGTGCCGTTGCCGAAGCTGCAGGCCACCCGGAGCTACGGCGCCGACGTCATCCTGCGCGGTCACTCGGTGGAGGAGGCCATCCGTGCCGCCGCCGAGTTCTCGCACGCGACCGGTGCGGTCGTCATCCCGCCGTTCGATCACATCGACGTCGTCACCGGCCAGGGCACGCTCGGCCTCGAGATGCTCGACCAGATCCCGGATGCCGACACCTTCGTCGTGTCCATCGGCGGCGGCGGGCTGATCTCCGGCATCGCCAGTGCGGTCAAACAGCGCGCTGCCGCCGAGGGGCGCACCGTGCGCGTGATCGGGGTGCAGGCGGCGAACGCGGCGGCCTACCCGCCTTCCCTCGTGGCGGGGGAGCCCGTGCAGATCACGACCAGCCCCACCATCGCCGACGGCATCCAGGTGTCCCGCCCCGGCATCCTGAACTTCGAGATCGTCAACGACCTGGTCGACGAGGTCGTCACGGTCTCGGAAGCCGACATCGCGCGCGCCCTGCTCGTGCTGCTGGAGCGTGCGAAGCAGGTCGTCGAGCCCGCGGGAGCGGCGGGGGTCGCCGCCATCCTGGCCGGCCTCGTGAAAGACACCGGCACGACCGTGGTGGTGCTCTCGGGCGGCAACATCGATCCGTTGCTCATGCAGCGCGTGATCAGCCACGGGCTCGCCGCATCCGACCGCTACCTGAAGTTGCGCATCATGCTGCCCGACCGCCCGGGCCAGCTCGCCCGCACGGCCGAACTCGTGGCCGAGGCGAACGCCAACGTGGTCGAGGTGCAGCACACCCGGCACGGGCGTGGACTGCAGATCGACCAGGTGGAGTTGGAACTGCACATCGAGACGCGTGGTCCCGATCACCGCGACCAGGTGATCGCGAAGCTGCGCGACGCGGGTTTCGAACTCCGCGTCGACCAGTAGCCCGCCTCGCGGGGGTCAGCCCTCGAAGGTCTCCACGTTCGTGACCTCGACCGTGATGTCGCGACCATTGGGCGCCGTGTAGGTAGTGGTCTCGCCGATCTTCAGACCGATGATCGCGGAACCGAGCGGGCTCTGCGAGCTGTAGACGTCGAGATCCGCGTTGCCCGCGATCTCGCGGCTGCCGAGCAGGAACCGCTCCTCGCCTCCCGCGACCAGCGCCGTCACGACCACGCCGGGCTCGACCACACCATGACTCTCGGGCGTCGCGCCCACCTCAGCTGTGCGCAGGAGCTGCGTGAGCTGACGGATGCGGGCCTCGATCTTGCCCTGCTCGTCTTTCGCGGCGTGGTAACCGCCGTTCTCTTTGAGGTCGCCCTCTTCGCGCGCCATCTCGATGCGTTTGGCGATCTCGATGCGGGCGGGGCCGCTCAACTCTTCGAGCTCGTTCGACAGGCGATCGTACGCCTCCTGGGTGAGCCAGGTGATCTGAGTGTCTTCAGCCATCGAAATACTCCTTTGAGCTTGGACGCGCCGGGCATGCGTTCGCCCGAGCCGACCCGGCCCGGACGATCAGGAAAGACTATGTGAGCCAGCAGTCGTAAATCAAACCCGTGGATGCGAGTTCACTGGTTCGCACCGTCTCCGAGAACGACCGCGTGGCCTGATCGGATGAGGGCACGTCGATGATCTTCCAGCCCACCACCGCGAACTTCTCGCTGAGCGCCTGCACCGCACAGCTGGCGGTGGCGCCGCGCGGAACGGTGAGGTCGAACTCCACCTCGACACTCCGCGAGTCGATGACGGTGTGCGCGGTGTCCTGCGTGTCGACTGTCGCCGACGTGCCATCGAGGCCCGCCCAGACCACCCAAGCGGCGATGACCACGGCGACGCCGGCTCCGGCCACCCAGGCGATCAGCCGGCCGCGGAATCGGCGGCGAGCGGTGCGGCCGTAGCGCTGCTGCATCGCCGCCGACTCCGGCAGCGCAGCGGGTGGGGCGGGCTGCATCTCGTCGTCGGTGCTCACGCGGCATACTCCCGGGGGAAAACTATTACTGTTGGTGGTGGCTTGATACCAGGCTAATTGCTATTCCTGAGGAGTTGAGACCGCTGACGCTGCGCCTCATGGCCGTGCACGCCCACCCCGACGACGAGTCGAGCAAAGGCGCCGCCACCTACGCCTATTACCTCGACCGCGGAGTCGACGTGATGGTGGTCAGCTGCACGGGCGGTGAGCGTGGTTCGGTGCTCAACGAAGGTCTCGAGCCGAGAATCTGGGCCGAACGCGACATGGCGGGCCTTCGCCGCGTGGAGATGGCGGCCGCGCAGGCAGCCGTGGGCTTCCAGCACCGCTGGCTCGGCTACGCCGACTCCGGATATCAGGAGCCCGGGTCGGGCGACCCGGTGCCCGTCAATTCCTTCGGCGCCATCCCGGTCGCCACCTCGGCGGCCCCGTTGGTGAAGCTGATCCGCGAATACCAGCCGCACGTGCTCATCACCTACGACGAGAACGGCGGCTACCCGCACGCCGATCACATCCGCTGCCACGAGATCTCGGCGCTGGCCTACGAGGCCGCCGCCGACGCATCCCGCTATCCCGATGCCGGGCCGGCCTGGCAGGTCTCGAAGCTCTACTACGACCGCATCATGAACCCGAAGCGGTTCGAAGCCGTCTACAACCTGCTCGAATCCGAGGAGCCCGAGAACCCCTTCCTCGCCCAGCTCACCGAGATGCGCGGCTGGATGCAGGATCGGCCCTACCTCGCGACGGTCAGCATCCCGTCCGGGCCGTTCTTCGACGTGCGCGACACCGCGCTGCGCTCGCACGCCAGTCAGGTCGCCCCCGACCATCCCTTCTTCTTCTGGCCGAACGATCTGCAACAGCGCGCGTGGCCCTACGAAGACTTCCAACTGGCCGACACGCGCGTGGCAGTGCCCTCGCCCGAATCCGACCTCTTCGACGGGATCGAGGACGAGGCATGATCGGCGCTCTGCTCTCTCTTGCCGGCACCGTGCTGGCAGATGACGTCACGACCCCCGATCCCGACACCGTCACTCCCGGTGTCATCGGCTTCATCGTCACGTTCCTGGTCGCCATCGTGACGGTGCTGCTGATCATCGACATGGTGCGCCGGGTGCGGCGGGTGAACTACCGCGATCAGGTGCGGCAGCAGCTCGAGGCCGAGCTCGCCGCGAAGAACGCGGCCGAGGGCACGACGACCGACACCACGACCGATGACGGTGCGGAGCCCGGTTCCCGCTGAAGTCCGCCGTTGAAAGGCGGATTGATCGCGAGGAGAAGGATGGCGGTCCAGTGGCAGAGGAATGCCACGACCGTCAACGCGTGGAAGATCTCGTGGAATCCGAAGCGGCCCGGGAACGGGTTCGGCCGCTTGAAACCGTAAGCGATGGCCCCCAGGGTGTACGCGAGCCCACCGGCGGCCACCAGAACCATCGAGGCCGGGTTGGCCTGGAAGATGTCGACGAAGTACATCACCGCCGCCCAGCCCAACGCCAGGTAGAGGATGACGTAGAGCCATCGAGGTGCGTGGATCCAGAAGACCCGGAAGCCGATGCCGAGCAACGCACCCGCCCAGACGGCGCCGAGCAGCAGCACGCCCTTCTCGGGTGGCAGCGCGAGCACGGCGATCGGGGTGTACGTGCCGGCGATGAGTAGAAAGATGTTGGCGTGGTCGATGCGCTTCAACAGCAGCTTCGTCTTCGGCTTCCAGTTGAAGCGGTGGTAGAGCGCCGAGTTGCCGAAGAGCAGCATCGAGGTGAGGGTGAACACCGCACTCGCCCATTTCGCCGGGGCACCCTGGGCCACGGAGATGAGCACGATGCCCATGGCGATGGTGAACGGGAAGGTGCCGGCGTGGATCCAGCCCCGCCAGGTGGGTTTCAGCTCGGCGACCGGATGCTCGATGACGTCGTCGAGGAACGGGATGTTGGGCATGTCGGGGCCGCCGTCGGCCGGAGTGTCGGGCTGCTCATCCGCTCGACCCCGCGCATCCGTTGTGCCGGCGAGCTGACTCGCCCGCGTCTCGGGGCCGGGATGGGCGCCGGGCTCGCGCCGGGGATCGGCGGGGGCGGGAGAATCGGGCGCTGCCATGCAGCCAGACTACGCCAGCGGCACCGCACGACCCCTGGGAGTGCGAGGCCGAATGAGCCTTCGCCATCGGCCGCATTCGGCCTCCGTGCAGGTGGACCCCGCCGCGAGCGAGTAGCGTATCGATGTGTCGAATCGCCAGCAGAGGGTCGGGAAAGGGCTGCTCTACCGTCTCTACCAGCGGCGCATCCGCAAGCACCTCGACGGATCGGTGCTGCCGAAGCACGTGGCCATGATCCTCGACGGCAACCGGCGGTGGGCCAAGCAGCGGTCGCTCGAGACGGCGGCGCACGGCCACCGGGCGGGAGCTGCGAAGTTCCTCGAGTTCCTGGTGTGGTGCGACGACCTCGGCATCGAAGTGGTGACGCTCTACCTGCTCTCCACCGACAACCTCAAGAATCGTTCGGGCGAAGAGCTCGGCGAGCTGATCGAGATCATCGCCGATCTGGCCGACGACATCTCGCGTTACCGCGACTGGCGGGTCAAACACGTCGGAACGGATGTCGGCCTGCCCGAGCCGCTGATCGCCGCCCTCGACGGCGCGGAGGCCCGCACGGCCGACCGCAAGGGGATGCACGTCAACCTCGCCATCGGCTACGGCGGCCGGTCGGAGATCGAGGATGCGGTGCGGAGCATCATCCAGAAGCACAAGGCGCTCGGCCACGGGCTCGACGAGCTCGAAGCGGCCATCGACCAGGAGCTCATCGGCGAGCACCTCTACACCGGTGGCCAGCCCGACCCCGACCTCGTCATCCGCACCTCGGGGGAGCAGCGGCTCAGCGATTTCATGCTCTGGCAGTCGGCGCACAGCGAGTTCTACTTCATGGAGGCGCTCGGTCCCGACGTGCGCGAGGTCGACTTCTTGCGGGCCTTGCGGGACTACTCACGTCGCCAGCGGCGGTTCGGGAGCTGAAGCGACATCCGGTACCCGAATTACACGCGTGTAACACGAAGTTAATCCAATTGGGAGCGTGTCGTAACCCACTCCGGGCCGGACAGTCGTAGCGTCAGTGTCATCAGGCATGGCGCCTGATCGAGACGGCCACATAAGTACGTTTCGACACTCTGACTGTGGCCCTATCGCCTACTGATCCGAGCGCCGCGCGCTCGGGGTTGGAGTGGACGTGGCCGAGCCCATGACTCACAAGACCAGCGGGACCGACACCGGAAAGGATGCACGAAGCACCACCCAGACAACGAGCGCGACATCGACGACCGAGGTGACCTACGTACTGGACACCTCGGTTCTTCTGTCCGACCCGAAGGCGATCTTCCGCTTCGCCGAGCACGCCGTCGTTCTGCCGGTGATCGTGATCACCGAGCTCGAGTCAAAACGGAACGACCCTGAGATCGGGTACTTCGCCCGCCAGGCACTCCGTAACCTCGACGAACTGCGTGTGCAGCACGAGCGGCTCGACTTCCCGATCGCGGTGGGCACCGATGGAGGATCGTTGCGGGTGGAGCTCAACCACTCGAACATGTCGGTGCTGCCTTCCGGTCTCCAGCTCGGCGACAACGACACGCGCATCCTGGCCGTGGCGATGAATCTCGCGAACGAGGGCTTCGCCGTCACCGTGGTCTCGAAAGATCTGCCGCTGCGGGTCAAGGCGGCTTCGATCGGTCTCGCGGCCGAGGAGTACCGGGCCGAGTTGGCGGTGGACTCCGGATGGACGGGGCTGGCCGACATCACGCTCGGTTCGGATGCGATGTCGCGGCTCTACGACGAGGAGAAGCTCTCCACGCCGCTGGTGCGCGACCTGCCTGTGAACACCGGTCTGGTCATCCACTCCGACCGAGGATCGGCGCTCGGGCGCGTGACCTCGCGCGACTCGTTCCAGTTGGTGCGGGGCGACCGCGACGTCTTCGGGCTCCACGGTCGGTCGGCCGAGCAGCGCGTGGCGATCGACATGCTGCTCGACCCCGAGGTCGGAATCGTGTCGCTGGGAGGTCGAGCCGGTACGGGGAAGTCCGCTCTGGCCCTCTGCGCCGGTCTCGAAGCGGTGCTCGAGAAGCAGCAGCACAAGAAGATCATGGTCTTCCGGCCGCTCTACGCGGTGGGCGGCCAGGAGCTCGGCTTCTTGCCCGGTGACGCGGCGGAGAAGATGAACCCCTGGGCTCAGGCGGTGTTCGACACGCTCGGATCGCTGGTGTCGCAGAACGTGCTCGACGAGGTGATCGACCGGGGCATCCTCGAGGTGCTGCCGCTGACGCACATCCGTGGGCGGTCGCTGCACGACGCCTTCGTGATCGTCGACGAGGCACAGTCGCTCGAGCGCAACGTGCTGCTGACGGTGCTCTCGCGCATCGGCCAGAACTCGCGGGTGGTGCTGACGCATGACGTGGCGCAGCGCGACAACCTGCGGGTGGGCCGGCACGACGGCGTCGCGAGCGTCATCGAGACACTCAAGGGTCACGCGCTCTTCGGGCACATCACGCTGACGCGCTCGGAGCGCTCGGCGATCGCGGCGCTCGTCACCGAGATGCTGGAGTCGAACGAGCTGGCGTAGCGCTCTTCTCCTGCACCGATTCAGCTGAGGCCCCGGTCGTCCACGGATGTGGTGACCGGGGCCTTGCTGCGCTTCGTGCTCCCTAGCGTGGCGGAATGGAGTTCTGGCCGCCCATCTTCGTGCTCGTGCCGCTCGCGCATCTCGCCGCGGTGACAGTACCGCTGGTGGTGATCGACGCGCGCACGTTGCGCCTGCCGAACGCCCTTGTGTTGCCGGGCCTGGCGGTGCTGGGGTGGGCCCTCGTGTGGGCGGCGTTCGCCGAACCGGCGACCACCGTTTCGGGGGTGGCCGGAGCAGTCGGCACCGGCGTTGTGGTGCTTGCCGTCTGGATGCTCGGCGGTGTCGGCATGGGCGACGTCAAGCTGGGCACATGGCTCGGCGGCCTGGCCGGCATGACGGGAGTGGTCGAGCATCCGCCCCCGCCCACGCAGCTGGCGAGCACGGTGGAGCAGTCTGGCGCACCGGTGTGGATCGCCAGCGTGGTCGAGCAGCCGGGCGTGCTGCTGTCGGCGGCGGGTCTGGTCGAGCAGCTGAGCCCGCTGGTGGGCGGTCTGGCAGCAGCGGCGGCTTTGGGGGTTGCGGCGGTGCTCGGCGACCCGCACGGCCGCATCCCGTTCGGCCCCCCGCTCCTGGCCGCCTTCTGGTGTGCCACCCTCCTCGCCTTGCCGCCAGCCCCCTGACCCCGCCCGCTCCGCGCGGCACCCGCCCTACCCCGAACTCACCCCCCCCCCCCCCGAAACTTCGGAGAAAGCGGCCGGAGGAGGGAAACGACGGAGGCTGCGACCGTCCTGGGTCGCAGCCTCCGTCGTTTCGGCGCGTGTCGCGCGGGGCGGGCTACTTGGCGGCCGGCGGGCGCGTCATCGAGAGCACGTCGAGCGCCGAGTCGAGCTGCTCGAGGCTGACCTCGCCGCGCTCCACGAAGCCGAGGTCGATGACGGCCTCGCGCACGGTGATCCCGCGAGCGACCGAGTGCTTCGCGATCTTGGCTGCCGCTTCGTAGCCGATGATGCGGTTCAGCGGGGTCACGATCGACGGCGACGACTCGGCCAGCGCGCGGGCACGATCGAGGTTGGCCTCGAGCCCAGCGACCGTCTTGTCGGCCAGCAGCACCGACGAGTTGGAGAGCAGGCGGATCGACTCGAGCAGCGCCGTTCCCATCACGGGGATCGCCACGTTCAGCTCGAACGCCCCGGATGCGCCTGACCAGGCGATCGAGGCGTCGTTGCCGATCACGCGCGAGCAGACCATCAGCACAGCTTCGGGAATGACGGGGTTGACCTTGCCCGGCATGATCGAGGAGCCGGGCTGCAGGTCGGGGATGTGCAGCTCGCCGATGCCGGTGTTCGGCCCCGAACCCATCCAACGCAGGTCGTTGCAGATCTTGGTGAGCGAGACGGCGAGAACGCGGAGAGCTCCGGATGCTTCGACCAGCGAATCCCGGGCTCCCTGAGCCTCGAAGTGGTCGCGCGCTTCCGTGATCGGCAGGCCGGTCTCGTCGGCGAGCAGCTTGATGACGAGCTGCGGGAAGCCGGCCGGGGTGTTGATGCCGGTGCCGACCGCGGTGCCGCCGAGCGGAACCTCGGCCACGCGGGGCAGGGCCGACTGCACGCGCTCGATGCCGAGCCGGATCTGCATGGCGTAGCCGCCGAACTCCTGGCCGAGGGTGACGGGCGTCGCATCCATCAAGTGCGTGCGGCCCGACTTCACGGCGTCGGCCCAGAGCACGGCTTTCGCCTCGAGTGCCTCGGCGAGGTGCTCGAGCGAGGGGATCAGATCGTGGATCAGCGCGCTCGTCACGGCGACGTGCACCGAGGTGGGGAAGACGTCGTTCGACGACTGCGAGGCGTTGACGTGGTCGTTGGGGTGCACGGGGGAGCCGAGCGCACTGGTGGCGAGCGAGGAGAGCACCTCGTTCATGTTCATGTTCGACGAGGTGCCGCTGCCGGTCTGGTAGACGTCGATCGGGAAGTCGGTGTCGAACTCGCCCGCGACCACGCGGTCGGCGGCTGCGGCGATGGCATCGGCGATTCCCGTGTCGAGCACGCCGAGCTGAGCGTTCGCGATGGCGGCGGCCTTCTTGATGCGAGCGAGTGCGGCGATCTGCGCGGGTTCGAGCACGTCACCCGACACCGGGAAGTTCTCGACCGCGCGCTGGGTCTGCGCGCCGTAGAGCGCCGCTGCGGGCACCTTGACCTCACCCATGGTGTCGTGCTCGATGCGGTACTCGATGTCCTGGGCGTTGTCCACCACTGTGTGGTCGTCCTTTCGTGTCTGCCGACCGCGCGAAGCAGCGGCGTCGTGAGGGGGTTGGTTCAGTCGTGCGGCGAAGTCAGATCTCGCCGATGGCGATGTCGGCGACGGCGCGGCCTTCGGCCAGTCGGTAGTTCGCACCGACCACTGCCAATCTACCGTCCGCCACCGCGGCCGTGATGATCTCGGAGGACTCCAGGAGCTCCCGCACGGTGTCGCGGAGGTGGGCCCGCCCGACCTCCGCCGCATCCGGAACCTGGATCAACGTGCCCTCGGGAGAGCGGTCGGTGGTGACGTGGTCGATCGCCGGAACGATGCGGTCGACCAGGGTCTTGATGTGACCGGGCAGAGGAGCAGCATCCGGCAGTTGCGAGTCGATGGCCGCACGCACCGCGCCGCAGGAGTCGTGGGCGAGAACGACCACCAACGACACGCCGAGCACCTCCACCGCGTATTCGAGGCTGCCCACCGCCGAGTCGGACGCGATCTGCCCGGCATTGCGCACCACGAAGAGATCGCCGAGCCCCAGGTCGAAGATGATCTCGGCGGCGAGCCGCGAATCCGAGCAGCCGAGAAGTGCAGCCCGCGGGGTCTGCAGGCTCGCCAACTCGGCACGGGTCTCCACGTCTTGCCGAGGATGCTTCGGGGTGCCGGCGATGAACCGCTCGTTACCCCGCACCATCGTGGCCCAGACCCGGGCCGGTGTCGTGGGGTCTTCTTGCGTCGGTTCGGTCATCACTTCTCTCCGTCGTCGCCGGCCTGGAGCACGACGTTCTCACTCAGAGCTGCCGCCACCGTCTCGATGTCGTCCGGCTCCGCCGTGCCGAACACCACGTAGGTGGCGCGGCCGGACTCCGTGGTCAGTGCGTATTCGACGTTGCCGACCTCGGTCGTCATGGAGCGGTTGTCGTAGACATCCCACTGCACGCCGTCGATCGTCAGCACACCGGATGCGCGACCCTCGGCCACCTGATCGTTCAGCCAGCTGGGATTCGCGTCGAGTGCCTGCGTGATGCCGACGTAGTCTTTGTCGGGCGTGAGCAGACCGATGTACCACGACACGATGTCGTCGCCCGTGGAGGTGCGGATCTCGGCGGCATTCGACGTCCAGCCCTCGGGCAGCGCGGGCACGGCCAGCGCGATCGGCATCGAGGGCTGCGCGTCTTCGGCGACCTTCTGGTAGTCGACGGCCTGCAGCAGCGATCCCTCGCTCCGCGGCACGAGAAAGACGATCACGGCCACCAGTCCGACGCAGACCAGCAAGGCGTAGAGCAGATTGTGGAGCGTCTTACGGTCGCGGTAGAGGCGCGACTGCTCCGCTTTGCGGGCGGCGGTCTCCTCCGCCGTCTCGGGGCGGCCCAGTTCGGCCACGATCGGCTTGCCGCCGCTCGTTCCACTCCTCGTCTTCGCCATCCGGAGCCCTACTCGCTCGCCGAGCCGCGGGCGGCGTCGAGCCGCTCCTTCGCCCCGATCAGCCACTCCTCGCAGCGCGAGGCCAGCGCTTCACCGCGCTCCCACAGCGTGAGCGACTGCTCGAGCGTCGCCGAACCCTGCTCGAGCTCCGAGACCACCCGGATGAGCTCATCGCGGGCCTCTTCGTAGCTCAAGGTCTGGAGGTCGGATGCGGGCGCGGATGCCATGGTTCAATCCTATCGATCGCGGTGAGGGCCGTTGGAAACGGCGTCGAGGGAACCGTCGGCGACCGTGATGGTGAGAGCGACACCCGCGGGCGCGTCCGTGGCTGCGCGCACGATGTGCCCGTCGGTGCCCTGCACGATCGAGTACCCGCGGTCGAGGGTGCGCTGCGGCGACAGGGCCCGCAGATGACCGGCGAGTTCGCGCACGGTGTTGCCCTCCCGCTCGATGACGCGGGACACGAGTTCGTCGCCGCGGGCCACGAATCGGGTGAGTTCTTCCGAGCGGGAGTCGATGATCCAGGAGGGCGTCGAGAGGGCCGGACGGCTGCGGATCTGCTCGATCCGCTCGACCTCGCGCGACACGAAAGCCGAGATCCGGCTCCGGATGCGCGTTCGTGCCTGATCGACGCGTGCGAGCTCCTCCGAGACGTCGGGCACCACGCGCTTCGCGGCATCCGTCGGCGTCGACGCCCGCAGATCGGCGACCGCGTCGAGCAGCGGGCGGTCGGCCTCGTGCCCGATCGCGCTCACGATGGGGGTGAGCGCAGCGGCTGCGGCGCGCACCACCGTCTCGTCGCTGAAGCCGAGGAGGTTCTGGAAGTCGCCGCCGCCGCGGGCGACGATGATCACGTCGATCTCGGGGTCGGCGTCGAGCAGCTCGATGGCGGCGACCACTTCGCGCGCCGTGCGTTCGCCCTGCACCGTGGCGTGCACCACCCGGAACCGCACCGACGGCCAGCGCAACTGGGCGTTGCGCAGTACATCCTTCTCGGCGTCGCTGTCTTTGCCCGTGATGAGACCGACTCCGCCCGGCAGGAAGGGCAGCGCCTTCTTGCGGGAGGCGTCGAACAGACCCTCCGAGGCGAGCTGGGCACGGAGGCGCTCCAGTCTTTCGAGCAGGTCGCCGAGCCCCACGTGCCGCATCTCGAATACCTGCATGGTGAGCGTGCCGCCGCGCACCCAGTAGTTCGGCTTGATCAGCGCGATCACGCGGTCGCCCTGCTTCAGGTCGGCCGGGATGCGCGCCTTCACCGACGACCAGATCGTGAACCCGACGGTCGCGTCGCCCTCGAGGTCTTTGAGTTTGCCGTAGACGTTGCCGCCCGAGACGCCCCACTGGGTGATCTCGCCCTCGATCCAGGCCGTGCCGAGTCGCTCGATGTAGCCGCGGATCTTCTGCGCCAGCTCGCCGACCGGCCACGGGTTGTCCGCCGTGGGCGGCCCGGACACGAAAGCGGGGGCGTCGGTCACAGGGGGTTCTCTCCTTCAGGCCGTTGCACAGATCGATCGAAGTAGACTCGGGGAGTGAGCAATGCGACCATCAGCCTCCCGATGCCGAGGATTCCCGGCACACGGAACAGGCTAAAGGATAACCCGGTGACCGGTGCCAAGCGTGTGCTGCTCGCAGCACCACGCGGCTATTGTGCAGGAGTGGACAGGGCCGTGGTCGCGGTCGAGAAAGCGCTCGAACACTACGGCGCTCCCGTCTACGTGCGCAAGCAGATCGTGCACAACGTGCACGTCGTGACGACGCTCGAGAAGCGCGGTGCCATCTTCGTCGAGGAGATCGACGAGGTTCCGGAAGGCTCGCACGTCGTGTTCTCGGCCCACGGTGTCTCTCCCGCTGTCGTGCAGGGCGCATCCGATCGCGGGCTGCTCGCCATCGATGCCACGTGCCCGCTCGTCACCAAGGTGCACCGCGAGGCCGTGCGCTTCGCGCGCGACGACTTCGAGATCCTGCTGATCGGCCACGAGGGCCACGAAGAGGTCGAGGGCACCGCGGGCGAGGCTCCCGAGCACATCACGCTGGTGGGCAGCCCGGATGCGGTCGCCGACATCGAGGTGAAAGACCCCGACAAGGTGGTCTGGCTCTCACAGACCACGCTCTCGGTCGACGAGACGATGGAGACCGTGCGCCGCCTGCGCGAGAAGTTCCCGAACCTGCAAGACCCGCCGAGCGACGACATCTGCTACGCGACGCAGAATCGTCAGGTCGCCATCAAGAAGGTGGCGCAGGATGCGGACCTCGTCATCGTGGTCGGGTCGGCGAACTCCTCCAACTCGGTGCGCCTGGTCGAGGTGGCCTTGGAGTACGGCGCGAAGGCCGCCTACCGCGTCGATTACGCGCACGAGGTGAAGCAGGAGTGGCTCGACGGCGTGCAGACCGTGGGCGTGACCTCCGGAGCATCCGTTCCTGAGGTGCTCGTGCAGGAGCTGCTCGACGACCTCGCCGGCGCCGGCTACGGCGACATCGAGACCGTGCAGACCGCCGAAGAAGACCTCGTCTTCTCGCTGCCGAAAGAGCTGCGCCGCGACACCGCCGGCAAGAAGGACACCCGGGCGCTCGGCGGCCGCCACCGCGGCTGACCCCTTCTCAGTGCAACCAAGCCCAGAGAAGAGCACCCGCCACGACGGTCGCGCAGACGGCTTCGACCAGCTGCGTGGACCGGTTGGAACGACCGATCGACAGGCGCAATCGAGGGCGTTCGCGCGCGGAACTCGCGCTCGCCCGCCGCTGGTCGAGAGGGTCTCTACCGGTCCCCACTCGATTGAGTCGCTGAACGCGCTTGAGTGAGTCTGCTCCGACGGATGACAGCAGTCGCAACGATCGCTCCCACTGAGTCCGGTCATCTGGATCGAACCGCCCGGGAGTGAAAAAGAAGACACGATTTCCGGTGAACTCCATGCTAGAGAAGCCGGCATTGTCGACGAGGCTCGCCATGAGGTCAGGCGTGAGCAAGTAGAGCGTGTCGAGCTTGGCATCGGGGGTGCAATAAAGATCGAAGTACTTCGGAAAGTCGCCTTCTAACGTCATCTTCAGTTTTGGATCGAACGAGGCCGGCAGGCTCCTGCTCCTCGGGTCGCGCGAGACGAGCATGATGTGTGGAAGTGATGCACCCGCCACGAGTTGCGAAGTGAATCCCCAGTTCTCAGTGACGAAAGTGCCCGCCCGCTCGACGTCAAGCGACAACGTTCCGATTCGGACGCTCCCATTGGCATCCGCACTGCGAAATTCGTCGCTGGTCCGGCAATTCCGAGCACGATAGATCAGCGCGCTCGATTCCGTCCAATTTCCCGCCCGCAGGTAGGTGAGTCCATTGGCTGCCGCGAGCCGATTCAGGCGTGCTTCTCGCCGGGCCCGCGCGACTCGTCGGGCAGCTTCCACCGCGAAGACTCCGGCGCTTGCGATCGCCAGCGCAGCGTAGGCGCGCTTCGGAGTCGGCGGCAAGATAGACGCGATGGCGACGGCTAGGGCGGCCGCGATAAGCCGGAGGAGCCAGACTGCCCAAGTGCTGGCCAATAGCCGCTCCCAGGATTTTGGACGCCCTCGAACTCCGCTCAAGTCGAATTCGTTCATCGATCATCCGTGTTCTCGGATAGCGGTCGTGAGCATCATCGTGCAGCCCCACGGAGGGTCCCCACCGTCGGAGCGCTCGAATCCCCAACCATGCAAGAGATCAGCCGATCGCCGGTGATCCACGAGGTGGCGGTGGGCTTGTAACTCGTCACGTCGAGTGTCGAATCGTCGTAGGGGAGTCCGATGAAGGCGGCAAACCGATCGGTGCAACCGCTGTCGGCTTCTTGCGCGAGCGACACAGGGTCCCACGACGCGTCAGTCACCGTAAACTCATCGAAGATCTCCAGGTCGTGGGGTGCTGCGCAGTCGACGAGAGGAACGTCGGAGATCAGCATCTCATCGATGTCGTTGAGGCAGTCCCCAACCTTTAGAGTGAATACGTCGGTCTGTTTGGGATCGGCCGATGGAGCCGTCGAAGCGTGCGTCGTCGGGGTCGGGGTCGGGGCGACGGTGACCGTGGTCGGATCGACCGGTGCTCCGCTCGGCACCTGGTCGCCTGCGCAACCAGTCAGGACCAGGGCGAGGCCGATGGATGCGGTAAGAGCCAGTCGTTTAATGAGCATTCATCAATAATAAGACTACTCCGGTCTGACACCAAGAATCGGCAAAGGAACGGCCGGTGGGCGCCCAATGCCGCTGCCGCAGCAGCTGCGCCGCGACACCGCAGGCAACAAGGACACCCGCGCCCTGGGCGGTCGCCACCGCGCCGAGGCCGAGGTGTTCTTCCCAGACTGGTTGTGACGCGTTCGATAGGTGATTTGCCGCCGATGCCGGTGTGGGGTCTGGGGCTATTGTTGTGATGGTGCCAGGTGTCGTAAGTCGCGGCCCTGGCTTCATCGCTGTGGTAAGTGGCCGCGTAGGCCCATTCCTGGGTGAGGGTGCGGTTGAAGCGCTCGACCTTCCCGTTGGTCTGTAGCCGGTAGGGGCGGGTGAAGCGATGCTTGACGGTTGGGCCTCGTTGAAGGCGTGAGCGGCCCGCTGGCCTGATCCAGATGGGCGAGTTTCGACATCAGGAAGGGAGCGAGGACCCGTTCGACTGTGGATCGGTTGATGGGGAGGTGGTAGCCGATGCGATGTGGGCCCCTCCGGCGGGTGAACCGGAGGGCGATGATGCGCCGCTCGACGTGTGACTGTCGAAATGAGTGTGGTAACCCACTTCGATACCGGAGGTCTTCGCTATCTCAGCTCACGCCACGCTGATCAGAACGTGCCAGTGAAGAACAAACTAACGCCCTCCTCAGAGCGGGCCTCCGCGCCGTTGTCTAGGCCCCCTGCGAGTCGACGATGGCGTTGATCAGCGCACCATCGGCGAAGAACGCCAGCATGAGCACGAAGAACAACGCCATGAAGCTCAGCACGCCGCAGGCGAGCGGGATGAAGAAGGCGCGCCGGCGTGCCCGGAGCGCCTTCACCGACAGCCACACCGCGGCAGCGTAGATGAGCGCGAGCACGACGGAGCCGACGATTCCGAGCAGGCTCGCGGCACCGGTGGCCGTGTAGGTCACGTCGATCTTCTGGATGTCGAGCACCTGCTGGATGACCCGGCGCAGATCGAGGAGACTCGCGATGCTGTTGATCGTCGTGAAGAACCCGATCGCGAGGAGCAGTGACGTCACGATCGCGTCGCCGGTCGCGATCGGAGCGCGAACACCAGGGTCTCCGGAGCCCCCGCGGGATGACGCCGGGGCGCCGGGAGCGCGCGCATCGCGAACCACCGGACCAGAGCGTGCCGGCACCGTCGCCGGAGCCGGAGAGGCGGACTCGTCCGCATCCGGAACCGCCTCCTGAGGCGGCTTCCAGACCCAGCCCTCGGGGGCCAGCTCTCCGTACTTCGGCTTCGGTCGCTCGTCGGTCACGCGATGGTCTCCCGGATGCTTACTTCCCCGAGTGGCCGGCGGAGCCGAGCTGCTGGGTGGCTTCGACGACGCGTGCGGCCATCGCGGTCTCCGCGATCTTGCCCCAGGCGCGGGGGTCGTACTGCTTCTTGTTGCCCACCTCGCCGTCGACCTTGAGCACACCCTCGTAGTTGGTGAACATGGTGCCGGCGATCGAGCGGGTGAAAGCGTACTGCGTGTCGGTGTCGATGTTCATCTTGATGACGCCGTTCGCCACTGCCTCGGCGATCTCGGCGTCGGAGGAGCCCGACCCGCCGTGGAACACCAGGTCGAGCGGCTTCGGACCGGTGCCGAACTTCGCCTGCAGGCCGACCTGGATCTCCTTGAGGAGCTCCGGCTTCAGCTTCACATTGCCGGGCTTGTAGACGCCGTGCACGTTGCCGAAGGTGAGGGCGGCCATGTAGCGGCCCTGCTCACCGAGGCCCAGGGCGTCGACGGTCTTGATCGCGTCGTCGAGCGTGGTGTAGAGGTGCTCGTTGATGTCGTGGCTCACACCGTCTTCCTCGCCGCCGACGACGCCGATCTCGACCTCGAGGATGGCGTTGATGGCCTTGGTGCGCTTCAGCATGTCTTCGGCGATGGTGAGGTTCTCGTCGAGTGGGATGGCCGAGCCGTCCCACATGTGCGACTGGAAGATGGGGTTACGACCCGCCTTGACCTCCTCCTCGGAGGCGGCGATGAGCGGCAGCACGAAGTCGGCGAGGGCTGGCTGCGGGCAGTGGTCGGTGTGCAGCGCGACGGTTATGGGATAGTTCTTCGCGACCTGGTGCGCGAACGCGGCGAACGCGAGTGCACCGGTGGCACGGGCCTTGACCGTCTGGCCGGCGAAGTAGTCGGCGCCGCCGGTGGTGACCTGGATGATGCCATCCGACTCCGCCTCGGCCAGTCCCTGCAGAACCGCGTTCAACGTCTGCGACGAAGAGACGTTGACGGCGGGGTAGGCGAACCCCTTGGACTTCGCCTTGTCGAGCATCTCTGCGTACTGGTCGGGTGTTGCAATGGGCATGTCATCTCCTTTGGTGGGCGCGGACGCGTCGCGCCGGCCGGTGCCGTGTCACGTTCGAGTCTAGCCAGGCCTGCGCGGCCCGGTCGGGGCCGATAGGCTGGAAACAGGCATCTGGACCCATCGGCCCTCCCGGCACGACGAAGTCGCCGCGCTGGGTCGGCTGGCCCTCCTCGAAAGGACACGTCATGACCGCCGACAGCGCTCATCTCTTCGACCACCCCGACCGAAACCTCGCACTGGAGCTGGTGCGAGCCACCGAGGCCGCGGCGATCCGCGCGCAGCCGTTCATCGGCAAGGGCGACAAGAACGCAGCCGACGGCGCCGCGGTCGATGCGATGCGCAAGTTCCTCGGCACGGTCGACTTCGAGGGTGTGATCGTGATCGGCGAGGGCGAGAAAGACCAGGCGCCGATGCTCTTCAACGGAGAGCACGTCGGCACCGGACGCGGACCAGCGTGTGACATCGCGGTCGACCCGATCGACGGCACCTCGCTCACCGCGGCCGGCCGGCAGAACGCCATCTCGATGCTCGCGGCCTCCGACCGCGGAACCATGCTCGACGCCTCGTCGGTCTTCTACATGAACAAGATCGTGACGGATGCCGACGGCTTCGGCATCATCGACATCGACCGACCGATCGGCGACAACATCCGCGCGCTGGCAAAAGCAAAAGGGAAGGATGTCGGCGACATCCGCGTCGCGGTGCTCGACCGTCCCCGGCACCAGCAGCTGATCGACGACATCCGCGCCAGCGGAGCCGGCACCCGGCTCCTGCTCGACGGCGATGTAGCGGGCGGCATCAACGCCGCCCGCTACGGCACCCGCATCGACATGTGCGTCGGCATCGGCGGCAGCCCCGAGGGCGTGGCGACCGCGTGCGCGATCAAAGCGCTCGGTGGATTCATCCAGACCCGCCTCGCACCGAAGAACGACGACGAACGCCAGAAAGGCATCGACGCGGGTCTCGACCTCGACAAACTTTACGAGGCCGACGACCTGGTGAGCGGAGACAACACCTTCTTCGTGGCGACCGGTGTGACCGACGGCGGTCTGGTGGCCGGAGTCAAGCGACTCGGGCCGATCATCCGCACGGAGTCGATCGTCATGCGATCGCACTCGGGAACGATTCGCCGCATCGAGGCGGATCATCTTGTGTCGAAATGGTTGTAGGCGACCTCTGCGCTTCTCGGTGACGCTGGGCTTCCGGCGGTTTCCGCCTCCCGCCTAAGGGTTGAGCGGAGCTCAAAGGCGGCGGGAGCCGGAAACCGCCGAAAGCCCAGCTCTCGTCGCGCATTCCTGATGGGATGCCGGGTCAGCAGCCAAGGGGGCGGTGGGTGGGTCTTGCTAGGGGCCCTCGGTGCCGGAGGGCTTCTCGTCGAGGTCGAACTCGAGTTCGATGACACGGTCGTGCTCGCCTGCGAGGAATGCTGCATCGCGGAGGGCCGCACCGCCGCCCAAGGCGTCGAGTTCGGCCACCGTGCGCTCGACTTCGGCGGCCCGCTCGTCGTCGGACTCGTCAGCCGAGTCGACTGCGTCGCCGTCGTCGTCGTCGTCCTTGTCGGTGGGGGAGAAGGGCGCGACGGGGGAGTCGGATGCGGCGGAGTCGGATGCGTCGGATGCGGCGGGGTCGACCGCGATCGCCTCACCCGAATCCGCTCGATCAGCCTGCGCGTGATCGGCCCGCGGCTGATCGTCGTGCAGTGCCGGGAGGGTCGACTCGAGTTCGGCCAGCAGCTCTCGCCCCGTGATCTCGCGCGGCGCCTCTTCGATGGCGTGACGCTCGGGAAAGAGGTTCTCGCTGTTGAGCGACGCGAGCTTGCGTGCTGTCGGGTAGACCTTGCGCTCCAGCGATCCGATGAAGGCGTTGTAGTCCTTGACCGACCGCTCGATGGTGTTGCCGAGCTTGTCGATGTGCTGGGCCGTCGTGCCGAGCCGGGTGTAGAGCTCTTTGCTCAGGTCGAAGAGTTTGCGAGCGTCTTCGGTGAGCACCTCCTGCTGCCAGCTGAGAGCGACGCTCTTGAGGATCGACCACAGCGTCACCGGCGACGCGAGGGCCACCTTGCGCGAGAACGCGAAGTCCATGATGGTCGGGTCGGCCTCCATCGCGCCCGAGACGAGCGACTCGCTCGGGATGAACGCGATCACCAGCTCGGGGGAGGACTCCAGACCGTTCCAGTAGCCCTTCGCGCCGAGCGCGGTGATGTGGCTCTTCAACGCCGTGACGTGCTTCTTCATCAGCTGGTCGCGCCGATCGCCCTCGGAGCCGGTGGCGGACGACGGGATCGCCGACGCTTCGAGGTAAGCGCCGAACGGCACCTTGGCGTCGACTGCGATGTTCTTGCCGCCGGGCAGATGCACCACCATGTCGGGGCGGCCAGCACCGGTGTCGCTCACGATGGAGGTCTGCACGTCGAAGTCGACGTGCTCGATCAGGCCCGCGGCCTCGACCACGCTCCGCAGCTGCGTCTCGCCCCACACCCCGCGGGTGCTGTTGGACCGCAGCGCTGACGCGAGGGTCTCGGCCGTGGAGCGGAGTCGCTCCTCCGATTCGGTCGCCGACTTCAACTGCTGGCTCAGCTCCCCGTGCTGCTGCTGGCGCTGGGTTTCGAGCTCGACGACCTTGGCCTGCATCTCACGCAGACTCTCCTGTACCGGGCTCAACGCGACCAGCACCTTGCTGTCTTCTGCTGCGCGCGTGGTCTCCGCATCCTGAATCGCCTTGAGACGACGCTGGAAATCGGCCAATCGCTCCTCTTGGGCGGCGAACTGCGCGGTGTATTGAGCCTCTTGCTGGGCCAGCCGCTCGCGGGCCTGCTCCGTGGCGAAGGCGAGCTGCGCCTCGAACTGTTCGCGGGCCATTGCTGCCTGCTCCCGATGAGCCAGCGAGGCGGCTTCGGCCTGCTCGCGCGCGAGCGCCGCCTGCTCCCGATGGGAGGCAGCGGAGGCCTCGGCCTGTTGACGCAGACCTGTTGCGGTGGCATCGAGCGCAGCGAGGCGTGCCTGGAGGCCTGATCGCTCCTCGAGGAGGTGCTCCACCCGCTCCCGCACCGACGTGAGGTCGGCCGTGCGCTCGGCCAGGGTCGTCTGCAGCGTGGGGTCGGCGCCGCCCGCGGCATCCGCCCGCCGACTGCGAGCGACGAGCAGGCCGCCCACCACGCCGAGGCCGAGCCCCAGCACGAGACCGATCAGGAGAGGAAGGAGTGCGTCCATGCGGCCAGTCTGGCACCGGCCACCGACACTGGCGTTTCCGCCACGGCTAGGCTTGCCAGCAACAGCTCGTAGGAGAGAAGTAGGAATCATGTCTGAAGCACTTCCTGTCATCGATGTCCCGACCGAGTCCGACGCCCTTCCGGTGGTGAACCACTGGATCGCCGGCGCCTCGTTCGTCAGCACGAGCGGTCGCACCGCGCCCGTCTACGACCCGGCCCTCGGCCTCCAGACCAAGAGCGTCGCGCTCGGCAATGCCGCCGAGATCGACGCGGCGGTCGCTGCGGCGAAGGCGGCGTTCCCGGCCTGGCGCGACACCTCGATCGCGCGCCGCCAGCAGATCATGTTCGCGTTCCGGGAGTTGCTGAACGCCCGCAAGGGCGAGTTGGCCGAGATCCTCACGAGCGAGCACGGCAAGGTTCTCTCGGATGCGGCGGGCGAGATCACCCGCGGTCTCGAAGTGGTCGAATTGGCGACCGGCTTTCCGCACCTGCTGAAGGGCGAGTACTCGGAGAACGTGTCGACCGGGGTCGACGTGTACTCCACGAAGCAGCCCCTCGGCGTCGTCGGCATCATCTCGCCGTTCAACTTCCCGGCCATGGTGCCGATGTGGTTCTTCCCGATCGCCATCGCGGCAGGCAACACCGTCGTGTTGAAGCCGAGCGAGAAAGACCCGAGCGCCGCGAACTGGCTGGCCGCCGTCTTCAAAGAGGCGGGGCTGCCCGACGGCGTCTTCAACGTGCTGCACGGCGACAAGGAGGCCGTCGACGGGTTGCTGAACCATCGCGACGTGAAGTCGATCTCGTTCGTGGGGTCGACGCCGATCGCGCACTACATCTACGAGACCGCGGCCAAGAACGGCAAGCGGGTGCAGGCGCTCGGCGGGGCGAAGAACCACATGCTCGTGCTGCCCGACGCCGACCTCGATCTGGCCGCCGACGCCGCCATCAATGCCGGTTTCGGATCGGCCGGCGAGCGGTGCATGGCCATCAGTGTGCTGGTGGCGGTGGAGCCGATCGCCGATGAGCTGGTCGCGAAGATCGAGGAGCGGATGCGCACGCTGAAGATCGGCGACGGCCGCCGCAACTGCGACATGGGTCCGCTGGTCACCGAGGTACACCGCGACAAGGTCGCCTCCTACATCGACGTCGCGACGACGGACGGCGCGACCGTGGTGGTCGACGGGCGCGGTGTCGAGGTGGATGGCGCATCCGAGGGCTTCTGGCTCGGCCCGACGCTGATCGACAAGGTGCCGACCACCTCCCGCGTGTACCTCGACGAGATCTTCGGCCCGGTGCTGTCGGTGGTGCGGGTGCACTCCTACGAAGACGGAGTGGAACTGATCAACAACGGCGCCTACGGCAACGGCACGGCGATCTTCACCAACGACGGCGGGGCGGCGCGCCGGTTCCAGAACGAGGTCGAGGTCGGCATGATCGGCATCAACGTGCCCATTCCGGTGCCGGTCGCCTACCACTCCTTCGGCGGGGTCAAGGACTCGATCTTCGGCGACTCGAAGGCGTACGGCCTCGCGGGGTTCCGCTTCTTCACGCAGGAGAAGGCCATCACCTCACGCTGGCTCGACCCGTCCCACGGCGGCATCAACCTCGGCTTCCCGCAGAACTGACGCTCGGGGGCGGCCCCGGTAGGATTGACGACCGTGGCTTTAACTATCGCGATCGTCGGACTCCCCAATGTGGGCAAGTCCACCCTGTTCAACGCCCTCACCAAGAACCAGGTTCTGGCGGCGAACTATCCGTTCGCCACCATCGAGCCGAACGTGGGCGTGGTGAACCTGCCCGACGCGCGCCTCACCAAGCTCGCCGAGATCTTCTCGAGCGAGCGCATCCTGCCCGCCCCCGTGTCGTTCGTCGACATCGCAGGCATCGTGCGTGGTGCGAGCGAGGGGGAGGGGCTCGGCAACAAGTTCCTCGCCAACATCCGTGAGGCGGATGCGATCGCCCAGGTCATCCGCGGATTCGAGGACTCGGATGTCGTGCACGTCGACGGCAAGGTCGACGCGGCGAGCGACATGGAGACGATCAACACCGAGCTGATCCTCGCCGATCTGCAGACCCTCGAGAAGGCCGAGGCGCGCTACGAGAAAGAGGTGCGTGGCAAGAAGCTCGAGCCGATCGTGCTCTCGACCGCGCAGGCCGCCCGCGAATACCTCGACACCGGCAAGCCGCTGTCGTCGTCATCGATCGACCTCGAGCCGATCCGTGAGCTGGGCCTCCTGACCGCCAAACCCTTCATCTACGTGTTCAACGTCGACGAGGCCATCCTGAACGACCCGGCGCGGAAATCCGCGCTTGCGGCTCTGGTGGCGCCGGCGCAGGCGATCTTCCTCGACGCCAAGCTCGAGTCGGAGCTGATCGACCTCGACCCCGAAGACGCCGCCGAGCTCCTCGCCTCGACCGGTCAGGAAGAGAGCGGACTCGACCAGCTCGCCCGCATCGGCTTCGACACGCTGGGCCTGCAGACCTACCTCACGGCCGGGCCGAAGGAGTCAAGGGCCTGGACGATCGGCAAGGGGTGGACTGCCCCGCAGGCGGCGGGCGTCATCCACACCGACTTCCAGAAGGGCTTCATCAAGGCCGAGATCATCTCGTTCGACGACCTGGTGGCGACCGGCTCGATCGCCGAGGCCCGCGCGAAGGGCAAGGCCCGCATCGAGGGCAAGGACTACGTGATGCAAGACGGCGACGTGGTCGAGTTCCGTTTCAACAACTGATCGGACGGCGCACCTGCCGGCCGCCCGCGAGAGGACCATCGATGTCGTCAACACCCAGCAAATCCGATCTCCGCGGTGTCGGAGGTCTGGCCATCGCAGCCGGTTCGCTGTTCATTGCCGCCGGAGCTGCGGCCTGGCTCACCGTCACGAAGCAGCTGCGCGACGAGAAGATCGAGGTGCCGGGAAATGCGCCGGCGTTGGCGGGCAAGCGCGTTCAAGGACCAGTGACCGCCTACGTCGAAGCCCTCACGATCAAGGGCAACGCCGAGCGCGGGGCCGGTGGGCGAACCTTCGCCGACGTCAGTGCAGCCCTCCGCGGCGTCGACTCGAGCAGCGACGAGGCCGGCGAGTTGCGCAAACAAAGCGCCGCCCTGTCGACGGCGGCATCGTTGCGCACCTCGCTGATGACCTCTGTACTCGCCTACGGGGTGAGCGCCCTCGTCGGCGGTCTCGGTGCCCTCTTCCTCATCGTGGGGTCGAAACTCCGCCGAGTCGACGAATAGCGTCGTCATCCAGCCGCGGTCTCTCTGTCAGCCGATGTGGTAGACCAGGCCCATCCCGCGACTCGCGATGTCTCTCGTGAAGGACTGCCCGCGCGATCTCTCGCACATACGAATACTCGTCGGGTCGTGCGACGCGATCGGAAACCTCTCGGATGTCGTCTTCGCCAACGCGAGCGAAGTCGTCTGCGATGGCCTGCATCGCGCTCGGCGGAATCGCGCGGTAGAAACCGAACCACCCGCAGCACGAGAACGTGACATCACCTTCGACCATCTGAAAAGCCGGACGGCTCGGCCGGTCGGGCCTGCTGCCGAACACGAACTGCATCTGACGCCAGCATTTGTCGAGATCGAGTGTGGGCAGATCCGGCTCTCCATGCGAGAAGAACTGATGGAACTCGTCGCTGTCGAGGTGCGCGCGAGGGTCGGCAACGGCCGATTCGGCGAAGAGCGGATGGACTGGATAGGCGTAGTAGCGGATTCCCATGCGGGAATTCTGCGAGCGTTTCACACTCATCCGGCGTCGTAGCGAAGAATTGTGGGCAGTAGCGTCTGACGGCGCGGCTGTGGAGGAGAGGTCGGAACGGGTGCCAGGACCGATTGGGCGACGACGCGCTTGCTACTGTCGAAGCGTGAAGACGGCCGGCGAGAGAGACGGGGACCTCGGATGCACATGATCACCGTGGTGAAGAACGGCAAGCTCAACCCCGACGTGCGGCTCTGGACGGGCATCGCGGCTGTGACGGTGGCCGTGCTCACGCTGGCGGAGTTCCTCGTGCAAGTGCTCCTGGTGGGCGCTCGGCCGGCACTCGACGACGCAGCGGCGCTCGCGGATTTCATGGCGCGAACCGCCAATCAGACGCTGTTCACGATTCTGATCGACACCTTCCTGATGGCAGCCCTGATCGTCTTCCTCGGCGGATTCCGGCAGATCATCACGCACACCCGACCCGACCTGCAGTGGGTCGCCGACCTCGCCTTCGGCTCGGGGCTGCTGTTCATCGGCGTGACCCTGGTCGGCGACGCGATGGAGGGAGGCACCGCCCTCGACACCATCGGCCTCACCCCCGACTCCTCCTCGCTCCGTGCCCTCACGGTCGGGCACACCCTGATGTTCGGATCGATCGGATGCGCGCTCACCGCGTTGCTCGCAGCAGCATCGGGTTACGTCACACTGGCATCCGGGGCGCTTCCCGCGTGGACCGGGTGGATCGCCTACGTCGTCGCCGGCCTCAACCTGCTCGCCGTGCCCACGATGTTCGGCGGCACGAGCCCCTCGTCGTTCTTCGCCGCGGGGGGCGCGGCGAATGCGCTTCTGGCGACCTTCCCCTGGCTGGTTTGGGTGGTCTGCGTCGGATTCGTCACCATTCGCGACCGCCGGCGCTTCCACGACCTCCCGCCCGAGGTGCAGGCGGCGACCGCGTCGACGTCACTCGCCGCGAGATGAGAATAATTCACTGAATCCTGCTTTCTCGGGTATGCTCACCATTCGAGTGATACCGACACCCCGAGGAACACATGATCCACCGCACGACGATCACTGCCGAATCGGCAGCGGTTCTCGACGCCTCGCTCGCCCTGGGGGCTGCAGCCGGTGCCGCAGGGGTTCTCCTGCTGGGCGTGATCGTGCTTCTCATCGTGCGTGCCGTGCGTCGTCGTCGTGCCGCCCCGAGTCGCCATACGACCGTCGAAGAAGGCTACTCGGCCGGTGTCGCGCAGGTGCCGAGCCCGGTCGGCGGCCGGGGGCGTCGCGCTGCTGCGCGGCTGTTCGGATTGCCTGAGCGCACCATCGGCCTGGATGTCGCACGCGGAGGTGCCCTGCTGATGCTCGTCGCCGTGGCATGGCTGGAGTCGACTGCGGGCGGCCTGGAACTCACGCGGCGTCTCGTCACGATCAGCGGGATGCAGTCAGATCGAGACCCCGCAGAGTGGCTCGCGGCAGTCGGTGCCGGCGTGGCGATCTTCTTCGTGCTGATCTCCGGAATCGCGTCCGCCCTCACGAGCGGTGGAGCAAGCCCCGTGGAGGGCCTCGAAAGGCTGCGGAGTCGTATGCGCCTCGGTGCGCGGGCGATCCTGCTTCTGGGAGTGGGGGCTGTGGCTGCCTCTTCCGGTACGCCCTTCGCCGGGCTCGTGGCGACGATCGGTACGCTGGCGCTGATCGCGCTGCCCGTGCTGGGATGGCGGTCGAGACGCCTGTTCCTCGCGGCGGCCGTCTGGACCGTCGTGGTGCCGGTGCCGGCTGCCGCTCTCGCCGACGCGGTGCAGGCATCCGGAACTCTGATCGCGCCCCCGTTGGAATGGGCGCTCTCCGGGGCTTTCCCTCCCGTACCGCTGGTGGGAGTGCTGCTCGCAGGGCTCGCCGTGGGTCGCCTCGATTTCAGCCGGGTCGGCAGGCGGTGGATCGTGTGCGCTGCGGCGACCGGATGCGCGTTGCTGGCGTTCGGAACAGGTGCGGTCGTCTCGACCCGCCTGGGCGACTCGCTCCCGGCGGCTCTGACCGCCATCCTCTCGATCGACCCGCGGTCGGCGATGCCGCTCGCCCTGCTGGGGGCGGCGAGTGGTGCGCTGGCGCTCGTCGCCGTGGCGCTGATCGTCGGGCGTGCACTGCGTTGGGCGCTCGTCCTGGTGTCCGCTGCCGGTTCGATGGCATTGACTCTCTGGGCCGTCTCGCTCGCGGTGATCGGTGCGACGTGGATGCTCGCACCCACTGTGGCATCGAAGGGCCCGGAAGCCCTGATCACGGCACTCCTGGGTTCCGACGGGTCGCTGGGACTCTTCGCTGCACTATCGGAGCCATTCAGCGCCACCGGGGTCGTGGCGGTACTGGTCGTGCTCGTGGCCGCCGCCTGCGCCGTCTGGCGGCTCTTCCTCGGAGACGGCCCGGCCGAGCGCCTCGTCAGAGCGATCGGCGTCACCCTGACGAAAGTGCCCGATCAACCGACGCCGCAACCGGATGTGGCGCCTCCGGCCTCGGTGAGTGGGTTCGACGCCCTGATCGGCGGTCAAGAAGCCGCACCCGACTCCGCGACTGGTGCAGCTCTTGAGGATCTGCCCCCCGATCGCCGTCCCGTTCGGCGACAGCCCATGGGCCCGGTCGACCCCGCCGCCGTGGCCACTCAGTGGACTCCCGGCCAGGCCATCGGAAGGCTGCCGTACTAGATGCGGCCGGAGGAACACGTGCGCCGGCTGCTCCTGCAGAGTGATCGCATGCCCACCGGGCAAGTCGAACGAGCCCTACTGCAGAGCGCCGTTCATCTGAGCGATGCACTCGACGATGACGTGCTGGGCTACGAGTCCCGGCTGCGCCTCAGCGCGTGGGCGGCAGCATCCGGCGATTCGACGACCCGCCTCCGCGCGTTCGACCGCTGCCTCGAACTGCACCTGAGCGATCCGCTCCGGTTTCCGGCGACCGTGGGCGATCTCGACCTCCTCTGGGACTTCGCCTCCATCCCTCGACTTCTCGCGAGCAGCCCCCGCTACGACCGGGAGACGATCTCTGCGTGCCTCGACGAGATGCTCGAGGTGTTCTCGTTTCAGGGCGCTGATCTGCGTGCTCTCGACTTCGCGCGTTTCGAGGTCGCCGCTGCCCTCGGCGACGGTGCGCTGGCTGCTGAGAGCCTCGCGCGGGCGACCACTGGGTTCGGTTCGCAGAACGGTCGGAAAGTTCGGGCCGAACCCCTCCTCTGCGACGCCTGCGTGCTGAGTGCCGAGATCGTGTGGCACGCCCGGAGCGGCAGGCTCGACCGTGCCGCTGCTGCCGCCGATCGGCTCCGTGGAAGCGGCGTCGCCTGCGCCGACGAACCCGAGCTCGGGTTGTCACGCTCACTCGTGCCGTATCTGCTGACCGGCCGTCTCGACGACGCCAGAGACGTGCATCTCTCCGGCTACGAGCGGGTGCGCCACGGAGCCCACAACCTTGAGGCCGTCGCCGCTCACATCGAGTTCGCGGTCCGGGTCGGCGCTCTGCGGCGCGCACGCGAGTTGGTGGAACGCCATGCCTGCTGGCTCGCCGCTGACCCGTTGGCCGAGTCGGCGCATTTCGCTCTTCTGTGCGCCGCCGGCGGAGCGATGGACGCCCTCACCCGGTCCGGGCGCGGTGGGTCGGCCATCACCCCCAACGATGCACCCACCCTCGCCCCCCACCTCGGCGCCCGGATCGGCGGTTGGACGGCGACCACGTTCGCCAAGGCGTGCTGGACCGCGGCATCCGGGCTCGCTGACGCCTTCGATGCGCGAAACGGAAGCGACCGGTTCGCGCGTCGTCTCGATGAGGCTCGCGCGATCCGCCCGGTGACGGCGTGGGAACCGTCTCCGTGGAGGCGGGAACTCGGCGATCGAGATGATCGAGATGATCGAGATGATCGTAACGACCGCCGGCATCTGCCCGGACGGCCGGCCGCGGCGGTGTTCGGCGCCGAGGCCGTTGCCGGAATCGAACGAGCCGCACCGGCTGATCAGCGTCTGGTCGAGCCGCGCGCCCTGCTCGCCAGCGCCCGGGAGTACGCGGCCGTCGGCGATCGACGGGCAGCCGAGGCAGCCATCGACGACGCACTCCCACGCGCCGACCCGCTGACTCGCGCCGAGCTGTTCGCAGTGCGCATCCGGATGCACGTCGAGCGCGGCGAGATCCGTTCCGCAGAGCAGCAGCTCGCTCAGCGCGTCGATTGTTTGATCGTCGACGACCTCGACGACGACGCGGAGCTCGATCTCCAACTCGGTCTGCTGCTCTTCGGCGCCCCACTCGCGGGCCAGGAGGACGTGCTCGGAAAGGCGGTCGAACGCGCTGGAGAGCTCGGCCTCGATCAAGGACCCAGACTGCGAATCGCGGTCGCTCTGGCCACCCTGTTCCTGCAGGAGGGGCGCCTGCTGGAAGCGGAATCGCTCCTGTCGAGCGCGCTCGCCGGCGTGGTGGGCGTTCGTCGGAGTCCCGGCTTGTTCGTGCTGGCCGACGTGAACTTCGCGCTCGGGCGCGCCCAGGAGGCGCTCGCGGCAATCGATGTGCTCCTCGGCGATCCGATCGATCGCGCCTTGCGGGCATCCGCCCTCCTCCGGCGGTCGACGGTGATCTTCCTTCTCGACCCGCACGAAGCAGCGGCCGCGATCGAGCACGCCATCGACGACGCCGACCGCGCTCTTCAGCTGTACGTCGAACTCGGTCACTGTGAAGGCGTGCTCGATGCCTGCGGCGTGCTGGGTCATCTGCTGAGTCGGGTCGGTTCCGTCGAGGGTGCGCTCGAAGCTCTGCGCACCGCGCACCAGACGGCCGAGCGTTTCGGGCATCCGGACGTCGACGCGATGGCCTTCCGCCTGGCTTGCGCCTTGGTGCGGGCCGATCGCGGCGGCGAAGCGCGGCGCCTACTCGAGGATGTCGTCGAAGCGATGTCTGCGGAAGGCGATCCGTCGCTTCGGGCTGAGGCGTTCTACTGGCTCGGCCACGCCAGCCGGGCCACCGACGACGATCCGGCCGCGTACTGTCTCTGGAGCCTCGCGCTCGAGGAGTTCGGTCGCGTCGCCGACGAGCACGGCTCGGCTCGGGCAGGCATCGCGTTCGGTCGGCTGCTTCTCGACAACGACGATCCGGCGTCAGTCCCGGTGCTGCAGGAGGCGGCCCGCCGAGCGCGCACGTCACGGGGCGAGGAGGGCGAGCGCGCACCAGGTGGCGGCGTGCCCGCGTCGACTCTGCTCATCGATGCCCTGCACCTGCTCGCACGTGCGCAGGCCGCATTCGGCGACCCGGTCGCCCTCCGCACGCTCGACGACGTCGTGAGCGAGGCCATCGCGCTGAACTGCTTCGAACCGCTCCTGAACGCCAGTGTCGCGGAGTCCCGCGCCCGGGCGCTCGACGACCTGGATCGCGAAGGCGAAGCGATCGTGGTGGCTCGGGAGGCGGCGTCGCTCTTCGACGCGTCCGGAGAACCGGGTGCGGCCGCGAGACTGTGCGTGTTCAGCGCCCGCTTGCTCGCGCGCACCGGCGACATCGATGAAGCGGATGCGCTCTATCGCGCGGGCCTCATCCGCTACGACGCAGCCGCGAAAGGCGGGCGATCGGACGCCCCGCCCCCGTTCGAACGCGCCATCGCGGCGCAGGAGCACGAAGCGCTGAGCGCGAGGCGGCTGTAGGCCTGCTACTTCGAGGTCGTCTCCGACGTCGGCGCCTTCTCGACAGCCGTTCCCGCGAGTTCCTCGTCGGTCCAGCGCGCCTCTGCTTCCGCAGCCTCGTCTTCGGCCACTTCTTCGGGCGTCTTGACGCCCTTGGGGCCGCGTCCCTCGCGGTAGACGGAGATCTCGACTCCCGGATGCCGGCGGCCCTGCACGAAGAACAGCACGAGCCCCAGCGCGATCGCCGCGAACGACGCCCAGATGTTGGCCGGGATGCCGAGGAAGCCGTCGCTCGACGGGTCGATGCGGATCGCTTCGAGCCAGCTCCGACCCAGGCCGTACCAGACGAGGTACAGCGCGAACAGGCGGCCCCAGCGGAGACGGAAGCGGCGCTCGATCAGGAGCAGCAGTGCGACGCCCACCAGGTTCCAGATGATCTCGTAGAGGAACAGCGGGTGGAAGAGCGTGTCGGCCGGCAGGCCCGTCGGGAACGCCGGGCTCACCGACGGGTCGATCTCGAGGCCCCAGGGGAGGTTGGTCGGCAGACCGTAGAGCTCCTGGTTGAAGTAATTGCCGAGGCGGCCGATCGCCTGGGCCACGAGCAGTGCCGGGGCCAGCGCGTCGGCGAACGACCAGAGCCGGATGCCCGTGATCCGGCATCCGATGAACGCACCGATCGCACCACCGATCAGTGACCCGTACAGGGCGTTGCCGCCGTCCCAGATCGCGAAGACGTTGAGCAGGTCGGCGCCGGGGTAGAAGTAGTCGCCGAGGTGCGTGAACACGTGATAGAACCGGGCGCCGATGATGCCGAGCGGAATCGCCCAGAGCACGATGTCGATGACGATGCCCGGTTCCCCGCCTCGAGCGCTGAGGCGCCGGTTCACGATCAGCATCGCCACGATGATCCCCGCGAGGATGAACAGCGCGTAGATGTGGATCTGGAAGATCCAGACAGGGAAGACCGCGAACGAATGATCGGGGCTCGGGATGCTTAGCGGGCTGATGATCTGCGACCTTTCACGAGAGCGCGGCGAGTTGCGCGATGCACCGGTTCGACCCGGCCACGTCGAATTCTAAAGGATAGGGTCGCCCTCGGGATCCGCCTCGGGGCAGCGGCCCAGGTTCGCCGAGTAGAACGGACCCATGAGCGACGAACACCCGAACCGCAACCGCATCGTCTTCGGGGTGATCGTGGCCGCCATCCTTCTCTTCGGACTGATCTCGATGATGGCGACGGCCTGGATCAGCGGCATTTCCTAGCGTGTTCGTAGCGAAAACCGGCGTCCCCGGCTAAGCTTGACGAAGTTGTTGTGTTACCCATGAATCTTGAATAGGGTCTGTGCTCGTTTCTACGAGGCTCATTTCGCATGAGACACGGACTTGTTTTTCTGAGGAGCGGAACAAAGTACACCGCGACGGTAGGTCCCGACAGGCGGGGCCGCTTACCTCGAAAAGAGAAAAACAATGCCTACAGGCACCGTGAAATGGTTCAACTCCGAAAAGGGCTTCGGCTTCATCTCCCCCGATGACGGTGGCGAGGATGTCTTCGCTCACCACTCCGGCATCAGCGGCAGCGGATACAAGAACCTCGAAGAGAACCAGCGCGTCAGCTTCGACGTCACCCAGGGCCGCAAGGGCCTGCAGGCGGAGAACATCACGCCGCTCAGCGCGTAAGTCGCCGGCGCTCAGCGCCTGACGTGAAGAACCCGTGTTCGCCATTGGCGACACGGGTTCTTTGTTTTGTCAACCCGGGGGCCAACACGCAGGTTTGCCCCGTAGCCTGAGTGCATCTGAACATGGGCGAATGCTCGAACACACGACTGGGAAGTCGAACCCGACACCAGTGAGCAGGTCCCGTTGACCGTCATGAACAATCCGGCCGCGCGCGCCACCGTTCCTCGTAAGGCCGGTGCCGCGCATCCGACGGCCGCCTATTCCGAACTCCTCACCACCGTGCGTGACGTGGGCTTGCTCCGCAAGCGCCGCACCTTCTACATCGGCATGTTCTCCGTGCTGGTGCTCGCCCTGGGCGGGGCCGCTGCCGGCTTCGTGCTGCTCGGCGAGTCGTGGTGGCAGCTGGCGATCGCCGGCGGACTCGGCATCATCTTCACGCAATTCGCTTTTCTCGCCCATGAGGCCTCGCACCGTCAGGTGTTCGAGTCCGGCCCCGCCAACGACCGCGCCGGCCGCACCCTCGCCACCGCATTCGTCGGTATGAGCTACACCTGGTGGATGTCGAAGCACACCCGCCACCACGGCAACCCGAACGTGATCGGCAAAGACCCCGACATCGAGATCGACACGGTCTCCTTCATCGAAGAGGATGCCGCGTCGCGCCGAGGCCTGATGGCGTGGCTCACCCGCCGCCAGGGCTACGCGCTGTATCCGCTGCTGCTGCTCGAGGGCCTGAATCTCCACTACCTGTCGTTCAAGACGCTGTTCAGCCGCAAGCCGGTCGAGGGCCGCCGTTTCGAACTCTGGTTCATCGGCATCCGTCTCGTCGCCTATGTCGCCGTCATCTTCTACTTCCTGCCGCTCGGCATGGCGTTCGCCTTCATCGGCGTGCAGCTGGCCGTCTTCGGCCTCTACATGGGTGCGTCCTTCGCCCCCAACCACGTGGGAATGACGATCTTCCCCGCCGGCAGCCGCATCGACTTCCTCAGCAAGCAGGTGCTCTCCTCCCGCAACATCGCGGGCGGCTGGGGCATGACCGTGTTCATGGGCGGGCTCAACCTGCAGGTCGAGCACCACCTGTTCCCGAACATGGCCCGCCCGAACCTGATGAAGGCACGGCCGATCGTGCAGGAGTACTGCGCGACCCACAAGATCCCCTACACGCAGACCTCGCTGCTCGAGGCGCACGTCGCGGTGATCGCCTACATGAACCGGGTGGGCATGCACGCACCCGATCCCTTCGACTGCCCGCTGGTGAACCAGTACCGGGTTCGTCGAAGCTGACGGATATCGTTGTCGGGTGAGAACTCCGCCCACCCGCACCCGTTTCAACGCCCTCGCCGGCGGCCTCGCAGCCGCCGGCGTCGTCGCGCTCCTCGTCGTCGGATCGGCGGGTGCGGCGTCGGCTCATGACGCGCTCCAATCGTCGTCACCGGCGGCCGGAGACTCGCTGACGACCGATCCCGGTGTCGTGACCCTGGATTTCTCTGACGAGCTCCTCACCCTCGGCGAAAGCACCGACGGCTTCGCGATCGAGGTGGTGGACAGCGAGGGGCTGCACCACGAATCCGGATGCCTGTCGGTGCAGGACTCCACAGTCGACACGCCGATCGCGCTCGGGCTCGCGGGCGCCTACGTCGTGCTCTGGCAGGTCGTCTCCTCCGACGGGCACCCGACGTCGGGGCAGTACGAGTTCGACTACGAACCCAGCACGCTCGACGGCGCCCACGACGGCTTGACCGAATCGCCCGCCTGTGGCGACGCATGGGCAGGAGACCCCGACGGCACCCCGACCTCCACTCCCGACGCGGCCGGTCCGGCCCCGGTCGCGACCGCGTCGACACCCGTGCCGACCGCCGACGCCACCGAGGCGACGGTCACGGCGACGGATGCGCCGAGCCCGGCATCCGCTCCCGTCGTGCCGTGGCCCGTCGCCGTGCTCCTCGGTCTCGTGGCTCTCGGGGCCATCGCGGGGATCGTCGTGCTCGCGGTGCGGCGCAGCCGTGGTGGCGGCTACGGCGATCAGTGAGGGGCGCTATGCTCGTTCGCGTAGCACCTTCCAACTGAATACCGCTGGCCACTAGCTCGACGCGGGAGAGCCGCTCCACAATCCGGAACGGCACCGAAGGAGCAATCCTCCCCGATAATCTCTCAGGTCCTCGTACCGCATCGAACTGGCCGCTCTGGAAAGCAGTCCGCAGCATCGACAGCGGCTCGCCCATGGTGAAAGCGTCGCTTGCGGCGTGAAACTCTCAGGCACGATGACAGAGGGGGAGTTCTCAGAGCAGATCTGCACGATTCGACACCGCGCAGTGTGCTCCCGCCACTCGCCGGCCCCGCCTGCGACGAAACCGGAGAACTCATGACCGAATCGACGGATTCCCCTCCCCGCTACTCCCCGCTGCACGCGGTGCACGTCGCCGCCGGCGCCACCTTCACCGACTTCGCCGGCTGGCAGATGCCGGTGCGCTATTCGAGCGACCTCGCCGAACACCACGCGGTGCGGAGCGCGGCCGGCCTCTTCGACCTCTCGCACATGGCCGAGTTCGAGGTGTCCGGCGCTGAGGCCGGGGCGTTCCTCGACCACGCGCTCGCCGGTCGGCTCTCGGCCATCGAGCTCGGTCAGGCGAAGTACTCCCTGCTGTTGGCCCCCGAGGGCGGGATCATCGACGACCTCGTGGTCTATCGCACCGGAGACTCCGACTTCCTCGTCGTGGCCAACGCCTCGAACCACGACCCGGTTGCGGCGGCGCTGGCCGACCGGATCGACGGGTTCGACGCCATGCTGCGCGACACGAGCGACGAGACGGCGCTGATCGCCGTGCAGGGTCCGGGCTCGCGGGCCATCCTCGAGGCGACCGCGGGCTTCGAGGCACCTGGGCTCGACGAGCTGCGCTACTACCGGGCGATCGAGGGCACCTTCCGTGGCGAGCGGGTTCTCGTGGCGCGTACGGGCTACACGGGGGAGGACGGATTCGAGCTGTATGTGCATCCGGATCTCGCCGAAGCCGTGTGGACGGCCGTCGCCGAGGCCGGAGCCGACAAGGGGATCGTGCCCGCAGGGCTCGCCAGCCGCGACACGCTGCGCCTCGAAGCCGGCATGCCGCTCTACGGCCATGAGCTCTCGCTCGAGACCTTCCCGGTGCAGGCCGGACTCGGGCGCGTGCCCGCGATGGCGAAGGCCGCCTTCGTCGGTCGAGAAGCCCTCGAGCAGGGGCCGGCGACGGATGCGCCGGTGCTGGTCGGTCTGGTGGCCGACGGTCGCCGCGCCGCCCGCGCCGACTACGCGATCTACGCCGAGGCCGCCGACGACGCGGCCACGGAGCCGATCGGCGTCGTGACGAGCGGGGCGCTCTCGCCGACGCTCGGGCATCCGATCGCCATGGCCTACGTCGCTCCGCGGTTCGCCGAGCCGGACACGGAGCTCAGCGTCGACATCCGTGGCACCCGCCTCACGTTCCGCACCACGACCCTCCCGTTCTACCGCCGGAAGAAGGACTGACATGACTGACCAGAGCGAACTCCGCTACACCTCCGAGCACGAGTGGGTGCTCGTCGAGGGCAGCGTCGCCACCATCGGCATCACCGCCTACGCGGCAGCGCAGCTCGGCGACATCGTCTACCTCGACCTGCCTGCTGCCGGCACCGTGATCGCCGGCGGAAGCGTCGTGGGCGAGATCGAATCGACCAAGTCGGTGGGCGAGCTCTTCGCCCCTGTCGACGGCACGGTGGTGGAGAAGAACGCCGCCGTCGAAGACGCGCCCGAGCTCGTGAACAGCGATCCGCTGGGCGCAGGGTGGCTGCTCAAGATCGAATTCAGCGAGCTGCCCGAACTGCTCTCGCTCGCCGACTACAACGCCCTGATCGGGGAATGACCACACGATGACCCAACTGCCCTTCTCCTCCCGGCACATCGGCACGGATGCGGCGGCGCAGTCCCGCATGCTCGAAGCGGTCGGCTACTCCAGCGTCGCCGAGCTGATGGCTGCGGCCGTGCCGCGCGCCATCCAGTTCGACCGCTCGCTCGCCGACTCGCTCGTGCCGCCGGCGGCCACCGAACGGGAGGCCGTCGACGAACTCCGGGCGCTGGCCGCTCAGAACCGGGTCTCCACCTCCTACCTCGGGCTCGGCTACTACGACACGATCACGCCCGCCGTGATCAAGCGCAACGTTCTCGAGAACCCGAGCTGGTACACGGCCTACACGCCCTACCAGCCCGAGATCTCGCAGGGGCGGCTCGAGGCGCTGATCAACTTCCAGACCATGGTGGCCGACCTCACCGGTCTCGCCACCGCGAACGCCTCCATGCTCGACGAGTCGACGGCGGCGGTCGAGGGGATGCTGCTGGCCCGCCGGGCGAGCAAGTCGGCCTCGCACCGCTTCATCGTCGACGCGGATGCGTTCCCGCAGACCAAGTCGCTCTTGCGATCGCGCGCCGAAGCGGTCGGGATCGAGATCGTCGAGATGGATCTCGACGCGGTCGACCACCCCGCGCATCCGGCCGCCGACGCATTCGGCGTGTTCATCCAGTACCCGGGCGCCTCCGGACGGGTGTGGAATCCGGCCGATGTCATCGAGATCGTGCACCAGGCCGGCGGCATCGCCGTGGTCGGTGCCGACCTGCTCGCCCTCGCGCTCCTCACGTCGCCGGGGGAGCTGGGCGCCGACGTCGCCATCGGCACCAGCCAGCGTTTCGGCGTGCCCATGGGCTTCGGTGGCCCGCACGCCGGCTACATGTCGGTGCGCTCAGGGCTCGAACGGCAGCTTCCCGGCCGGCTGGTGGGAGTCAGCGTGGATGCGGCGGGGCACCCGGCCTACCGGCTCAGCCTGCAGGCGCGTGAGCAGCACATCCGGCGTGAGAAGGCCACCTCCAACATCTGCACCGCTCAGGTGCTGCTCGCCGTGATGGCGGGCATGTACGCGGTCTACCACGGCCCCGAGGGCCTCCGCGCGATCGCGAGCGAGGTGAACCGGGCCGCTCGCTCGCTGGCCGCTCAGCTCGCGGCCGCCGGCTACGAGATCGTGCACGGCGACTACTTCGACACGATCCAGGTGCGCGTTCCGGGCCGGGCTCGCGGGCTGGCCGAGCACGCCCACTCGCAGGGCATCCTGCTGCGCGTCGACGACGACGACACCATCGGCATCTCCGTCGACGAGACCACGGGCGACGCGGAGTTGTTGCAGGTGGCTCTGGTGTTCGACGCGGTCACGACGCCACTGATCGCGACGACCGAAGCGCTAACCGCGTCCGAGGCCAACGCGGATCGCGCGCGTCGCGTCAGCGCAGCGGCCGAGGCGATCTCCGAGGTCGTCCCGAGCATCCCCGAGCACCTCGTGCGCACCAGCGACTACCTCACGCATCCGGTGTTCAACACCCACCGGTCGGAGACGAGCATGATGCGCTACCTCAAGCGTCTCGCCGACTACGACTACGCACTCGACCGCGGGATGATCCCGCTCGGCTCGTGCACGATGAAGCTCAACGCGGCCAGCGAGATGGAGGCGGTGACCTGGCGCGAGTTCGCCGGCATCCACCCCTTCGCGCCGAAGAGCGACGTCGGGGGTTACCTGGAACTCATCGGCCAGCTCGAGCGCTGGCTCGCCGACGTCACGGGTTACGACTCGGTGTCGCTGCAGCCGAACGCCGGCAGCCAGGGCGAGCTCGCCGGACTGCTCGCCATCCGCGGCTACCACCGCTCGCGCGGCGACCTCGACCGCACCGTGTGCCTCATCCCGTCGAGCGCGCACGGCACCAACGCGGCGTCTGCTGTTCTCGCCGGCATGAAGGTGGTCGTCGTGGCCTGCGACGAGCTCGGCAACGTCGACCTCGACGACCTGCGCGCCAAGATCGAGCAGCACGCCTCCGATCTCGCCGCGCTCATGATCACGTACCCCTCCACCCACGGCGTGTACGAGCACGAGGTCACCGAGATCTGCCGCCTGGTGCACGAGGCCGGCGGCCAGGTGTACGTCGACGGCGCGAATCTCAACGCCCTCCTCGGCTTCGCGCGGTTCGGCGACTTCGGCGGCGATGTCTCGCATCTGAACCTGCACAAGACCTTCTGCATCCCGCACGGCGGTGGCGGGCCGGGCGTCGGACCGGTGGCCGCGAAGGCTCACCTGGCTCCATTCCTTCCGGGGCATATATTCGCTCAGGATGCCCAGCACCTGCTGATCGACGGCACCCGCGTCGAGCACGCCGGCGGCCCGATCTCGGCCGCGCCCTACGGCAGCCCGAGCATCCTGCCGATCAGCTGGGCCTACGTGCGCATGATGGGGCTCGAGGGCCTCGCGGATGCCACGGCTTCGGCCGTGCTCGCCGCGAACTACGTCGCCGCGCGGCTGGCACCGCACTTCCCGGTGCTCTACACGGGCGAGAACGGCCTGGTGGCCCACGAGTGCATCCTCGATCTGCGTGCCATCACGGCGGCCTCCGGGGTGTCGGTCGACGACGTCGCGAAGCGCCTCGTCGACTACGGCTTCCATGCACCGACCATGAGCTTCCCGGTGCCCGGAACGCTCATGGTGGAGCCCACCGAGAGTGAAGATCTCGCCGAGATCGACCGCTTCGTGGAGGCGATGATCCGCATCAAGCAGGAGATCGACGCCGTGGCCGCGGGCGAATGGCCCGCCGACGACAACCCCTTGCGGAACGCACCTCACACAGCGCAGTCCGTGATCGAGGGGGAGTGGACGCATCCCTACGACCGCGAGACCGCGGTGTACCCCGTGCATTCGCTGGTGCGGGGAAAGTACTGGCCGCCGGTGCGCCGGATCGACCAGGCCTACGGCGACCGCAATCTGGTCTGCGCCTGCCCGCCGCCCGAAGCGTTCGAGTGAGAGTGCGCGTCATCGGGCTTTGCTAAGGTTCTCGCCATGCCCGACGCCCCACGCTTCCGCTCTGTTCGTCTGCTGGCCGGCCTGATCGCGGGGATCGCACTGGTCGGCATCGGGGCGGCTCCGGCACAAGCCGCCGACCCGGTCTTCGCCGAGGGCGACTGCGTCGTCTACCGGCTGAGCGACAACGGGCCGGGCGGCGCGCAATGCGCCGGGGTCGATCTGAGTGGCACGCGCTTCGGGGAGGGCGACTTCCGCAACGCGGCGTTGAGCGGTGCGAACTTCGCGGGAGGCGACATCCAGGGCGCCAAGTTCGACGGAGCGGTTCTCGACGGCGCCGATTTCAGCGCGACCCGCGTCGTGGGAGCCGACTTCACGAATTCGAGCGTCCTGCCCGGCGTCATCGACGTCACGGCCGACGCCTCCGGGCAGGCTCCGGTCGACTTCGCGGCCAACCTGCCGACCGGGTTGACCCTCGACGGCTGCTCGATCGTGGGCACCCCGGTGGAACCCGGGCAGACATTCCCCATCGGCACCTCGAACATCTTCTGCCAACTCTCCACGACGTTCGCCGGCAACGACCCCGGAACGGCTCAGGCCGTGATCACCGTCAACGTCGCGGCGTCGCCGACCGCGCCGCCCACGAGCGACCCGATCTTCACGCCGGTGGCGGAGGCCCCGGATGCGCAGAGCGGCTCCGGCGGCACTCCCAACGTGCTGATGATCGGCGGCTTCATCGGCGGCGGTCTGCTCGTGGTGCTCGGCATCGTGGCGTTCATCGTCTCCAACCGCAAGCAGCGGAAGGCCTAACGATGTCGGCGGGATGCGGCGACCGCGCTCGTCGCATCCGGCGGTGAGAGCGGAAGACCGTTCAGCGCCCGGGGTTGCCGCAAGGTGCGCCGCAGGGGCGGCGGCGCACAATCAAAACAGGCTCGGGAAACTGGCCAAGGCCCAGGCGTAGCCGACGAACGAGGCGATGTCGATGATCCAGTGCGCGATGACCAGCGGCATCACACGGCCCCACCGCCAGTAGCACCAGCCGAACACGATGCCCAGCACCAGGTTGCCGAAGAACGGCCCGATGCCCTGGTAGAGGTGGTAGCTGCCGCGCAACACAGCCGCGGACAGGATGATCTGCCACTTGCCCCAGCCGAGCTGGCGCAGCCTCGTGAACAGGTAGCCGATCACGATCAGCTCCTCCTGCAGGGCGGCGCGGAGGGCGGAGAGGATGAGGATCGGCGTGGTCCACCAGTAGGTGTCGAGCGGCGCGGGCACGACGTTGACGGTGAAGCCGAACGCCCGGCCCACGAAGTAGAGCGCGATGCCGGGAACCCCGATCGCGACCGCGAGAAGGAGGCCACGGCCTATGTCACTGACCGGCTTCCGGGCGTCGAAGCCGACGCGGCGGAAAGGATTGCCGCCGGAGATCGCGAGCAGGTAGAACGCCAGAGCCACTGGCACCAGGTCGAAGAAGATCGCGAGCAGCTGATAGGTGAGATCGAGCCAGGCGCGGTCGCTCAGAGCGCCGTTGATGGTGGCGGTCTGGTCGGCCAGAGCGGTGTCAGCGGTGAGGCGACCGATGAGATTGACGATCGAGTACACGGCGGATGCGCCGAGGGAGACCCCGAGAACGAGCGCGATCTCGGTCCACAGACGGCGCCGACGCAGACGAGGCCACTCAACCGCTCGAGTCATGACTCCACTTTCTTGCGCCATGCGCTCGTTTTCCCCATCTTCTGTGGGAAAGCCACAAGAAACCAGCAGAGATAGTTTCGTGTATGTAACTTTTTTGGCCACCGTTTTGCTGTTACAGGTACCCCCACTTAGGGTACTTCCTTAGGCTGCGCCCTCCATAAGGGGGTTTTCGCCTTGCCCGCATTTTGCACAGGAGGAAAATTGAAAATCAGACGGTTAGGCATCGGCGTCATCGCGCTGGCTGCCGCGAGTGCACTCGCACTGTCCGGCTGCGCCAGCGGCAGCTCGGACACCCCCACGGGAAGCTCTTCCGCGGTCATCACGGCAAACGGTTCTGAACCGCAGAACCCGTTGATCCCCACCAACACCAACGAAACCGGTGGTGGGCGCATCGTCGACTCCATCTTCGCCGGACTCGAGTACTACGACGCAACCGGCGCGCCGCAGCTCGACGTGGCCGAGTCGATCGACACCACCGACTCGAAGACCTTCACGATCAAGATCAAGCCCGACCTGACCTTCACCAACGGTGACCCGGTCGACGCGCAGAGCTTCGTCGACGCCTGGCAGTTCGGCGCCCTCCTCTCGAACGAGCAGCTGAACAGCTACTTCTTCGAGGACATCGAAGGCTTCAGCTACGACGAGGACAGCCCCCTCACCGGCCTCACCGTCGTCGACCCGACCACCTTCACCGTCACCCTGAAGGAGCCGCGCGCCGACTTCCCGCTGCGCCTGGGCTACTCGGCCTTCTACCCGCTGCCCAAGTCGGCCTTCGCCGACATGGACGCCTTCGGCCAGTCCCCGATCGGCAACGGCCCGTACAAGCTGGCCTCGGCTGACGCCTGGCAGCACAACGAGAAGATCGACCTCGTCGTCAACGACGAGTACAAGGGCGGCCGCAAGCCGGCCAACGGCGGCGTGACCTTCGTGTTCTACGCCAGCCAGGACGCCGCCTACGCCGACCTCCTCGGTGGCAACCTCGACGTGCTCGACGCGGTTCCGGACAGCGCGTTCGGCACCTACGAGTCCGACCTGGGCGACCGCGCCGTGAACCAGCCCTCCGCTGTGTTCCAGTCGTTCACCATCCCGGAGCGCCTCGCGCACTTCGGCAACGACGAAGAAGGCAAGCTCCGCCGCGCCGCCATCTCGATGGCGATCAACCGCGACGAGATCACCGACGTCATCTTCCAGGGCACCCGCACCCCCGCCTCCGACTTCACCTCCCCGGTGATCGAGGGCTGGAGCGACTCGCTCGAGGGCGCCGACGTGCTGAAGTTCAACGCTGACGAGGCGAAGAAGCTGTGGGCTCAGGCCGACGCCATCTCGCCGTGGTCGGGCACCTTCCAGATCGCCTACAACTCCGACGGCGGTCACCAGGGCTGGGTCGACGCCGTGTCGAACAGCATCAAGAACACGCTCGGAATCGACGCGTCGGGTGCTCCGTACCCGACCTTCGCCGAGCAGCGCACGGCGATCACCGACCGCACCATCCAGACGGCTTTCCGTACCGGATGGCAGGCCGACTACCCGGGTCTGTTCAACTTCCTGGGCCCGCTGTACGCGACCAACGCATCCTCGAACGACGGTGACTACTCGAACCCCGACTTCGACGCTCTGCTCCAGGCCGGCTCGTCGACCACCGACACCGCCGAGGCGAACGATGACTTCCAGAAGGCCCAGGAGATCCTGCTGAAGGACCTCCCGGCGATCCCGCTGTGGTACTCCAACGTCACCGGTGGCTCCAGCGAAGCTGTTGCCGACGTGCAGTTCGGCTGGAACTCGGTTCCGCTGTACTACGCGGTCACCAAGAGCTAGTACTCGCTCGATCGGGGGCGACGGCCATCGGCTGTCGCCCCCGTATCATGTTCTCTAGTCCAGGTGGCATTATGCCCATTAGCCCGATTGGTACGGTCTGACCTTTGGCCGGATATATCTTCAGGCGTATTCTGCAGGCAATTCCCGTCCTGCTCGGTACGACCTTCCTCATCTACTTCATGGTCTTCGCGATGCCCGGAGACCCGCTTCTCGCCCTCTTCGGCGACAAGACCCCGAACCCGGCTCTCCTCGAACGTCTGCGTCAGGAATACCACCTCGACCAACCGTTCATCGTGCAGTACTTCCTGTACCTCGGCGGGATCCTCCGCGGCGACTTCGGCACCTCCTTCTCAGGTGAGCCGGTCTCCGAGATCCTCGCCCGCACGTTCCCGGTCACCATCCGTCTCGCGATCATGGCTCTGTTCATCGAATTCGTCGGCGGCGTTCTCATCGGTCTCGTCTCCGGCTTGCGGAAGGGGAAGCTCTTCGATGCATCGGCGCTCGTGATCAGCCTCATCTTCATCTCGCTGCCGATCTTCGTCATCGCCTTCGTCGGTCAGTTCATCTTCGGCATCCAACTCGGATGGGCGAGAACCACGGTCTCCTCCGGGGCACCGATCCAAGACCTGATACTCCCGGCGTTCGTCTTGGCGAGCATCACCTTCGCCCAGATCGTGCGGTTGACCCGCGCCTCGGTGATCGAGACCCAGACCCTCGACTTCGTTCGAACGGCCTACGGCAAGGGACTCACCCGCCGTCGGATCATCCCGGTGCACATCCTCCGCAACTCGCTCATCCCGGTCGTCACCTACGCCGCCACCGACTTCGGTGTGCTGCTGGTCGGCGCGACCGTGACGGAGGGCATCTTCAACGTGCCCGGCGTCGGGCGAACGCTCTACCAGGCCATCATCCGAGGCGAAGGACCAACCGTCGTCTCGTTCGTGACGGTCATGGTGCTCATCTATCTGGTGGTCAACCTCGTGGTCGACCTCCTGTACGGCCTTCTCGACCCGAGGATCCGCTATGTCAAATAACACTCCGACTTCGAAGCACTTCGTCGCGCCCCTCGAGGAGACCCCCCTCGTCGCGATCGACGCGGTCAAGGTGGGCGAACGGCCCAGCAACCTCTGGATCGACGCGTGGCGCGACATGCGCCGCCGGCCGATGTTCTGGATCTCGGCCGCGATCATCCTGCTCGTCGTGATCGTCGCGTTCTTCCCGACCCTGTTCACCCAGGTGCCGCCGAACGACAACTGCCAGCTGTCCAACAGCAACGGCGCCCCGACCGCCGAGCACATCCTCGGCTTCACCAAGCAGGGCTGCGACGTCTTCTCGCGCATCATCCACGGCACCTCGACCTCGCTGTCGGTCGGCATCATCGTGATCATCCTCACCACGGTGCTCGGCGTGCTGTTCGGCATGTTCGCCGGTTACTACGGCGGCTGGGTCGACTCCGTGCTGTCCCGCGCGGGCGACATCTTCTTCTCGATCCCCTACATCCTGGCCGCCGTGGTCATCATGTCGGTGTTCTCGGCCTACCGGAACGTGTTCGTGATCTCACTGGCCATCGGCATCTTCGCCTGGCCGGCGACAGCGCGTGTTCTGAGAGCCGAGATCTTCCGGGTGAAGAACTCCGACTACGTCATGGCCGCTCAGGCGCTCGGCGTCTCGAAGTTCCGCATCCTGATCCGGCACGTGCTGCCGAACTCGATCGCCCCGGTCATCGTCGTCTCGACGATCTCCCTCGGAGCGGCCATCGTGGCCGAGGCGACCCTGTCGTTCCTCGGCGTCGGATTGCCCAACACGACCATGTCGTGGGGCAACGACATCAGCCAGGCGCAGACCGACCTCCGCACCGCGCCGCAGACGCTCATCTATCCGTCCATCGCGCTCTCGCTCACCGTGCTCAGCTTCATCATGCTGGGCGAGGTCATCCGAGACGCTCTCGACCCGAAGGCGAGGGCTCAGCGATGAGCGACCGCACCATCTCACCATCCGACGATCAGAAGCCCCTGCTCCAGATCAAGGACCTCCAGGTCGGCTTCCAGACCACCGAGGGCGTCGTTCCCGCCGTGCGCGGCGTCGACCTCACCCTGATGCCCGGCCAGACCCTCGCCATCGTGGGGGAGTCGGGCTCCGGCAAGTCCACCACCGCGCACGCGATCATCAACCTCCTTCCCGGCCCCGGCCGGATCACCGGCGGTTCGATCGAGTTCGACGGTCGGGAGCTCACGAAGTACTCCGAGAAGGAGATGGAGGAGATCCGCGGCAAGCTGATCGGCTTCGTTCCGCAGGACCCGATGTCGAACCTGAACCCGGTGTGGAGCATCGGCTTCCAGGTCGAGGAGACCATCCGCGCCAACGGCATCGCATCCGGTCGCAAGGAAGTCCGCGCCCACGCCATCCAGGTGCTCCGCGAAGCCGGGCTCTCGGATGCCGACAAGCGGCTGAAGCAGTTCCCGCACCAGTTCTCCGGCGGCATGCGCCAGCGCGTGCTGATCGGCATCGGACTGTCCTCGCGCCCGAAGCTCCTGATCGCCGACGAGCCGACCTCGGCTCTCGACGTGACGGTGCAGCGGCGCATCCTCGACCACCTCGAGACGCTCACCCGCGACATCGGCACCGCCGTGCTGTTCATCACGCACGACCTCGGCCTCGCCGCCGAGCGCGCCGAGCAGCTCGTCGTGATGTACAAGGGCCGCATCGTCGAGGCGGGGCCGTCGAAGGAGATCCTGGAGAACCCGCTGCACCCGTACACGCAGCGCCTGGTGGCCGCGGCTCCGAGCCTGGCTTCGCGGCGCATCCAGTCGGCGACGCACGAGTCGGCGACGCATCACCTGAGCGACCTGGAGTACGCCCCCACGAAGGTGACCGAAGGTCTCGACCTGATCGCCGCCGCTGAGGAGCGTCTCGAGCACCTGCCCACGACGAAGCGTCCTGACGCCATCGTCGTGAAAGACCTCACGAAGGTCTACAAGATCCGTGGCCAGGGCAAGGGCGCGGCCGGTGAGGTCATCGCCTCCGACAAGGTGAACTTCTCGGTGGAGAAGGGCACGACCACAGCTCTCGTGGGGGAGTCGGGTTCGGGCAAGTCCACGGTGGCCCGGATGATCCTGCGCCTCGAAGACCCCACCAGCGGGTCGATCATGATCGACGGGCAAGACGTCGCGCCCCTCAAGGGCAAGCCACTGCTCGATCTGCGGCGGCGCATGCAGCCGGTGTTCCAGGACCCGTACGGCTCACTCGACCCGCTGCGCAACATCGGCAACACCATCGGCGAGCCGCTCGACACGCACAAGGTCGGCGATCGCACCTCGCGCAAGGAGCGCGTGCTCGAGCTGCTCGACCAGGTCGCGTTGCCGCAGTCGCTCATCACGCGTTACCCGAACGAGCTCTCCGGTGGTCAGCGGCAGCGTGTGGCCATCGCCCGTGCGCTCGCGCTGAAGCCCGACATCGTGGTTCTCGATGAGGCGGTCTCGGCTCTCGACGTGCTGGTGCAGGCCCAGATCCTGAAGCTTCTGGCCGATCTGCAGGCCGAACTGGAGCTGACGTATCTGTTCATCACCCACGACCTGGCAGTGGTGCGCGTCATCGCCGACAACGTCTGCGTGATGCAGAAAGGCACCATCGTGGAGGCCGCTTCGACCGATGACGTCTTCGACAACCCTCAGGAGCAATATACTAAGGAGTTGCTGAACGCCATCCCGGGAGCTGGAATCACCCTGGGCGTTTAGCGGATCGGGCCTCGTCGCCCCCTTTTCCCCCGAATACCTGAGGACTTTTCCCATGGCACATGCCACCCGTGATGACCTGCGTAATGTCGCGATCGTCGCCCACGTCGACCACGGCAAGACGACTCTCGTCGACGCCATGCTCACGCAGACCAACTCCTTTGACGCGCATTTCGATGCCGACGACCGGATGATGGACTCGAACGACCTCGAGCGGGAGAAGGGCATCACGATCCTCGCCAAGAACACGGCGATCTCCTACAACGGCAAGCACGCCGACGGCAAGCCGATCACCATCAACGTGATCGACACCCCGGGCCACGCCGACTTCGGTGGCGAGGTCGAGCGCGGCCTGTCCATGGTCGACGGCGTCGTGCTGCTGGTCGACGCGTCCGAGGGCCCGCTGCCGCAGACCCGCTTCGTGCTCCGCAAGGCGCTCGAGGCGAAGCTGCCCGTCATCCTGCTGGTCAACAAGACCGACCGGCCGGATGCGCGCATCGACGAGGTCGTGGGGGAGTCGCAGGATCTGCTGCTCGGCCTCGCCTCCGACATGGCCGACGACGTGCCCGACCTCGACCTCGACGCCATCCTCGACGTGCCGGTGGTCTACGCCTCCGGCCGTAACGGCGCCGCGAGCCTGAACAAGCCCGAAAACGGCACCCTGCCCGACAACGACGACCTCGAGCCGCTGTTCGGCGCGATCCTGGAGCACATCCCGGCGCCGACCTACGACGACGAGGCGCCCCTCCAGGCGCACGTCACCAACCTCGACTCCTCGCCGTTCCTCGGCCGTCTCGCCCTTCTCCGTGTCTTCAACGGCACGATCAAGAAGGGTCAGCAGGTCGCCTGGGTCAAGCACGACGGCACCGTCACGAACCAGCGCATCAGCGAGCTGCTGAAGACGGTGGCGCTCACCCGCTTCCCGACCGAATCGGCCGGCCCCGGCGACATCGTCGCCATCGCCGGCATCGAGGAGATCACGATCGGCGAGACCATCGCCGACCCCGAGGATGTGCGGCCGCTGCCGGCGATCACCGTCGACGACCCTGCGATCTCGATGACCATCGGCACCAACACCTCGCCGCTGGTCGGCAAGGTCAAGGGCCACAAGCTCACCGCCCGCATGGTGAAGGACCGCCTCGACCGCGAGCTGATCGGTAACGTGTCGCTCCGCGTCGTCGACATCGGAAACCCCGCCGCCTGGGAAGTTCAGGGCCGTGGAGAGCTCGCGCTCGCCATCCTGGTCGAGAACATGCGTCGTGAGGGCTACGAGCTCACCGTCGGCAAGCCCCAGGTGGTCACCCGCCAGGTCAACGGCAAGACGCACGAGCCCTACGAGCACCTCACCATCGATGCGCCCGAGGAGTACCTCGGCGCCATCACGCAGCTGCTCGCCGCCCGCAAGGGCCGGATGGACGGCATGTCCAACCACGGCACCGGCTGGGTGCGCATGGAGTTCATCGTTCCCTCGCGCGGCCTCATCGGCTTCCGCACCGAGTTCCTCACCATCACCCGCGGCACCGGCATCGCGAACGCGATCTCGCACGGTTACGATGAGTGGGCCGGTGCGATCGTCACCCGCAACAACGGTTCGATCGTGGCCGACCGCGCGGGCGTCGTGACGCCCTTCGCCATCATCGCTCTGCAGGAGCGCATGACCTTCTTCGTGAACCCCACCGAAGAGGTCTACGAGGGCATGGTGATCGGCGAGAACTCGCGCGCCGACGACATGGACGTGAACATCACCAAAGAGAAGAAGCTGACCAACATGCGTCAGTCGACGGCCGACAACTTCGAGTCGATGACCCCGTCGCGTCAGCTCTCGCTCGAGGAGAGCCTCGAGTTCGCCCGCGAAGACGAGTGCGTCGAGGTGACGCCGGAGACGGTGCGCATCCGCAAGGTCGAGCTCGACCAGAACCTGCGTGCCCGCAAGACGGCGAACCTGAAGCGCGCCAACAACTCCTGATCCTCGCGGCTACCGCGAGGAAACGCCGGTGGCGGCTTCGGCCGTCGCCGGCGTTCCGGTGCGCCCGCTGAGAGTGAGCGCACCGAGGGTGAGCAGCAGGCCCAGCGCGAAGACAGCCGGAAAGGCGTCGAAGGATTGGAACAGGATGCCGGCGAACGAGAGCGCCATCGCCGGACCGACGGCATCGGCGATGTTGAGAGCCGAACTGTTGAATCCCTGGTTGCCGGGCGCCGAGTACTCCAGCACGAGCACGGAGAGGCGCGGATAGCACAGCCCCATGCCGGCGCCCGAGACCGCCCAGCCCACGATCGCGACCCACGCGGGCAGGCCGAGGAACGCCGTGAGGAGCACGATGCCGACGGCGAGGCTGACACCGGCGGTGCCGATGCGCAGACTCGTGCGCGTCGTCAGCCGGTCGCTGAACTGCCCTTGCAACCACGAGGACACCCCCCAGGCCACGCCGGCGGCCGTGAGCGCGAGACCGGCGAGGGCGGGGCTGAGTCCGAACTCGCCGGTGAGGAAGTAGGGCAGATAGACCTCGGCCGCGACGTACCCGCCGGCCAGCAGCATCCGCAACAGCACGACCGTCGGAAGTCCGCGGCCGCCCAGCAGAGTGCGCGGAGGAATCAATGGGCGCAGTGCGATCACTGTCACCACCAGCGCGACCCCACCCAGCGCGAAGACCGCGATTCCGTCCAACTCCGTCGACAGACTGAGACCGAGGATCGCGACCGCCAAGAGCAGCGACCACAGGATGCGCGGAGCGCTCCAGGGAGGCTTGGGGGCGGCATCCGGTTCCCGCATCGACCGCATCGCGGGCACCACCATGACGGCGGCGAACACCGAGAGCACGGCCACGCCGAGAAACACCCAGCGCCAGCCCACGGTCTCTCCGAGCACGCCGGCGATGAACGGTCCGACCAGTGCCGGGATGACCCAGGCCGCGGCGAACAGTCCGAAGATGCGTGGTTGCAGGGCCGGCGGATACACGCGGGCCACGACGACGTAGAGCGACACCGTCATGGCCCCTCCGCCGAGACCGTGCACCAGGCGTCCGGCCACGACGGCTTCCATGGTGGTGGCGGTGCCCGCGACGAACAGCCCCAGCACGAACAGGGCGACGGATGCGTAGAGCGGATGCCGAGGGCCCGCCCGGTCGGCCCAGGTGCCGGCCACGACCATCCCGAGCACCGACACGGCGAGCGGAGCCGCGAAGGCGACGGCGTACAGCGCGGCGCCGTCGAGTTCGGCGCTGATCACCGGCATGACGGTGGTGACCGCGAGGTTCTCGAAGGCGGCGACGAAGATCAGCGAGATCGCCCCGATGGTGACCAGCCGGTAGTGCCTCGAGAACAGGCCGCCGGTCGTCGTTGCGTCGCTCACACCTTCGACCGTACGCCACCGGGCTCAGCCCTTGTGCTGATTGCGGTAGTCGCGCGGCGGTACGCCATGGATCTTCTTGAACTGGCGCGCGAAGTAGAACGAGTCCGGATAGCCGACCTCCCGCGCGATGGTCGCCACGGGGCTCTGCGTCGTGTCGAGCAGTTCGCGGGCCTTCGCCATCCGGAGCATCGTCTGGTACTGCACCACCGGCGATCCGATGTGCCTCTTGAACAACGCGCCGAAATGCGATCCGCTGAGCGACGACATCGCGGCGAGCTCGGCGACGGTGAGCTGCTCGGCGAGGTTCGTGCGGATGTAGTCGGCCGCCTGCTCGATGATGTCGGCCGAGTCGGCCGCTCCTTGGCGCTCAGCGGCGAAGAGCGTGAGTGCGTGCCAGGCCGCTCCCGCCGCCGCGAGCAGGCTCGGCGTGGTGGAGTCCCGTTCCATCCAGGCCACCACCTCGGTCATCAGGGAGACGACATGGTAGATGTTCCGAACCGGCCTGACCGGCTTCTGAGACGAAAGGCCCGCGACCCGGGCGAAGGTGTCGACATCCGACCCCGTGACGTGGTACCACCACAGGGTCCACGGATCGTCGTGATCCGCTCCGTAACTGTGCGGCTCGCCAGGGGGCAGGATCACCGCCTCGGAGGCGCTGACGTCGAATCGTCCGGCCCGGGTCTCGCACCAGCCGCGCCCTTCGACGCAGACGAGCACGACGAGCTGGCCGATGGGGGCCTTGCGAACCTGCCCGTGGTGCTTCGCGCGGGGGAAGTACCCGCAATCCGTCACCACCAATTGCGCGGAACCGGCGTTCTGCAGATAGTCGCGCACGCGGGGGCGGGGGAGCACGAGCATGCGCTGGTTGGGAAATCCGTCGGAGATGAGCACGGTGACGATTCTGGATCGTCGCTCATCGTTTTGTCCAGAAACATCACCGGATGCTTCTCCGCGTCGACCCATCGCTTGTCGTAACGTCGCATCATCGCAGTTGAGAATTGGAGTCGAAGATGACCTACAGACCACATCGCCGCATCGCCGCTCTCGGGGCCGTCATGGCAACGGCGGCACTCATGGCGGGTTGCGTTTCGACCGGGGGCGCGGCGCCGGCCGACACCTCGGGTGAGGACACCGCCGGCAATCTCATCCTCCAGTCCCGGTTCACCGACGCGGAGAAGGGCGGCATCGAGGAGCTCGTCGAGAACTTCAACGCGCTGGGCGAGGGCACGGTCGAGCTGAACAGCATTCCGACCTCGACCTACAACTCGCAGTTGCCGACGTACCTCACCGGGTCGAACCCACCCGACGTCTACACCTGGTACGCCGGTCAGGCCACCCGCGACTACGCCGACCAGGGCCTCCTGCTCGATGTCTCCGACGTCTGGGACGGGATGGGGGACTTCCCGGATGCGCTGCGCACACTCAGCCAGACCGACGACGGCACCGAGGTGTTCGTGCCGACCGGTTACTACTGGTGGGGCGTCTACTACTTCAAGAGTGAGTTCGAGAAGCTCGGTGTCACTCCGCCCACCACCTGGGACGAGTTTCTCGCCGTGTGCGACCAGATCCAGGCGCAGGGCGTCAACCCGATCACGATGGGCCTGAGCGACAACGCCTGGCTGGCATCGGCCTGGTTCGACTACCTCGACCTGCGGATCAACGGCGGTGACTTCCACCTCGCTCTGCTGAACGGCGACGAGTCGTACGACAGCCCCGAGGTGCGGGAAGTCTTCAAGGCTTTCGCTCAGACCCTGCCGTACATCGACCCGGCGGTGCTCGGCACCACGCAGAACCAGGCGATGAGCGACTTCGCTCAGGGCAAGTCGGCGATGTACCTCCTCGGCGCCTGGGCGCAGCCCTCAGTGCCGGAGGATCAGCGCGACGACCTCGCGTTCTTCCAGTTCCCGATCATCGACCCCGACGTGCCCATCGTCGAGGAGGCGCCGACCGACGGCTTCATGGCCAGCGCCAAGACCACGAAGTCGACACTCGCGAAGAGCTTCCTGGAGTACGTGGCCAGCCCCGAAGCCCAGGCCGCCCTCGTGAAGGGACAGCAGGGCACCGCGCTCGCCGCGAACCCCGAAGCGGAGCAGAACCTCGACGCCCTCGCCCAGCAGGGCAAGGACATGTTGGAATCGGCCTCCCAGGTGACCCAGTTCTACAACCGGGATGCCGGCGACGCCCAGCAGGGTCCGGCCGACGCCGCACTCACGCAGTTCATCGCCGATCCCGAGGCGGTCGACAGCATCCTTGCGCAATGGCAGTCCGCGGCGGAGAAGGTGCGGAGCGCCGAGTGACGACCACCGCTCTTCCACGCGGCCGGCGGCGGGTTGGATTCCCGCCGCCGGTCGTGTTCGTGCTGGTGCTGGTGCCCTTCCTGATCGAGGCCGTCGGAGTCTTCTGGCCGGCCATCCAGGGCATCAGCCTGTCGTTCCTGCGCTGGAACGGGATCGCGCCGGCCGAATCGGCCGGAGTGCAGAACTACATCGACCTGGCGAGCGACCCGGTCTTCGGAACGGCCCTCCGCAACACGGTGATCTGGATCGTGCTGTTCGGCGGCATCTCCTTCCTGGCCGGCCTCGGAGTGGCTCTGCTCTTCCAATCCGAGCGCCGGGGCGTCGGGATCTACCGCACCGCGCTGTTCCTGCCGATCGTCTTCTCGCTGGTGGTCACCTCGCTCATCTGGAGCGCCTTCTTCCAGCCCAGCGGGGTGCTCAACACCGCGCTCGAGGGTTTCGGGTTGGGTGACCTCACCCGCGTGTGGCTGGGCGACTCCGACACCGCGCTCTATGCGGTGATCGTCGCCGCACTCTGGCGCGAGATCGGTTACGTGATGGTGCTGTTCATCGCGGGGCTGAAGGGCATCGACCCCGCCATCATGGAAGCGGCGAGGGTCGACGGCGCGACCGCCTGGCAGCGCTTCCGGCACATCACTTTTCCGCAATTGCGCAGTGTCAACTTGGTGGTGCTCAGCGTGCTCGTGATCGATTCGCTCCGGTCGTTCGACATCGTCTGGGCCATGACCCGCGGTGGGCCGTACCACTCCACCGAACTGCTCAGCACCTACATGTTCTCCACGGCCTTCGAGAGCCGGTCGCTCGGCTACGCCTCGGCGATCGCGGTGGTCATCTTCGTTCTCGCGCTGGCCGTGATCATCTCGTACCTTGTGCGAGCACTCTCTGAGGAGAAGGAATCATGACCGTCTCATTCGCACCATCCAGCCGGATCGAGCCGGCGGTGGCCGCGCCGGTCGCCGCCCCGGAGCCGATGCGTCGGCGAAGCCGCCGGAAGGCCGCGCGAACCGTGGGGTTCCACACCGCGTCGATCCTCATCTCGCTGGCCTGGTTCGCGCCGATCCTGCTCGTGGTCGTCACCTCGTTCCGCACCTTCGACGACGTCAGCACCAACGGAATCGCCAGCCTGCCGCACAGCTTCAGCATCGACACCTATGTGCAGGCGTGGAATCAGGGCGGCATGTTCCAGGCCACGGTGAACAGCCTCATCGTGACGATCCCGACCGTCATCCTCACGCTGCTGCTGGCGTCGGCCGTGGCGTTCGGACTCAGCCGGTTCCGCATCCCGTTCCGCCGCACCATCCTCCTGATCATGCTCGCGGGCAACCTGCTGCCGGTGCAGATGCTGCTGATCCCGGTGACCCGTATCACGCAGCAGATCGGTATCTACGACACCCTGGGTGCCCTGATCGTGGTGCAGACGGCGTTCGGTCTCGGCTTCTACACCTTCGTGCTCTACGGCTTCATGCGCACGGTGCCGGGCGAGTTGCAGGAGGCGGCGACGCTGGATGGCGCGGGGCCGCTCCGGATCTTCGTGCAGGTGATCCTGCCGCTGACCCGGCCGGCTCTCGCGGCGCTCGGCGCGCTGTCGTTCACGTGGATCTTCAACGATCTGCTCTGGTCGATCACCCTCCTCCAGACCTCGTCGCGGCTGCCCATCACGGCCGCGGTGCTGTCGCTGCAGGGCCAGTACGTCTCGTCGTGGTCGGTCATCGCGGCGGCCACGGTGATCGCCGCCATCCCGTCGACCATCGTGTTCCTGCTCTTCCAGCGCAGCTTCGTGGGCGGCCTGTCGCTCGGTGCCATGAAGTGATGCCGGCGGCCCGCCTCGGATGAGGTGTGCCGGGCACGAAAAAAGGACCCGGTGGGAGTTGCCTCCCACCGGGTCCTTTCTCGTCGGCCTACTCGCAGGTGATCAGCGGGTCGGCCCAGTTCGCGCGGTCGTTGTAGCCGCCGTCTCCGGCGTCACCGACGTGCAGCACCAGCTCGTCGACCCCGCTCAGGTCGACCTCGAAGGCGTTCGCGCTTCCGCGGGCCACGGTGCCGCTCTGCCAGAGCGGAGCGCCGTCACCGGAGACCTCGAAGGTGGCCGTGCCACCGTCGGGCCCGACCGTGCCGACGACGTCGTCGATGCCCGCCACACCGGTGAGCGTCGTGCAGCGGCCACCGAGGTAGTACCGGATGTCGGAGGGACTCGCCACGCCGATGCCCGTGCCGTACGTTGTTCCCGCGACGGTGATGGGGTTGCCGCCGCCGACGCTCTGATCGATGGTCGGTTCCATCCAGCCGCTCGTGCCCGACACCCACTGGTGGTGCGAGAGGGCGATCTCCGTGCCCGACGGGGGAGCCGGAGCGATGGTGACCGTGAGCGGCGGGGAGCTCACCGTCGTGGTGGCGGAGTGCAGCACCAGGGGCCGGAACGCCACCGAGGCGTTGGCGGCCGACGTGCCCACCGGAGCGTCGGCCGGCACCGCGATCGTGAACGCGGCATCCGCGCTGTGCCCGGGCGCGACGAGATGGGGCTTCCGACCGGTCGGGGTGGCGACCCAGCCCTCCGGCGCCGCGAGCGTGATCGTCGGCAGCACGACGGGGGTGAGGCCGTCATTGTGCACGGTGACCTCGGTCGTCAGCGTCGAACCGCCGGCCACGAGCACCGCCCCGCTCGGGTCGATCGTCGCGCCGTCCACAGCGGTCACCGTCGGGGCGTCGACCGTGATGCGCGGCACTCCGGGGAGCCCCCGGGCGGGTGAGATGCGCAGGAGCGACGTGCCGTGCGCCGCGACCGCGGCCCGCACGGTGCGCTTGCTCTCGGTGACCGCATCCGTCCAGGCATCCGCCACGGTGAACCGGGAACCCTTGAGGCCGAGCGCATCCGTCTCGACCGAGATCTGTGCGGGGGCGTCGCTGCGGTTGAGGAGCGCCACGGCCACCGAACCGTCGGCGAGCGGCTTCAGCCAGGTCTCCGTGTCGCCGGCTTCGCCGACGCGCACGGCTTGGCGCCCCAGCGAGTCCTGGTTGATCGCGAGCATCTCCGGGTCCATCAGCGTCGCGAGCGATGTGGCGCTCAAGGTGCGGGGATCACTGGCGATCACGAGGGGCGCGGCGGCGACCGACCAGAGCGTCATCTGGGTGCGGAATTCCTCATCCGTCATGCCGAGCTCCGGCCCGACGTAGTCCGGGTCGTTCCAGTGGCCGGGTCCGGCCGCCTCCGGGTGCCGCGCGTTCGCGTCGTAGTTGCGCAGCATGTCGCTGTACTTCATCATTCCCACGAATCCGGAGTCGGTGTACGTGCGCCACGATTCGGCGATGCCGGGGGCGTAACTCCAGCTGTGGGTCGACTGCTGCTCCTCCGGGTAGTCGCCCCAGTCGGGCGAGGTCACCGGATTGCAGAGATTGAAGATGATCGGCCGCCCGCTGCTGTTGTTCCGCAGGGCTTCGGCGAATTCGGTGTACACCGTCTGCGGGTCGAGGTCGGCCGTGATGCCGCAGAGGAAATCGACCTTGACCGCGTCGTAGCCCCACGCCGCGAAGGTGTCGGCGTCGGTCTGGTAGTGACCGTAGCTCCCGAGCCCGCAGGAACCGGGGATGTACGGGCCGGCGTCGGTGTAGATTCCTGCCCGCAGCCCCCGCTCGTGGATGGCGTCGGCCAGCGCCTTCATGCCCTCCGGGAACCGCTCGGGATCGCCCTGGAGGAGACCGTCGTCTCCCCGGGGTGTGTCGGCTTGCCACCCGCCGTCGAGCCACACGATGTCGTAACCCGACGCCGCGAGACCGGAGGAGACGAGGAAGTCGGCGACATCGAGCACCTCCGTGGTGGAGAAGTCTCCGCCCAATCCGTAGTAGGTGTTCCACCCCTGGTAGGGCGTCGGGCTCAACGATGGATCGCTCACAGACCGCGGAACAGCATCCGGTGGGGCGGATGCCGCGCTCGCCGCAGCGGGGAGCGCCACCCCCACGAGTGCCAGCGTGGTGACCGTGGCAGCGGCCATGATGACAGGTTTTCGCATTGCAACTCCAGACATCGTCGTCGTCGACGCGCTTCGTCGCGGTCGACGTGTCCAGTCCAGCAAGTCGTCCGAGGCGCGGGAATGCACACGGGCACGCGATAGCTGGACGTACTGACTAGCCCTCGTTGTGGGGGTGCTGCGTTCAGCCGAAGAGCGTCTCGCCGACGTAGCCGCCCTGGCGGGCGCCCGGGGGCACCGCGAAGACGGCGGAGCCGACGTGCCGGATGTACTCGTTCATGGCGTCGTTCTTCGCCAGGTTCATCTGGATGGGGATGAACTGCTCGCGTGGGTCGCGCTGGTAGGCGATGAAGAACAGACCGGCGTTCAGGCGCCCGAGGTCGTCGTTGCCGTCGACGAAGTTGTAGCCGCGACGCAGCAGCTGCGCACCGGAATTCTGGTCGGGATGCGAGAGCCGCACATGCGCATCCTGGGCGATGAGAGGCGCCCCGCCCTGTCCGGTCGCGGAGAAGTCGGGTTCGGAGAACTCGGTGCCACCGGAATAGGGGGCTCCCTCGCCCTTGGTGCGGCCGATCACCGCCTCCTGTTCGCGGAGCGACGTGCGGTCCCAGGTCTCGATGGTCATGCGGATCTTGCGCGACACCAGGTAGGAGCCGCCCGCCATCCAGGCCGCTCCGTCGCCGCCCGAGGCCCAGACCTGGTCGTCGACCACCCCGGTGTCTTCGGCCTTGATGTTCGCCGTGCCGTCTTTGAAGCCGAACAGGTTGCGCGGGGTCTGCTGCGCCTTCGTGGTGGAGCTGGTGCGGCCGAAGCCGAGCTGCGACCAGCGGATGTTCGCGCGCCCGAATGCGATCCGCGAAAGGTTGCGGATGGCGTGCACCGCGACCTGCGGGTCGTCGCTGCAGGCCTGGATGCAGAGGTCGCCGCCGGAGAGAGCATCCTGCAGCATGTCGGCGGGGAAGTGCGGCAGGTCGACCAGGGCGGCCGGGCGTCGGCCCGCGATGCCGAAACGGTCGGTGCCGTCGGCGGCCTGGAAGAGGGTGGGCCCGAAACCGAAGGTGATGGTGAGACCGGATGCCGGCAGCCCGAGCGCTTCGCCCGTGTCATCCGGCGGGGCGTCGTAGTTGCCGTTCACCGCACCGAATTTTCCGGCCTGCTCACCCTGCGTCATCAGGGCGGCGGCGGCGCTCCAGTCCTGCAGCAGTTCGACCAGCTCATCGCGGCTGATGTCGGCGACGTCGTAGCTGGCGAAGTGCAGGCGGTCTTGGGCCGGGGTCACGATGCCCGACTGATGCTCACCGAAGAAGGGATAGACCGCGGTGTTCTCCTGCGCCGATGCCGTGGCCGGCAACGCGAAACGATCGACCGCGGCGCCGACGCCGAGACCCACGACCCCCGCACCCGCGAGTCCGAACAGCCCCCGTCGGGAGATGCCGGAGCTCGTGGGAGCGGGGGTCGTGGGATCAGACATCGTGCCTCAACTCTAGGTGTCAGCCGACGAGCGTCGCCGTGAGCTGGCTGAGCGGCTCGCTGAGGGCGTTGACGCCGTCGGCCAGCTGCTTCACCTGGTCGGTGCTGAGCTCGTTGTAGTAGGTGAAGCCGGTGTCGAGGCTGCCGTATTCGGCCAGGGTGTCCTGGAGCGAGGCGAAGCGCTCGTCGAGCGTCTTCACCAAGTCGGGATCTTTCGCCTCGACGATGTCGCGCACGCCCTCGTAGGCCACCTTGGCGCCCTCGAGGTTCGCCTGGAAGTCCCAGAGGTCGGTGTGCGACCAGATCTCCTCTTCGCCCGTGATCTTGCCGCTCGCGACCTCTTCGAGCAGGCCGATGGCGCCGTTGGAGATGGCATCGATGGTGACCGTGTAATCCGGCGCGTTCACCGCGTCGTAGAGCGCCTGGGTGTCGGCGGTGAGCTTGTCGGCATAGTCCTGGCGCTCGGCCGCGGTCAGTGGCACATACGTGACGCCGTTGTTGTCGGCGGCCGCCGGCGGGAACAGGTCTTTCTCGATGCGGTGCCATCCGGTCCACTCGTCGCCCTCGGCGACGTCGGCCTCACGGAAGTCGATCTTCGGATCGAGGTCGCCGAACGACTCTGCAACGGGCTCGATGCGCTCGTAGTTCGCGCGGGTGGTGGCGTAGAGGTCGCGGGCCGTGGCGTCGTCGCCGGCGAGGTAGGAGTCGAGGAAGGTCTGGGTGCCGGTGACGAGCTGGCCCACCTGGTCTTTCACGTAGGCGACGTAGTTGACGGCGGCCTGATCGACCTGGTCCTGCACGTCGCCGGCCAGCTGCACCTTGTCGCCCGTGACGGTGAACCCGGCGCGGCCGATGCCGTCGCCCACCATTCCGGGCTTGCACACCGTGAAGTAGTCGCCGGGCTGCGCCTGCACCACGAGATCGCGGGAGATGCCGGGGCCCACGTTCTCGACCTCGCCGATGATGCGCAATCCGTCCTCGGCCAGCAGGTAG